>DASZCA010000452.1:0-32560 GCA_035943555.1 Verrucomicrobiia bacterium
TGACGAATGTCCAAATCAGCGACAGTGGCAGCAGTTATACGATCGTGGCTTCCAACAGTGTCAGCAGCTTGACCAGCGGTGTCGCGGTTTTAACAGTGACGACCACGGTACCAGTGGCAAATTCGGACTATAATTTAACCGGCTTTGCACAGGGCACCACCGGTGGTGGCACACTGGCCGACACTGATCCGGCATATGCGAAGGTCGCGAACGCGATGGATCTGGCGAACGCGGTGCTGGCATACAACAAGACGGGTGCCATCAAGGTGATCGAGATCACGACGAACCTTGATCTTGGTTGGAATGAAATCGGCGCGGCAGTCCAGAATCTGGCCAGCAGTCCGTTCAGTTCCGCCGCCACGCCGCAATTGCATCCGCGACTGGTCACGACGGGCGTCAGCAAGATGGACATCAAATATAAAAACGGCGGGTTGACGATTTTTTCGGCAAATGGGGCGACCATCCGGCATTGCACCTTCAACATCAAGAGCACGCACAATGTGATCGTCCGCAACCTGAAGTTTGACGAGATGTGGGAATGGGACGAGGCCAGCAAAGGACAATATGACAAAAACGACTGGGATTTTATCGACATCGGCAACGGCGGTTCAGTGAGCAATGTATGGATCGATCATTGCACTTTCACCAAGACCTACGATGGCATTTTGGATACAAAGGCCGGCAGTTCGGGCATCACAATTTCATGGTGCAAATATGTGGGCGACGACGGGGCAACCAATGCCAACAGCTTTGTCCGGCAGCAGATCAATTACCTGGAACAAAGCCCGGCGAGCTATCCGATGTATAATTTCTTGCGTACCCACGGTTACAGCGTGGAAGACATCGTGGCGATCATCCAGGCACATGACAAAACGCACCTGTCCGGCCAGAACGACTTAGATCCGAACAACGCGACCATCACGATGACCTTTCATCACCTGTGGCTGGGGGTGTGGGACCGTTGCGTGCCGCGTTTGCGCGCGGGCAATGTGCACGATTATAACATCTATGTGGACGACACCCAGGTGTTGGCGGCGAAACGGTTGCGCGACACGCGGGCGTCCGCGATGACCACGGCCAATCAAAACACGTTGAACAACACATACAGTTTTAATCCGCCAATCAATGGCGCGATCTCCACCGAAAGCGGTGCATTGCTGGTTGAAAAGTCATTATACATCGACTGTCTCTGGCCGCTGCGCAACAATCAGACTGACCCGTCAAATCCGGCATACACCGGGAAGATCTTGTCGCTCGACAGCATTTATGAGTTCGATGGCGCGGTGACGCGCGGCAACAGCACCGATGCGGGCAGTCCGATGGGGCCGTTCCAAGCGCCCATCATCGCTTTCTCGTGGAATAATTTGCCGGGGAATCAACTGCCTTACATTTACACACCGGATGATCCGGCGCAGCTTCAGGCTATCGTGACGAGTGCCACAGGCGGGGCCGGGGCGGGAGTGCTGGCTTGGGCCAAAACAAACTGGCTGCTGACAACCTATCCGGCCACGGCGCCGTTCATCGTGGTCCAACCACAGAATGTGACGAACGCGCCGGGGCAGAATGCGACCTTCACGGTGGTGGTCGGCGGTACGGGGCCGCTGACGTATCAATGGTATTTCAATACCAACAAGCCGGTGGCGAATGCGACCAATTCTACGCTGACGATCAACAACCTGCAGACGACCAATGTCGGGGCCTATTCTGTGGCAGTGACGAATGCGGCCGGCGCGGCAGCCAGCGCGAACGCATTTCTCACGGTGGCAGCGAGTGTGCCGGCGAATCCAAAGGTGTCGGGAACCGCTTTTAATAACGGAGTTTTCAGCCTGACCGTCACTGGGGATACGGGGCCGGATTACATCGTGCAGGTTTCCACCAATCTAGTGACGTGGCAAAGCCTGTTCACGAACCACGCGCCCGTGCCGCCGTTCAGTTGGAGCGATTCCAATGCGGTCAGTTATATAAAACGGTTTTACCGGATCCAACTTGGGCCGTAACTTTAAACGCGTATTTCCATCCAATATCAATACATGAGAAAATCACTGTTATCCGTGTCGCTGGTGCTGCTGGCGGCAGTTGTTGTCCGTGCGGATGCGCCGGAATGGGCGCAGGTGCCGGAAATCCTGGCGCGCATCGTGCCGCCGCAGTTTCCCGCGCGCGAATTTGACATCACCAAATACGGAGCGGTCGGAGATGGGCAGGCGGATTGCACGGAAGCGATTGCTAGGGCCATCGCCGACTGTGTGAAAAAAGGCGGAGGACATGTGGTGGTGCCGGCGGGTGATTTTTTGACGGGCGCAATCCATCTGCAAAGCGGCGTAGACTTGCACCTGGCAGCGACCAATTCCGTTCTGAAATTCAGCACGGACCCGAAGAAGTATCTGCCGGCAGTGTTCACGCGTTTTGAAGGCATCGAGTGTTACAATTATTCTCCGTTGATCTTCACGATGGGGCAAAAAAATGTCGCCATCACGGGCGACGGGACGCTTGATGGCCAGGCGGATGATTCAAATTGGCTCGCATGGAAGGGGCGCAAAGGCGGCGGCGAAGGTACGCAAAATACCGCCCGCAAGCGGCTGGATGACATGAACAATCAGAGCGTGCCGGTGGACCAGCGCCGTTTTGGGGAAGGCGATTATCTACGGCCTAACTTCATCCAGTTCCAGCGGTGCCAGAATGTTTTGATCGAAGGCGTAAAAATCCGCCGCTCGCCGATGTGGGAAATCCATCCGCTGCTGTGCACGAACGTGACGGTGCGGGGCGTGGACATCTCTTCGCACGGTGCCAACAACGACGGCTGTGATCCGGAAAGCAGCCGCGATGTGTTAATTGAAAAATGCACTTTTGATACGGGTGACGACTGCATCGCCATCAAGTCCGGCCGCAACAATGACGGGCGCCGCGTCGCTGTGCCGTCGGTGAACCTGATCATCCGCGACAGCACGATGCGCGATGGTCATGCGGGCACGGCCATTGGCAGCGAAATCTCCGGCAGTTGCAGCAATGTTTTCGTGGAGAACTGCGAGATGAGCAGCCCGAACCTGATCTGCGCGCTACGGTTGAAATCCAACGCCATGCGCGGCGGCGTGTTGCAAAATATTTTCATGCGCAACGTAAACGTGGGGCTGGTGAAAGACTCCGTGTTGCAGATCGATTTTCTTTATGAGGAAGGTGCGAAGGGGCCGTTCAATCCCGTGGCCAAAAATGTGGTGATGGACAACGTCAAGGTGGCGCAGACGCCGCGCGTGCTGAATGTGCGCGGTTTCCCGGCGGCGAACATCAGCGGGGTGAGAATCTATAATTCATCCTTCAAACAGGTCCAAAAGCCGGACCAGGTGATCGAGGCGGATGTGAAGCTGGTGGACTGTTCGTTGGAACCGGCGAAGTAACTTGCATTGCATCATGTCGCACCCCCTTCGTACAAAACAGGATGTCGTGCCATCGAGGAGAAGGTCATGGTGGTGGGTGTGTGTGGGCGCGGCGACGTATATAATGCTGGTGATGAAAGCTTCCGCCATCGTTCCGTGGTCGCTTTTCATCAACACCAACAACATCGTGGTCGTCACCAATATTTCCTATGGCGCGGTGGGTGACGGGGTAACGATAAACACGACGGCAATCCAGAATGCGATCAACACCGCAACGGCGGGGTTGATCACGAACGGATTGATCGGCGGTACGGTGGAAATTCCGCCAGGAGTCTTTTTATGCGGACCGCTCACATTGAAAAAGAATGTAAACCTGCAGATCGACGCGGGCGCGATTTTGCGGATGCTGTCGTATAGCCAATATCCGGGAGGGATCGTGAATCCGGCCGATTTCATTTCCGGTTCAAGTTTGACTAATATTGAGATCAGCGGTTTCGGGGCGATCGACGGCCAAGGTGCGCCTTGGTGGCCGGGTTACAAAACAAATGCCCGGCCCAGCATGATTTCCTTGTCGGGTTGCAACCGGGAAATGATCCGGGACGTGACACTGTCGAATTCTCCGATGTTTCATATCGCGATCGGCGGAAACGGCAAGAACAACACGGTCCAAGGCGTCACGGTGCGGGCGCCTTCCTCCAGTGACCCGACAAATCCATCCCATAATACTGATGCCTGTGACGTGAGCGGTACCAACACCCTGGTCCAAAACTGCAACATCAGCACGGGAGATGATGATTTCACTTGTGGCGGTGGCACCCACGACGTTTTGCTCACAAACAATGTCTACGGACTCGGTCATGGCATCTCGATCGGCAGTTATACAGACAGCGGTGGGGTGTCCAACATCATGGTCATCAATTGCACGATCAACGGCGCGGATAACGGCATCCGCATCAAATCGGACAATAACCGTGGCGGATTGGTCCAGAACATTTCTTATATCAACATCGGCATCACCAACGTGAATTTCCCGATCCAGATGTACAGTTACTACAACGAGATCGGCACACCAAGCAGCGTCACTCCGACGACGGCTGCAACGGAACCGGTTCCCGCCATAACCAACACGCTCACGCCGGTATACCGCAACATCACCTTCAGCAACATCACGGCAACGTCCGTCAGCGGTTATCCGGTGGGCATCCTCTGGGCCCGGACGGAAATGCCTGCGACCAACATCGTTTTCAACAAAGTTAACCTAACCGGCGACCGGAATTTTTGCCTCTATAATATCAACGGGGCGCAGTTCATCGACTGTAATTTCAAGGTGTCGTCGGGCACCACCGCGTTTGCGCTTTTCAATTCGCAAGCAGTAATAAGCAACAGTGTGCCGACGAACACGCTGTTCACCTTTGACGGGCTGACAACGAACGGATATGGCAATACACTGGCATTTTATAATGCTTTAGGATCGTTGAAAAACACGAATGTGCTGGATGACGGGCCGCTGCGGCTGGCCGCCAGCACGCTGACAGTGAGCAACAGCCTGACCCTGTTCACCAATACCGTTTTGAATTTCACCTTGAACACGAACACGACCAAGCTGGCCGTGGTGGGCAATCTTGCGCTGGGCGGCACCAATAATATTTCTGCGGGTGCCGGTTTCACTAATGGCAGTTACACACTATTGACGTATACCGGGACGTTGAGCGGATCCGGGCCGCAGCTTGGCTCGGTGCCGGCGGGCTATAACTATGCCATTGATACCGGCACGGTGGGGCAAGTGAATCTTCTAGTAACCGTGCCAACACCCCCTGCGCCGACGAATCTAGTGGCGGCGGCGGCAAATCTGCTCATCAACCTTAAGTGGAATGCCGTCGGCGGTGCGGCGAGCTATAATGTGAAGCGGGGCACGGCCAACAGCGGGCCGTATCCCACAGTGTTCAGTGTGACGGCGACGAACTATGCGGATGCGGCGGTCAGCAATGCGGTGAATTATTTTTATGTCGTCACAGCGCTCAGCACCGGCGGTGAAAGCACCAATTCAGCGCAGGTGGGCGGAATTCCGCTGCCTTCAAACCAGCCGACAAACATCTTGGCGCAGATGGCGGGAAATCAATTGCAACTCTCGTGGCCGCAGGATCATCTGGGGTGGCGGTTGCAAATCCAGACGAACGATTTGAGCGGCGGTCTCGGCACCAACTGGGCGACCGTGCCGAATTCGACGAATGTCGTGGGCACAAATATCTTGATTGATCCGGCCAATGGCGGCGTGTTTTTGCGGCTGATTTATCCGTGAGTCATTTTGCGGCCAAACGCTCATTCAGCCAGTTCATGAGCTTGCTTTGCCAGTCAGGATCAAAATTTTTCCAATCCGCGATACGGTGCTGGGCTTCGGGGATCACAATCATGTCGCAACTCACACCCGCGCCTTTCAGCTTTTCCCTGAAGGCGAGCGATTGATTGACGGGGACGGTTTTATCGGCGCTGCCTTGGACGATCAAGAACGGCGGCAGGTCGGGTTGGACATAGGTCAGCGGGGAATTTTCTTTCAGCACCTTGCGGACGCCGTCTGTGATGTTTGTGGTGTCCAGTCCAAACAAGTTTTCCATGGAGACGCTCAAGCCGCCGCGCCGTTCATTGTCAGCAACCAGATCAGTCGGCGGGGCAAAACCGACGATGGCTTGTACTTTGGTATCGGGGCCAGCGCGTGTGCCGGCGAGCGTAGCCAGTTGGCCGCCGGCGGAATAGCCGAGCAGAGCTATGCGATCGGGGTCGCCTTTGAATTCTTCTGCGTGTTGTTTGACCCAGCGGATCGCGGTTTGCACGTCTTCATAGCAGGCGGGCCAGTGACTTTCGGGCGCGAGCCGATAATTGATGGTGAACCAGGTGAAATTAGTGGCGACGGGAGCAAAGACCGGGACGATGTCTGTTTCTTTATCGCCGGTCATCCAACCGCCACCATGCACAATGAGGGCGACGGGAAACTTTCCGTCGCCGGCGGGAACGTGGACATCGAGCAACAGTTTTTCGCCGTTAGCTTCGCCGTATTGGATGTCACGCTGAGTGGCGCCAAATCGCGGATCGACGCTGGGAGCAGTCGGGGTCCAGTTGTCCGCGCCACCGAGAACTTTTTCCATGGTTATCTTTTTGGCCTCGGCACCGGTCAATTGTTTGGTCCAGCCTGGGCGATTGGTGGGACTGGCGCCGAGGCCGGTGGAATTGAACTCGGCATAGCGGGTGGTGGTGTGGGCTTCGGGTTTGTTCCAATCGTTCCAGCCGGCCGGCCGGATGACATCGGACAGGTCGCAATTCAGGTAGGTGACGCTGGCGTAAATCCGCCATGGACGGCCGAGCCAAGTTTTTACGCCGGGTTCACCGGTGATCTGGCAGCGGGAAAAAACATAACCATAGGAGACATCCGCGGGTGTCGAGGCAGCGGTCAGAAAACCGTCGCGCAGGGCATGAATTTCGCATTTTTCAAACCAAGCCGTGGCAGCGCCGAAAATGAAATCTACATGACCACAGATGTAGCAGCTTTCAAAATATTGCCGTCCACGGTTAAGCAAAATGGTGTCTTGCCAGCCGAGGAAGTGGCAGTTGCGAAAACTCGCGCGGTCGCCATCCACACGGATGGCCAGGGCCTGGCCGACGGGACCGGCGGAATTTTGGAAGGTGATATTTTCGGCTGAGAAATCATCGGCATCAATCGTGGTCGAGGGCGTCTTGAAGGTGCCGATCGGTTTACCCTCGGCATTGGTGATGCCGGCGTAGAGGTTGTAGGAGAGGATGGTGTTCGTGGGGTTGGCGCCGACGAGTTTGAAAAAAGATTTTTCGCGCTGGATGTAGATGAGTTCCTGATAGGTGCCGGGTGCGATGTGGATGATCACGGGCTTTTCCCGGCTGCCGGAGGGCACGGACATGATGGCGGCCTGTACAGTGTGAAAGGGTGCGGAGCCGTCGGGGGCGACGTAAAGATCAGTCTGGGCGGACAGCTTGGCGGCGAACAGGCACAGCAGGACGGCGGCGGGGAATATGTGCTTCATAGGAGGAAACTAAAGGAAGGTGGCCGCTGCCGCCATGGGGAAGTTTTATCAATTCGTGCATGTTTGCAGGAAATTTCGGCAGTGGGGGAGGTGAACGGTGAAGCAGATTAGAGTGATATGGTTTGCAACAGCGATGCGCCCTACCAATGTGGATATAATGCATGTCGGTTTGACGCTTGGAGGTTTGAGGCAGACGTCTTAATATAGAGGCGTGACTGAATCGGTTTTTCAATTGCTAGCTGCGGCTGCAGCGGCGGGGCAGCCGGTCGCGCTGGGCGTGATCACCGGCGTGAAGGGTTCCAGCCCGCAAAAATTTGGTGCAAAGGCGTTATTTTTTCCCGATCGAAAAATCAAAGGGACACTAGGCGGTGGGTGTCTGGAAGCGGAGGCGCAACGGCTGGCGCTCAATACGCTTAAGACAGGCAAGCCGGAAACGTTTGAGCTGGTGCTGGATCATGATTTTGGCTGGGATGATGGATTGATCTGCGGCGGCAAAGTATGCGGGGTAATTCTCCCCAATGCGCAACTGATGGGAGAAACGTTTTGGAAGAATCTGGCGATGCGCGACGCGGCCAAAACATGGGGTGTGAAGAACGATTTTTCGATGGCACTGACAGCGCCGGATGCCAATGGTTGGCTCTACACCGAAAGCATTCTGCCGCCATGCGCATTGTGGGTCGCAGGTTCGGGGCACATCGCGCAAGCAGTGGCACCGCTGGCGCTGCAATTGGACTTTGCGGTGACGATCTTTGATGACCGGCCGGAACTGGCGAATCATGACTTTTTTCCGCAAGAGGTTTCGTTATGCACGGGGCAATGGGGTGAATTGTGCGCGGCGCCATTTCCGACGGCGCCGACTTTCGGCCTGATTGTCACGCGCGGGCACAAGCATGATGCGCTGGTACTGGAATCATGGATCCACCGACCGTTTCAATTTTTAGGAATGATCGGGAGTTCGCGCAAGGCGCGGACTATCACGGAGCATTTTGTGAGAACGAAGATCGCCACCGCCGAGGAAATGGCGCGGGTGGCATGTCCGGTGGGTTTAAAAATCCGTTCGCAGAGCGTGATGGAGATCGCGGTGGACATCGTGGCGCAATTCATCGACAAGCGGGCAGAATTGGTGGATGAGAAGCGGGCGTCGGCGTCGGGGATGTCGGAGCTGGTGGATTAATGACTTTGGCCGGGCATCTTTGTGCGGGTTTGCAGGCGGTGCGGAAGATTGGTAAGGTTCAGCCGTGAATTTGACCTTCCGTTTAAGGTTTGTGACCCAACCCGGGCAGTCGCTCGCACTGGCGGGCAGCCATCCTTTGCCCACCCATGCGGTGCCGCTTCAATTTCGGGATCGTGATAGCTGGGAAGTCACTGTGCCGCTGGCAGCCCAAGCCTGTGGGGCGGCGTTCAATTACAGTTATGTGTTTCGTAATGGCGGTGCGCAATCGACTGACTGGGGCCGCGACCGCCGTTTGCGGCCGGCGGATTTCAACTGCGCCGAGCTGCTGGTGATCGATTCTTGGAATGCGCCGGCCTTTTACGAGAATGCCTTTGCCACGGTGCCATTCAAAAACGTTTTGCTGGCGGAACATTTCACGGAAGTAAAAACCGTTCAGACCAAGACGCCGACGCATACGTTTCGCGTGAAAGCGCCGTTGCTAGGGAGAAACCAGACGTTGTGCGTGATCGGGGAAGGCATGGCACTGGGTAACTGGCAGACGCAGACGCCCGTGTTGCTGAATCGCATCGCGGGCGAAGATGATCTTTCCGTAAAGTTGGATTTGCGCGGGCAGGCTTTTCCGCTGCATTACAAATACGGGGTTTATGATGTCGAACGGAAGACGTTCGTTCGCTTTGAAGACGGGGCGGACCGGATCTTGAATGACCGGATCGAGCGCGAAAAGTACACGCTGGTCAATGACGGCTTTGCGAATCTGCCAGTGGAGCACTGGCGTGGCGCGGGGGTGGCAGTGCCGGTGTTCAGTTTACGGAGTGAGAACGGTTTTGGCGTGGGCGAATTTTTGGATCTCAAACCGCTGGCTGACTGGGGAAAACAGGTCGGGTTGAAACTGATCCAACTATTGCCGGTCAATGACACGATCGCGACGAAAACATGGAAGGATTCCTATCCTTACGCGGCCATTTCCGCATTCGCATTGCATCCGTTATATCTGAACCTGGCGGCGGTGGCGGAGGGGAAAAATAAACGGCATCTCAAGCCGTTAGAGGCGGTGCGCCAAAAGCTGAACCGGATGAAGACGGTAGATTACGAGGCGGTGATGCAGGCGAAGCTGGAATTTTTGCGCAAAATCCTTCCATCACAAAAAGCGGCCGCGTTCCGATCGAAGGAGTATAAAAAGTTTTTTGCGGAGAACAGCCATTGGCTGGTGCCATACGCGTCGTTTTGCTGTTTGCGCGATAAATTTGGCACGGCGGATTTCAGCCGGTGGCCGGAGCATAATACATATGTGGCGGGCAAGATTGCCAAATTTTTGAAGGGAAATGCGGAAGCCGAGTTCCATTATTTCACGCAGTTCCACCTGCACTTGCAGTTGAAGGAAGCCACGGCCTACGCGCATGCCAGCGGTTTGGTGGTCAAAGGTGACATTGCCATCGGCGTGCACCGACATGGGGCGGATGCCTGGCAATCGCCGGAACTGTACAACATGGAGATGCAGGCGGGTGCGCCACCCGATCCGTTTGCGGCGAAGGGACAGAACTGGGGTTTTCCGACGTACAACTGGCCGCGCATGGCGGCGGATGGTTTTCTTTGGTGGAAGCGGAGGTTCGAGCAGATGGGCAATTATTTTGACGCCTTCCGCATCGATCACATCCTCGGTTTTTTCCGCATCTGGAGCAGCCCGGCGCACGCGGTGGAGGGCATCCTTGGTTATTTTGTGCCGGCGATCGCAATTGAACCGAACGAATTTGCGGCACGGGGCATCCACTTTGATTATGAGCGCCTGACGAAACCGTTCATCACGGACGCGGTGCTGGAAGAAATTTTTGGCGAAGACGCGGAGACGGTACGTACCGATTATCTGGATGCGACGGGGGATGATGAGTACCGGTTGAGGCATGGTTTCGCCACGCAACGGCAGGTGGAGAATCATTTTTCAACCCTGCCCCAAAACGAACGGAATGCGAAATTGAAGATCGGGCTGTTCGACCTGATCAGCGACGTAATTTTGCTGCCGGTGGACGGCAAGTATCATTTCCGGTTTTCCATGGAGCAAACGGCGTCGTTCAAGAATTTGCCGCTAGATCAGCAGGCGAAGTTGCGCGAGCTGTATGTGAATTATTTTTTTCAACGGCAGGACGATTTCTGGATGCGTGAGGCGATGCAGAAGCTGCCGGCGTTGAAGCGGGTCACAAACATGCTGATCTGTGGTGAGGACCTGGGCTTGGTGCCGGCGTGCGTGCCGGAGGTGATGCGCGACCTGGGTTTTCTGAGCTTGGAAATTCAACGGATGCCGAAGAATCCGGGGCAGGAATTTTCGCGTCCGGCGCAAGCGCCGTACCTGAGCGTGGTGACACCCTCGACGCATGACATGAGCACGATCCGCGGTTGGTGGACGGAGGACCGGGCGCTGACGCAGAAATTTTTTAATCAGGGGCTGGGATTGCCGGGCGAAGCGCCGGCGGAAGCGACACCGGAAATGGTCGAAGCCGTGGTGCAGCAACACCTGGCCTCACCGGCGATGTGGAGCATCTTTCAATTGCAGGAGCTATTGGGCATGGATGGGAAGATTCGACGCAAAGAGGTGGAGTCGGAGCGCATCAATGTGCCGGCGATCCCGAATTATTACTGGCGCTACCGGTTGCATCTGACGCTGGAGAAACTGGGGCAGGCGAAAGAGTTTAATGCGAAGCTGGCGGGGTTGTTGCGGGCGCACGGAAGGTGACGGGCCAGAAACGGGTCATCTCAAGCTTCACCCTTCATTGAGACTTGTCACATATTTTTGATCGAAGCGGAGGATTGTTTGGCCTGCTCTCGGCTTGCGGGAGGGCGCGAATTGCGGAACAATTCGCGTTGTTGTTATGGTAAAAAAAGCTCTCATCACCGGTATCACCGGGCAAGACGGATCGTACCTCGCAGAATTTTTGCTAGCCAAAGGTTATGAAGTCCATGGAGTGGTGCGTCGCACGGCGGCGCCATACCGCGGTTATCTGGCACATGCTTTTGAAACGGCCGGGCCGGAACGGCTAACTTTGCACCATGGTGATTTGGCGGATGCCGGTTCATTGACACGTCTGCTAGAAAAAATCAAACCGGACGAGGTTTATAACCTGGGCGCGCAAAGTGATGTGCGGATCAGCTTTGACATCCCGGGCTACACGGCGGATGTGACGGCGACGGGCGCGGCGCGTTTGCTGGAGGCGATCCATCAACTGGGGTTGCCGGCGCGGTTTTACCAGGCCTCTTCCAGCGAGATGTTCGGCAAGGTGCGCGAGACGCCGCAGACAGAATTGACGCCGTTCCATCCGCGCAGCCCGTACGCGGTGGCGAAAGTGTATGCCTACTGGATCGCGGTGAATTATCGCGAGTCCTACCAGATGCATGCGAGCAACGGCATCCTGTTCAACCATGAATCGCCGCGACGGGGCGAGAATTTTGTGACGCGCAAGATCACAACGACGGTGGCGCGCATCAAGGCGGGGCTGCAGAAGAAACTGTACATGGGGAACATCGAGGCGCAACGCGACTGGGGTTATGCGAAGGAATATGTCGAGGCGATGTGGCTGATGCTGCAACAGCCGCACGGTGACGATTATGTGATCGCCACGGGCGAGACGCACAGCGTGCGGGAATTTTTGGAGGTGGCGTTCAAGCATGTCGGGTTGAACTGGCAGGATCATGTGGAGATCGACCCGAAATTTTACCGCCCGGCAGAGGTCGAACGGCTGATCGGCAATGCGGCAAAAGCGCACAAGCAGCTGAACTGGGCGCCCAAGACCAAGTTCGCCGACCTCGTCTGCCTGATGGTGGAGGCGGACTTGAAAGCCCTGGCGGCGGGCAAAAAATAAGTATCGCGGCGACCATGAAACGCGCTTTCATCACCGGCATCGAGGGACAGGACGGTTCCTATCTGGCGGAGCTGCTGCTGGCCAAGGGCTATGAGGTGCATGGCATTTTTCGGCGTTCGAGCAACGGCAAGGCCGCCAACTTGAAGCATCTTTCGGGTGAAAAATTGTTTTTGTATCCGGCTGAACTGGACGATGCAGATTCAGTGCGGGTGCCGCTGGAGAAATCCGCCCCGGACGAGCTTTATCACCTGGCGAGCCAGAGTCATGTCGGCCAGAGTTTTGAGGCGGTGGAAGAAACTTGCCGGGTGACGGGGATGGGCGCGTTGCGGCTTTTGGAGATGGCGCGGCATCTGTCGAAACCGCCGCGTTTTTTTCATGCGAGTTCAAGCGAGATCTTTGGTAGCCCGGAGCAATCGCCACAGGATGAAAACACGCCGGTGAACCCGGTCACGCCTTACGGTTGCGCCAAGGCGTTTGGCACGCAAATGACGCGGGTGTACCGGAAAAATTTCGGGTTGTTTGCGGTGAACGGCATCCTGTTCAACCATGAATCGCCGCGCCGGGGTGAAAACTTTGTGACGCGCAAGATCTGTCGCGCGGTGGCCGCGATCAAGCACGGGCGGCAACAGGGGCTGGCACTGGGTGACACGAGCGCACAGCGGGACTGGGGGAACGCGCGGGATTATGTGCGAGGCATGTGGCTGGCGTTGCAACATGAAACGCCAGAAGATTTTGTTTTTGCGACGGGCAAGATGCATCGCGTGCAAGACATCGTGGAGATCGCTTTTCAGGCAGCGGGACTAGACTGGCGGGAGCATGTGCAGCAAGAGAAGGCGCTGTTTCGACCGGCGGATCCGCGCCAGGTGGTGGGGAATCCGGCGAAGGCGAAACGCTTTTTGGGCTGGGAGCCGGAGATCACTTTTGAAGCGACCATCCGGGAAATGGTGGCGGCGGAGTTAGGCGGGTAAATCAACGGCGGTAATAGAGAGCTTTGAGGCAGATGAAAGCTCCGGTCATAATTTGTCATACGCTCAACTTCACCCCGGCCCTGACCTTGACTGGTTTTTGCACAGTTCTTCAGAAGATGGCACGTGCGGGAAGGTTATATCAATTTTGCCGTTGCCGATGGTGATCTTTTCAATGACGGCTTCGGCGCCCCGCCGCTTGTCCTCGGTCGGCAAAGTCGGCCACCGATCATACAGGGAAGTGGTGAAGCACATCGTCCGCCGACAGCTTGTTCGCATTGAGCAAGTCCACCTCGGCTTCGAGCTTCGGCAGTTCGGCCTGCAACTGCTTCGTACGTTCTTCTGCGGGGCGGTAGGGGTTGCGGAAGCCATCCTCTGGAATCTGCTGTTTCAGGTAGGTGGCCATGCTATGCCGTGCACATCCTATTCTTTCATATTTTTGATTCAATTTGCGCGTGACGAGACTTCATTTTTGAACCCCCCCCTGAAGGCTGCTAATCTGGGCCGGCGCAAGAACGGACCAGATTAGTACTGCGCGAATGTCAGAAAAGTTAAGTTGCGTCACGACGTGGGGCATTCAAGCCTTCTGCCAGGCCTGTTGCGCCATTCAAGTTCAAATTCCGGACCAGCGAGCGCCAGCGAGCCCGCAAGGCAAGATCGCCGCCTCGCCCGGTCACAAAAACCAGCTGAAGTTTGTGACCATCACAAAGGGCGGTAACTTCCGATCCCGAGTTCCGGACGTTTGGATAGAAGTCGCGTGCGAAAACCACCGCGTCTCCCACTAACTCCCGCGTTTGCTTCGGTGAGAGATCTGCCAAACCTCCCACCGGGCCACCAGGAGCCCAAACATGGCCTTCGGGAAATAGTTTCAAGAAAGCGGCGCGCGCGCGCGCGGGACTTGCAGCTTCAAGGCCTAAGTGATCGCGCCGGACATCATTTCCCAAGAAGCCATGTGCCCGTGCTTCGCGCAAAGCGGAAGTTCCGGCTTGCTGCGGCCCCGTTTGTCCTGCCAACTCGAGGAGACCAGCGCCCCGGGTTATCACCCAATGGAGCAGTGAAGATGTGCGGGTTGCAGTCGTGTCAAACCAGAGAATTCTGCCCGGGTACATGACGGTAACTGCGCCAGCGGTCCCAAGCTTCCAAGCGATTTCACGGGCCAACCTCCGGGCTTTTCGCTGGGCTTCTTCGCGATGCCTTCGCCAAGGGTTTTCACCATCGTTCGGACAAAAGCGCACGGCTGAAATTTGCACGGCAGTCCCGAGACGGTCAACTTCCCGGCACCATACTGCGGGGGGGAGCGGTTCCGGTCGCCGACCTTGGCGCCATGAGACTGCGAGCTGGTGTGACAACAAGTAAACAATGCAGTAGTTAACGGCCGCCAAGCCGAAGAGCGTATAAATCGGAGGAAGCCACAGGGAACTTGCCATGTATCCAATCAATAATAATACGCCGCTACCAATAAGCCTCGCATAGGCGCCCCGGGCAAAGTTACGCACTTGGAACGCGGCCAAAAGCGAGCGGGAATGGAAAAATGGGAGGAGCGGAAGCCAGTAACCCCAGAGCGGCTTGCCGGCGACGGCGACGGCCGCCAAGCAGGCCAGCACCCAAAAAAAAGGCCCGACAACCCACCCCAACCGGGCAACGCCACGGCCAAGCCAACTGCTCAGGTTTCCAAAGGGGGCCGCATCCAGCCGCTTTAAATCGAAATAAAATAATTGTCCCCATTCATAGCCGGCGCGGATGGCCGGGCTGATGGTGAAGAAGAGCACAAAAAAAGGCGCTTCAAAACCGCGCTGGGCACCGATCGCCATAATAACCGGCACCACAAGAATTTCCAAACTCATCACAGCGTTTGCCGCGCCAGCGGTGACGAGTTCGGTTATGGTTTCCAGATTAAACCGCCGCGCCCACCGGGAGCCCAGATGCGTAAACGGCTGGATTCCTAATTGCCGGTAAGCCCGGCCTGTGTAATGCAGGCCTACCACGACCACCAAAATCCCAGAAAGCAGGGTGGCCACGGGGAAACTCCAGCGCCCCAACACCGGCCAGAGTGCTATCAGGGCAAGAAAGCCCAAAAGATCGACCATGAGCATGGCTGGAAGAGGGCGGTAAATCCGCCGGATAGCGAACAGTCCGGAATGATAGCAGCGATAAGGAAGCTCCACTGCAAGCCGCAGGGCCAAGCATAGCAGATAGGTATCGACCAATCCCAAGGGATAGCCCAAACCGAAACGCACTCCCAGCCATAACCCGGCACCGAGGACGATGGTGGCGGCCAACCCCAAAGACAAACCGAGCCACCGGCCCACCTCGCGGGGAATCATTTGCGGGCGACCGGTGCGGTAGAGATGGCGAACGTGTGCCCGCATAGGTTCAAGGCCGCCCCACCAAAAACTGCCCACTGCCGCCATGACGAAATGGGCCACTGTGATCACCCCAAA
The DNA here is from genome assembly GCA_035943555.1 of Verrucomicrobiia bacterium. Taxonomy (GTDB): domain Bacteria; phylum Verrucomicrobiota; class Verrucomicrobiia; order Limisphaerales; family UBA11358; genus UBA11358. The sequence continues at coordinate 15,843 of DASZCA010000452.1, forward strand.
TGCCCTCCGGGAGAACGATCCAAACAAGAGGAATACACCGGCCACATGGAGCACCCAACCCACGGTTGTGCGAGCCAGAAAAAACCTGAGACGGTGCCAGGCGTAGACGAAGAAGCGGTCGTGGAGAAAGGCACTTTGCAAACTGGGGTTGCGATCCTCCAGTTCAGCCTGGCGTTCCAACCAATCCCCCAGTTGTTTCATGCAGACCTCTTTCGCGCCACCCGGTTGCGGGCATGCTCCAATGAAATCAACCCCCATTCCTCACGCAACTTGCGGTAGGAAATGGTTCGAAACGCCTTCGCACTGCTGTCGCCGATAACCGCACCCAGTACAATCAGGGCTATGCAATGATCCAGTTGTGCCAGTTGCCGTCGGTTCGTGATGGCATACCGGACCAGCGCGGCAGAATTCGCCTCAACCAAGGAGATTGATTCGATTGTGAACATTTGATTTACACTTGCACAAGCCATGCGACCAGCGTCATCAACGCTGGCGCCCGGCAGGGACCGCATGACACGCCGGACCCTGGCATTCACTTCCCGCAACATGTGCCGGGTCTTTTTTCGCCCGAGCGACACCATGCCATCCGCTTGCACGGCCATCCCCATAAAAGGCACCTCGGAGGTGCCGGTCGCTTCAGGCCAATCTGCGGAAGGCCGCCCGGCACCAGTCAGATACAATTCCTTGCTTTTCGATGGACTAACGCGCAAACCGAGGTGTGCCAGGAATGGTCTGATTTCAGCGCCGATTCGCCGAGCGATTTCGAATGAAGGATGGGCAAATATTAAATCGTCCGAGTAGCGGGCGTAAAAGGCTCCCGGCACTGTCTCCAGAAACCGGTCCAGTTCGGCCAGATAAAGGTTGAACAGAACGCAGGAAATGGGCTGGCCGGTCGGCACTCCCCGATCAAGCTGGATGGGAGTTGTCCCGCATACTTCAATCTTGGGACGGACCACCTGCTCCAGCAGATTCCATAACGCGGGCGCCTCTTCGGGCGGCAAAAGCTTGCGCAGCATCGCCCACACCGGAGCATCGTTTCCCACGGGAATCGAATCGGTGTAAGCGTCAATATCCCACCGCAGGACGTACATATGGCGCTTTTGCGGTTCGGGGTTCTGCTTGCAATGGAGCCTAAGATACCGTGCGAAATCCGCAACGGCATTCCACCAACTCATCCCTTTCCGATAGGAATAGAGCCGGGTTGAGAGCTCCGGAGCCATCGCCAGGTTTACGGCATCGGCCACGGCTCCATTCACAATCCGGTCGGTGAGACCGTAGTTGAATACAACCCGCGACTTGCCCTTGATAACGATGGTTTTTCGGCGCGCCGGTGCCAGGTGATATTCTCCGCGAGCGATGGTTTCCGCGAGGATCCGGGCCAGGGCCGAACGTTTTATATTAATCCAGCCCAGTGAGACTTTGCCCTGATGAAGATCACGGCCCCGGTTCTGCAGCCGTTCAATCTGGCGCTCATAGCTCAGGTGATCTGCAAGTTCCCTCCGGATACAGGCACTGGATTCCATTGGCGTAATCATTGATGATCGGCACAACCCTGAAAGAATAAGAGACCAAGAAAGGCTCCGTGTGTTATTGGTTATGTATTTGCGCGGAAGCGTGCGAATATCGCAACTTCCCAACGGAAACAAGGCCGCGACCTCTGTCCCGCCATATTGCTTGCGACCCCTGCCACATGAGCCACGGAGCCTTTCTTGAGCCCTTATCCCTTCGCTGGGCGTACAATATCAGGTAATTATATGCTTGCAAGAAAATTATGTCGCCGCCTCATCAGAAAGATCACATGCGACCTTTGTTTAAAGCGGCTTCGGTCGCCTGCGGTCATCAAGTGTCAGATCAGGTGAAATTCTCCAATTTCACCAGCGCGGGAGAAAGAAGGGCACCTTTAAGGCATTGACAATATCTTAGCCCCTCCATAGCCTCGCGCAAATTCAGTTTGACGAACCAAAAAATGATTCAGCCCGAATCAGCTAAATGGGTTCACGATCAATAACTTGAAATGATTCTGATGAAAGGGGTTTGCGTGGTCAGAAATTGCAACTACAAGCGATCCGAAGGTGGGTATACCTTGGTCGAATGGGGGTTAACCATTTTAAGTGTCATAGCCATAGCCGTGGTGCTTGTGGAATTTTTTTCAGGATCTTTAAAACATAAGGTTTACAGACGCGTGCCCAGCCCGGTTCCATGGCCCGCCCAAAGCGTGCCGGCAGCAAATCCGTTGGCAACCGCTCCTGCAGAAACCGATGACCTGTCAAAATTTAAAGGATACGACGCTGTGGTGGTCACATATACCGCCGAGGAAACGATTGCGCTTGCGACTTTGTTCACCCCGGGATTTTCACCTTCGCATTGGTATGAATACAGGCACGGTTTGGATAATTATATACCGCTGGTTACGGATGACCGGGCGTCTTTCAACAGCACCAACAGTTTCATGGTCCGTTATTATCACAGTCTCGGATTGTATTTTCCCTGCACAATTGGCAATGCCAAAGTTTTACTGTTTAAATCGGGCCTGCATTTAAACCGGGATGGTCAAGCGGTTCCGCTCCGGAAGCTGATGAACGAAATCATCAAGGCCATCCAGCCGAAAATCATCATCACTACAGGTAACGGGGGCGGCATTGGTCAAGACACCGCCCTTGGCGACGTGGTCATAGCCGGCCTGACCCGCTTTGATTGCACCGGGCAGTTCAGAGACAGAGATTGGCATTCTGCCAGCTATAAAACAACCCCGGTGCCAGCCGGCGCTTTGGCGGAAATCACATCCGATTTAACCAGCGTGAATGCGTCGCGGATTCAAGATTATAATGCCCGGCCCATTCCAAAAATCTGGTCTGGAACAAACGAAGCCGTTGTCACCACTGATTCTTTTAAGTTTGATGACTCACGAAACTCTCATAAATTACAGGGGTTGGGGCGGGCCTGCGACATGGATGATGCGATGATCGGGCAAGTCATGCAGGACTATCCCAATATCAAATGGTTTGCGATCAGGAACATAGCCGAACCTCAAATCCCCAATCCGGATAATAATCTGGAAATTGCCGGCAACAGGGCCAGCAGCATTTATTCCGAATATGGTGTTTTTACCAGCGCGGCCAGCATCATCGCAACATGGGCAGTCATTGATTATTCAATCAATAAAGAAGGTAAATAAGCTTTTTTGGGGCATTGACCCTCTCACGGTCATTTTCCGCTTAAGTGTATTCAAGTCGGGCCAACGCATGCGCCAGCAATTTTCAGGATTTGCCGCCGCCGCTTCCATCCTGCTTATCATCTTGTGTTGGCCTGAGGAAGCGCGTGCCGGTCAGAAGGTGGATAAAAACCTGAAACCGCCGTTATAATCGTTAACTTCAAAAGCGAAGCCTAACAGATTTGTCATGGATTAGACGTACGGTACGCCGGGTTCCAGACAATATCCGGATTAAGCCACTCCCATCTGTTCGCTTGCTGCCTGTTCACATAATCCATTTTGTAAAAACTGGCATGACCATCCGTAAAATTTAGAATGCCCCCGCTGTTGCTGTGCCGTGATGGAAAAGATCGCCACCGCAAAGCCGGGCTGATCGAACAACTGTGATTATCCATTCGATAGCCGGCGGCCTGTCCTTCGGTATAGCTAAAAACCGCCTCGGACATGAAAACGGTCGCCGAAGGTTTGGAGAGCGAGGATAATTTGGGCTCTTGTGGAAAAGGCATATAATCTCCCGGGGCTTGGATATAAGAATTCGCGGTCATTCCTTTCAAATCAATGTTCATCACATAGCTGAAAAAACCGCCCACACCTGCACCGGTCAAATTCTGCAAGTCGCTCGACGTCATTGATGCCGAAGGACATTCCCACATCTTGCCGACGCCGCCGGGGTAAGGCAGGATCTCCGAGTTTTTGACCGCCGAACCGGTTGCGTTTTTTGCGTAAAAAGACAAATTGTGTTCGCTGACCAATTCCGGCAGACAATTCATCCAGTTAACCGTGTTGAACTGCATGTTATCACCCGGATAGGTATCGCTATTGTCCCGGTCTAAACCGTCGCAGGGAATTTCGTCATGGCCATTTCCGGCGTACATCTGTTCGGCCAGCCCCCATTGCCTGAAATTTGAAAGGCAATGGGTTGTCCGGGCCCGGTCTTTCGCTTTGGCCAGCACTGGCATCAGCAATGCGGCCAAGATTCCGATAATGGCAATGACCACGAGTACTTCAACGAGTGTGAAAGCCCAGCGGTGCAAGCGGGCAGGCTCAAGTTTCATTTGTTGATCAGGTTGTCGATGACAGCCCAGGTGGCAATGCTGCTGGCCACGCTGGTGAAAATGCCATATTGGGAATAAATGCTGTTGGCCCGATTCCCGGCGGCCTTTTTATCTGCATCAGAAATTTGGATTTGCGGGTTGGCAACATTCCGGATGGCGAACCATTTGATGTTCGGGTAATCCTGCATCACCTGGCCGATCATGGCGTCATCCATGTCGCAGGCACGCCCCAAGCCTTGTAAACCAAGGGTGTTCTGCGAATCGTCGTAGCAGAAGAAATCGGTGGTGACAATGGCATCCGTTGCGGCGGCCCAGATTTTCGGGACCGGCCGCGCGCTGTCATCCTGAAGTTTGGCCGCATTCACGACGGTCAGCGCAGGTGTGATCTCGGCCAAGGCGCCGGGCGGCACGGGCGTAGTTTTATAACTGGCAGCATGCCATGCCTCATCTTTGAACTTTCCGGTACAATCAAATTTGGTCAAACCCGCGATGACCACATCACCCAGGGCGACATCCCGCCCGATGCCCCCGCCGGCACCGGTGGTGATGAAGATTTTTGGCTGGATGGCCTGGATCATTTCATTCACCAGCTTGCGTAGCGGGATGTCCGGTCCGTCACGATCCAGATGCAGGTTGGACTTGAACAGCAGGACCTTCGCTTTGCCGATCGTGCAAGGAAAATACAATCCAAGGCTATGATAATAACGTATCATGAACTGGTTGGTATTGTTAAATGGGGCCCGGTCGGCGGTGACCAACGGAACATAAGCGTCCACTGCGTGCCGGTAGTTGTACCAATGCGCTGTCGGGTAGCCGGGCGTGAATAGGGTGGCGAGTGCAGTGGCTTCTTCAGAAGTATAAGTAATGACAATGGCGTCATATCCTTTGAACCTAGCAAGATCATCGGCCTCTTCGGGCGGCGGCATCAGCGGGCTGGCCAAGGGTGCGCTATTGGCCGGCCATGGTACCGGGCCGGGCTGATACTTGCTAATCTTGACAATTTCTTTGGCCTTGGTCATGGCTGACCGTTTGAAGAAAACTCCCGCCACAATGATGATGGCGATGATGCTCCCAATGATTAGCAGCCACTCCACCACGGTATAGGCACGTTTGAAATGCCCGCGTGGGCGGCCGCTTTCCTTAAGATGAATCGTTTCCCCCATGATGATTAGTCAGTAATTGTCCGTCAGGTATCCCCAAAGGTTCTCAGCCGGTGTTTCCATGTCGCCAAAATTCCATTTGCCTCAGTCCGGCCTAAGATTATGAATGACTTAAACTGTTGTCAACGATTTGGAATTCTTCTTGCCATTATTTGGGCGAGTTTGTAAAACCTTGCCCGTTGAGAGGTTTGGGCAAGGCTGTTTAATTTTGATCGGGCAAAATTATGGAAGGAAAAATTAGAGCCGGGTAAGATGGAAATCAAATTCAATTGTTCCAATCCGGCGTGCCGGCAACGCATTTCCGTTGATGGCACCCTGGCCGGAGGCATGGTTCAATGTCCCGTTTGCAAAAAAGAACTGGCGGTGCCGAAGTCAAACAGCATCCGGTTCACTTGTACGAACGCGGAATGCGGGCAGCACATGGTCGTGGATGTGTCGGAAGCCGGCCGGTTCGTTCGCTGCCCGTCCTGCGAGAAACCTTTGCAAGTACCGGGCGCGCCTCCCAAACCCCTTGCCTCCAAGACCGCAGAAAAAGCATCGGCCGACTCAGCTTCAAATAAAGCCAGAACGCCCAGGGAAATGCCTCAATATGTTCGAGGACTGCTGTTGACCGCCCTGGTCTTGGCGGTCATGACCGGCTGGCGCCTGATTGTGATTGAAACCCGTCCGGCACACCTGAAGGAAATCGCCACCGAGCTTTCATCCATCGGAGAATTCAGGTCCCGCCCCATGCCCAATTACGCCGGCGACAAGATTGTGTTCCTGCAAGGCACAGAAGACGGCGTGGGACTTTTTTTATTCAACATCACCGGCGGCCAGAAGCAACTGGTCCATGAACAACTGCAAAAGAACTACAGTGTCACAAAATTCCGGCCTTTGGGCTGGTCGCCGGATGACCGGCAATTTGCCTATCTCGATGGAAGCCTGGGTGGCCAGACGCAGATCATCACCTGCGATGCTTCGGGCAAACAGACCGGAAATGTTGTCGTTCTCGGTGGGTTGCAAGATTTCACCTGGTTGTCACCGCAAGCCCTGGCCTGTCTGAGCTGGCAGAACCGCGATCTGCTCATCTTCGGGCAAAAACCGGACGGTGCCTGGGGGCGTACCCGGCTCTTCAAGGAACTCGGAACCAAAAACGCTTTCGAACATGATCTCACCGCCACCAGTTATCATTCTGTCATCTGGCTGGAAAACGACAAGCTGCAGAGTTTTGATCTCGCCTCCAATGCGCCCGTGACACTTTGGCAAGCGACCTCCAATGCTTTGGAGCATGTTTCTTATTCGGAGGAAACCAGCCAATTTTTGCTGGTCTGCGGGGATCAAAATGGTGATAGCCTCTTCAAATTGGAATTGCCCGGCGGATTCTCTGCCGGTTCGTTCAGCAGTCTGGGCCGAGTCAGCAGCCGGTCGAAATCGGTAGTGTATGGTTTTTGCCTGAACGGAGATAAGGAAATTGCCTGGCTGCAAAGAGATTTGGGGCAGGGAACCGTTTTTATCAAAACCAACGCCGCCGCCGAACCGGTGCCGGTTTTTGCAAGGGGGTCGGTCTATGGCTTTGCCCGCAGCCGCAACCAGCTTTTCATAACAGATTGTCCCGCCGGCACTTCACCTGGAATTTGGGCATGCGATCCAGCCTCCTTGTCTTCGAACCTGGTGTTCTCAACCCAGCAACGTAATTTAAAACATGCCAAAAACATCGCTTCGATGACCGGCGTCATCACCAACACATCCGGTAAACGGATTACTTACCACCTGTGGCCGTCACCGCAGTATTTGAATGGCCAAAAATCGGTGCTTTTGCTCGGGCAAACACCCTATACCTGGAGCGCTTGGGAAGAGGTGGCGGCCAATTGCGGAGCTTGCGTCGTGAGCATCGACCGCCCGGAATTTCACAGCGAGGAATTAAATGATTGGGGGGCTGACGTCTTGGACGTTTATCATGCACTGGCCAAAGACCCCGGAATTGATGCGGGTTCGGTTTATCTATACGGACGTAGCGCGGAAACGCATGAAATGACCGCTTTGCTTGAAAACGGGGCCGATCAATGGAAGGGGGCGATTTATTTCAACCCGGTTTCCTTTCCCGAAAATGGACTGCTCAAGCTACAGCGCTCAAGGATGATGATCGATTCTGGGGCCGATGATGATAACAACCATGAAATGATCCCCAAGTTTTTGCAACGGGCGGCTGAAGCCGGGGTGCCGACGATGCTGGTTCTGCACAAGGATGCCGGCCACACCTATCACTCCGCCATCACCGAGCGAGAACAGGCGGAGGCCGTGGTAAAATTTTTATTTGGCTTATAACCGGATATTTATGCGCTCTAATTTTATATCTATCTTTGTCAATTCTGCGGGGATGATCCTACTAGCGGCAGCCAGCGTTCTATTTTTCAGCAACTGGGCGAACGCATGGCTCGTGAGCCCGCAAGATCCACTTTTCCTGATTTCGATGCGTGTTATGTTTTGGATTCTCGGCGGGATGGCGCTTGGCATTGCTCTGGCTTGCCTCTTTCAGAAACCGGGCGCAATGCAAATGATCCTGATCTTATGGTTCGCGATGAGCTTAATTGCCTATCGCCTTTGCCTGTCCGGTGTCCATGCCTTCGGTGGCTTCATCGGATTTTTCAATCATGCAGCAGATACTTTCGGGGTTTCTGTCAATTCGGCCAATATCGTTCTGTATATGATGATCGGTTATTTATTGCTTGGAAGCGGGCTATCATTGGCGGCGATGAAGATCAGTGTAACCACGAGCCGACCGGCCGGTCGACCGGCAAACAAACTGCTGAAAACAGCCTGTTTCTTTTGTAAAAAGGAAATCGAGTTTCCACCCCATGTCCTCGGGGGAAAAATGGCCTGCCCGTACTGTAAAATGGACATAACGCTGAAGGAGCCGGCATGAGTCTTAGACTGGAAAAAATCACGAACTGGCACGAACTCGCCCGGCAAACCAATTGGTCCGTAGCCGCACTGGCCAGGCACTGCGGAGTGTCCGGGGAAAGTTTGCGACAGCATTTCCTCAAGCATATGAAGAAACCTCCCGGAGCTTGGCTGGCCGAACAACGACAGTTTCAGGCAATCGAACTTTTGCGCGATGGCTCATCCATCAAGGAAGCATCCGCCTCTCTGGGTTACAAGCAGCAGACCAACTTTACTCGCAAGTTTAAAGAGTACTGGGGGGCTTGCCCTTCGATGCCGCCGCCAGTTCAACCTGCCTCAGGGCAAAATTTGCGAAAATGATTAACAATTTGGAGAAATGATTAAATATTTGGCTGCCAGCTGGATGAATACCCTGTTTTAATCATATTCAATGTTATGGGAACAGCGGGGACTCAATTTGTTGCTCAACAAAGCGGCCAGACCGGAATAATAAACATATAAGAGTCTTACCGCGCAGGCCGCTGTCGGCAGGATTGATTGGAACTAGGTGGTGTGCGCTCTCATGGGCCTGATTTTGAAAGCATTTGGATGACAGGGACGGGGTTATTGAATGAAGATAAACATTCGGCTTTACACATTTTTGGCGTTGCTGTTTTTTGCCTGCAGTGCTCAATCGTCGCCGGTTGGCGTTGATTCCATTCTCACCGGCGAGGCCAGCTTTGTTGAGGGTGCCATTCATCGCATTGTTTATGCGCCCGGTACCACGCAGTCCTTAAATTTTGACGGCAGCTGGCATGCGATCATATCGGACCAAGGTTTGCAAATTGAAACCACGCTCGATGGTATCCAGCGAGATCTTACAATTATTGGCAATGATGAATTTTTATTAGAAACCAGAAGCGGCGGTTTTCAAGCGGGTGAAATCAAGCCCATAACGAATAATATTGCCGAGGGCAAGAACCTGATTTTGGACCAGTATATTCTGAAAAGGATCTCTGAAATAAATCATCGAGCCGACGACACCAATGTGACCTATGCAAAATTCTGGTTTATCTTTCAATCGGCTTTGCAGGCCGACACTGAAGAGGGGGTAAAATGCAGCCGGAGTTTTCAGGGGAACGCAGTAGATGACAAGTGGTATATGGACCGGCATTTTATAGCCGGGAAATCCATGCCGGTTGCGACATATCCGGCAGGCGGTTGCTTGGTCATCGATTGCAAATCCAAGATGGGCGATCTCACCCCTGGAGAATCTTTCTCAATTAAAGAGTATTGGCCAAAGACTGTGCCGGTTTCGGGCGAGGATGTTTATCCCTTTCGCGATACCGAACTGACAGTGTCCGCCGTCAAGGCGATTACCGCATCTAATTTGCTCGCAAAAATATCGTACGCGAGTGCGCGGCTCGAAGATTATCGTTTTATATATTCCACCAACGGGATGCCCTTGAACCTGCCGCTAAAATCGGTGCTATGGATGCTCCGCAGCTCTCCGCATTGGGGGGAGTATTCAAAGATGGCCGCTGCCAAGATATCATTCACCCCGGAATATGCGGAGATCAAGTCCAAGGGTAATTTAAAAGTCCGATTCGCCCTGATTGCCGGCATGGTTGTTTTTACGATTGGTTTTGCGGCATGGGCCTTTTCTTTCGGTCGCGGTAAGCAAATAAAAACTGAATAAAACACCACATAAAAAACATATGATAAAACAAATGATACGCACAATGGTTATCGCTGCCATTGTGTCATCCTCAACCTTGGCATGGGCGGGAGGTTTGGACTTGCAAAATTGGACACAAAGCAACAGCTATAGTCCGCCGCTTCCGCCACCCAATCCGAAGGCTGCCGACGATGGAAAATCTGCCTGCAATGGTTTTAGCATCGACACAACCACGTATACTCCCGTATGCGTCGCATGCCCGTTTTGGGAATGGTTGGATTTTCTTTGCGGCTGCCCCGCCGGTTATACGACCCAGCAGACATTTAGCCTGGCGTGGACGGACACTTCGTACACCACCACTGTGACCGGTTCGGCCGGCGGGAGTATTGGTGCCAACTGGAAGGTTGTCAGCGTACAAGTCAATGCTGATGGCTCGACGACAACCACGTATCTGGTCACGCAGGGATTTTGCAGCTTGGTCCAGGTCAACTGATTCATTGAGGCGGGACAATTTATAGTGCAACAGTTCCCCGGCGGTTCAAAAATCGCCGGGGAATCTCAATTTTATGCAAAAGAGCAAAGTTATTTCAGGATTCTTTTATTCGGCGGGCTTCCTGCTTTTGATCACGTCCGCCGCCAAATTAATTAGCGCCACCGGCCATGCCCGCATTTTGGAAAATCCTGATCCGATCTTTGCTATTCCATTTCGTTGGGTCTTTTGGATTGTTGGCGGAATTGAGGCGATTATTGCGACGGTCTGCTTTTTTTCCCGGCAAGACAGGTTGCGGGCGGTTTTGCTCGCATGTTTGACATCAAATTTTGTATTTTATAGGGCCGGTTTGTATTTGCTTCACTATCAGCGCCCTTGCAGCTGCCTCGGCAATCTTACGGATGCGGTGCATGTTTCTCCTAAAATTGCTGATGCGGCCATGAAGATCATTCTGGCATACTTACTGTTTGGCAGCTACGCCGCCCTACTCTGGCTCCGACGTCAAAAACACAAGGTCTCGCATGGCTCGGCTTCACCTGGAGGTTGCAGTGCCGCTATATTGTAATGCTTTACACCTATTGTCTTGCCCGGCATGGTTCCCGTGATGACGTGCAAACTATTTACCACTTGGTTTAAGGCGGGTGTGGTGGTGGTTGCGTTGTCCGCGCTACTTTTTGGCGGTGATTGGCACTCGCCTCCACGTTTGCTGGGGGACATTGTGGCCGAAATTGCCTTTGGTTTGAAGGATGCCGAAGTGCAATGGATTGTTTTTCTTTGTCTTGGGACCTATCTTGCCGTTTTTCTTTTTCTTCGTTTGTCTTTGCAGGCGCGTACAGTATCGAGGTTTCAAGGCGTGAAAGCGGTTTTCTGTCTGGCCTGCCTGGTCTTCCTTGATGCTGCCATGTATTTCGTACATTATTCACCGTCCGCCCCGGCCTTGATCCTGTTGGCCGGCGTCGTTATCGGACAGGGCTTTGCTTTATGCGCGACCGTTCGACGCGGTTTGTTTTCCCTTTCCATATTGCATGTTTTGTTTCCGCTAGTATCACTGCTTGCCCTTGCTTCGGCGTGGCAAGATGGAAGCCACATCTATGAGTATAGGTTGGTTGTCCGTCTGACGGGGCCTTGGAATAATCCCAATATTTTTGGTCTGCTGATGGGCGTGGGGCTGGTGCTTGCGCTTGGCTCTGCAGTTTCGGTTCGGAGCCCCGGGTGGAACCAGCGCCGGATGTGGAGGCATATTTGCATTATTTTGTGCCTTTTGGCGGCCTTGCCTATGGCGCGCGGGTTGTTGCAAAGCTACAGTCGCGGCGCGTGGCTGGCTACCGGATGCGGGGCGGTTTATTTAGCGGGTTTCTATCTTTGGGTTTCAGATTTTGGGACCTGTAAATTTTTCCAGCTGCCAATCAAACCCCACTGGCTTCAAAAAAATGGGCTTGCACTTGCCATCGTTCTGTTTTCCAGCGTAGTGCTGTTATTCTGGGGGTTCCGGGAGACGGAATGGCACGCTGCCCGGCGTGTTTTATCGGTTGCGGACTCCGCAGATTTTTCGTCCCGCAACCGTATCAGCGCCTGGATCGGTGATTTGCAGATTATAGCAGAGCATCCATGGTTCGGCGTAGGTTGGAACGGTTCGGAACCATTATATGAACATTATTATTTACCATCCAAATTAAGCGAGAGCGCCGCCATTGAAATGAATGATTTCCTTTTGCTGGGCGCCGCCCTGGGCATGCCCGCATTCTTCTGCCTTGCCACGTATCTGTGGCTTTCGTTCAAAGAAAATGCAAAATTAAAAATTGGAAATCCGGAAGTCGCGGGCGCGAACTGGTTGGGTGGGACCTGTCGCGCCAGTGCCATTGTTTTGCTTGTTGGATTTTGGTTTGACGGCGGCCTGTTCCAATTGCCCACGGCGGCGGTATTCTGGGTTTTATTGGAACTGGGGGGCGCTCAATCATACAAAGCGATACGGCAAATTGATGAAATTTTCTAAACCAGCGCCCTCCGCAAGATTCATGGCGACCATTTCCCTCGTCCTGTTTTTTGTCGGGGCATTGTTCTGGGCCATGGAGCAGGATCCTTTTTCCCGGAAGTGGTTTGTGGTCGGAACCGCCGATGGCAGCCTGGTAAAATGCGTTGCAGTGCTGCCTAAGCCGGTCCGGCCGCGGCCGGTCATCATATACGCCCACGGCGCTGGCGGCGCTTTGATGACCGATGGCGAAGTAATCCGGCAGATGGCCGAACTGGGTCTGGTCGTCGTCAGCTTGGAATATAGCATGACTAACAATGCGGCCTTTCCAGCGGAAATGGAGGCGGTACAGCGTTATCTTGTCCGGCAAAAGTGGGCGGATACCAATGCGGTGGCGTGGGTGGGTTTCAGCCGGGGAGCGATCAATATGTTTAATTTCGCGTTCCAGCACCCGGCCCAGCCACCCCGATTACTCGTGCAGTTAAGCGGTGAAGGTTTTTTAGAAGAGCAGGCCACCAATGGACTGGAAGCATTGCATTGTTCGGTTCTGTTGATCCATGGTGATCAAGATAAGCTTTTTCCCGTGGCCGATACAAAAAGGCTGGCCTTCCTGCTTCAAACCAATGGCGTGCCGGTGGAATTAAAAATCATGCCTGGCATACCGCATGGGCTGGATTTGGATCGGGCGATGGTGTTTCGCAGTATCGGTGAATATTGCCTGACTTACCTGTCGGGCAAGGATGCACTGGTGAATTATCATTCCATCGCCCGCTGGCAGGCTGAGGCACCTCCATTTTGGGTGTTTTGCCTCCCGGCAGCCGTCTGGGCCGGCGGTTGGTTGATTTGGTGGCGCATTCACCGTTCCGCCGTGCCAAAGTCCACGCTAAGCCGTGGTGATCTGGCATTGCGTGTGGTGGCAGCAGTCTTCGCGACCTTGGCATCGGCTGAGACTGCCCTGCACCTGGCCCCGCCTCATTTTGCGGTCGGCGGACGAACGCTTGCCATTGCCCGAAAGGTTCTGGTGCAGTCGAAAGAGAAAGCCGATTTCGAGTTTCTTCTGGCCCAATCGGTTTGGTCGGGGCAAAAATTGAAAGTCCTTTTGGACCACGTAGAATTGGCCAACTACAATCGCGAACTCATCAACTGGCAACTGGACGACAAAATCTATCGCAATTTCGTGTTGTCCCCATTCATCAAACCATCAACCAACAACTCTCATCCATCAACTAACCTCGATTGGCGTCGTCCCTTGTGGGAAGAGTTTTATCCACGAATCCGACATGAAGGATCGCCGGAGGATGCCGCCAAGATCGTCGTGCGCCAACTGCGCGAGCGCGTGACCATCGCCAATCTGCCCGATCCGCCCCGTGAAGTGCCGGAAATCTGGCGCCGACAGATTACTGATGAGGCCGGATTTCAGATCATCTATGTGGCCGCCCTGCGTTCCGTGGGTGTGCCGGCACGTTTGAATGCCCAAGGCCAGACGGAGTTTTACGACGGCGCCAAATGGATGGCTGCGCCCACACCCGTGATTATATCGCTTTTGCCAATGAAACTCGAATGAGAAACAAGCTGATTTTGCCTGGCTAATCTGTGTGTGGCTGGCACTTGGTGCCTTAATCCTGCAGCCAGCATGGTTTTCCTCCTTCCACCCAAAACGTTCACAAACATCTATGATGGAAATGCGGACGGATCGAGGCAAATTGCCCTCGCCCTAGCGAGGGCTAAAATTGAAAACAAACGCGTGCTTTTACAATTTGGAGCTAACTGGTGTGTCTGGGTGTCACAAACTACACGACCTGTTTGACTCCGACGCCGCCAGCGCAAGCAGGTTAAAATCCGATTACGTAGTTGTCTTGATTGATGTAAATCAAGGCCGCAATCAAGAAACCGTTGAAAAGTACGGCCAGCCGACAAAATTTGGGCTGCCAGTCATCGTGATTCTAGACGCCGACGGCCGACAGCTTGTCACCCAAAACACAGCTGATTTGGTTGAAGATACCTATCATGAATGCCATGACCCTCAAAAAGTCGTCGCCCTGGTTCAAAAATGGGCGCCACCATCCAACCCCCAATTTCATTGAGATTTGCGCCACCTTATTTTGAATGAAACATGACTGAAACTGCTCCCGCAGTGGATCTATATCAGGCCACTACGGCCTGCCTTACCAATTCATGCAGGAAGGGAATTGCCCCGGCATCAACTCCAAATGCTCGGGCCAAACCAGTACATTGTTGGCTGTCCGGCTTGCTCATATTGGTTTCCCAAGAGAGAACCAGCACATGTGCAATGCCCATTTTCAACGCCACATGGCCGGCCGCGAGATTTTTCCGCTCCCGCTGCGCCTTGCCCCAGTCGCCGATTGTCTTTGCACTCTCAATCAACGGTTTAAGCTGCGGTTCAACCTTTGACTTCTGTGCGTATTTCACCAAAATCGGGCGGTGCGCAATACCCAACAGAGCTACTCTCCCCCCAGGAGAGAGAATTGGTTCCAGCGTCTTGGCAAAAAAGATCGGTTTGGTTCATGTGGAATACAAGAAACATTGCAGTGAAAAGATCGATACCAATTAAAACGCCTTAAATGCCGGGCAATGCGTGGCGCCCCAGAATAATTTGATGAACAGAGAAAACATGCAGGAGACTGCGACGGAGTTTGCGCCAAAGATCTTGGAGATCGGCAGCATTCCGTATCTGCATGAGGCTTTCCCGGAGACGACGGATTTTTATTCGACGTGGATGGAGGAGACGGTTTCCGACCCGGCGCGCGGTCGCAATATCGTGTCGGTGGGAAATCTGGCCACGCTGGCGGAGCGACTGGCCGATCCGCGTTATGATCTGGTGGTGGTGCAGGCAGGTGCGTATTCGCCGTGGAGTTTCCGGGGGCTTAATCGTCTGCTGTTCCGGCGCAGCGTTTTGCACGGCTCATTGCCGGCAGCGCGGGCATTTGGAACGCAGTTGTTGCGCGGGCGCGTGGCGGCACCGGTGGCGGTGCTGGACCTGGACGATCCGGCGGTCATTGACCGGTCCAATCTTTTTCTCTGGGACAAGGCGGCGGTGTATTTCAAGCGGGAACTGCCGGCAGATCATTGGCGGGTATTCAACGGGACATTGCATTGGCGGGTGCCAACGCCGCGGTTCCGGTCTGATCCGAGGCATCGGGAACGGATTGAGAAACTGCGGCCGATCAGTTTGGGCATTCCCTTTTCCGTGGCGAAAGGGAACCAGCCAACGCCGTTACCAGCGGCGGGGAAGAAGACGGATGTTTTTTTTGCGGGACGTGTACAAGGTTCATCGACGGTGCGCGAACGCGGGGTGAAGGAACTGCTGGCGTTACGTGCGGAAGGCGTGGTGATCGATATGCCGGAAAAGCCGCTGGCAGCGGATGAATATCTGGCGCGTTGTGCGCAGGCGCGGATGGTGTGGTCGCCAGCGGGATATGGCTGGCAGTGTTTTCGGACGTATGAGGCGGGGCTGTGCGGGAGCGTACCACTGGTCAACCGAGCGACGATCGAGCAGCACCGTCCGCTATTGGATGGCGAGCACGTGATTTATTATGACGTGGAACCGGGCGGATTGAGCAGGGCGGTGCGGGCAGGACTTGCGAACCGAGACAGGCTTGCAGCCATGGCGGCGGCGGCGCGGGAACATGTGCTGACATGGCATACGCCGAAAGCGATCGCGCGGCATATCGTGGAGACCGCTTTGCAGATGGCGGGAAAAAATGGGAAGGGTTAAGAGGTTTTTTTGCAAATCGGGATTTTCTGTGGATTGGAACATCGCGGGTTGAATTCCACCCCTCACCCCAGCCCTCTCCCCTCCGAGGGGCGAGGGGGCAGCAGTTGGACGATTTAGGTTATTTGGAAATCTTGAGACCACTGATCAGTTGTAGGTTAGAGCAATTTTTTGAAGACAGAAAATACAGGCTTCAACTTTCAGTGCGATCGAGATGTTCCTTGAGGAGAGCGGCGATGAATTGGCGTTTTTCGCGGGCGAGATCTTCCCGGCCGGTCATGCCTATCTCATGGAGCCAAGGGCCGACCCATTGAATGGGGCTGTCATCGAGGGTGATGCCGGGTTTGAAAGGGGCGGAGGTGCTGGCGGCTTCGCGCAGCGCCGCACGGTCGGTAAACCGATAGAGGCTGCGCCAATTGCCGCCGCCGGTATCTAGGCCGTTGAACCAGTCCTGGCCGAAATCCAGTTTTTTATGCCGGACACCGGTGAAACGGTAAAAGCAAAAGCCGGCCCAAAGAAACCAAAAGGAGCCGGCGGTTCGCACAACACCGTAAAAATCT
>DASZCA010000453.1:0-7522 GCA_035943555.1 Verrucomicrobiia bacterium
TCGGTTACTTTGTGGACGGCGTGGCAATGTTCAACAGTTGGGATGCGTATACGTACGTCGGCGGCACGGAGGCGCAGAATACGACGGGCTATTGGAACCGGGATGCGTATGTGAACGAAGGCGCGAGCTTCGACCAAAACAACGCGCACCAGGCAGGCGGGCAACATCATTATCACGTCAACCCGCCGGCGTTGCGGTATCTGCTGGGCGACCATGTGGATTTCAACGTGACGAACAAGGCGTATACTGAATCCACCAATGTGGCGACGAAACATTCGCCGATCCTAGGCTGGGTGGCGGACAGTTATCCCATCTACGGACCGTATGGTTATTCGGTCTCCAACAATGCCGCGAGCGGGATACGCCGGATGGTGAGCGGTTACGTATTGCGCAACGGGCAATTTGGTTCACAAAACCTGACGTCGATCGGTCGCGGCAACCTGCCGCAATGGGCGGTGCGGTTGTACAACGTGGTTTCGAATAATGCGACCTATGCCGGCCCCGCTGTCAGCACGACCTACCCGCTGGGCCGGTATATGGAAGATTATGATTTTCTGGGGGATCTGAACATCGCGGCGGGCACCAACACTTACGATCTTGATCAATATAACGGACGCTGGTGCGTGACGCCGGAATTTCCGAACGGCACCTATGCGTATTTCGTGTGTGTCAGCAGCAATGGCACGCCGCTCTTTCCGTACAACATCGGGCGCGGTTATTACGGCACGGTAACGGCGGGGAATGTCTCGAGCATCAGCGAAAGCGTGGCGACGAACTTCCTGGGCGGGCCGAACGCGGTGCCGTCGATGAATTCACCTACAGCAAAGAGTGGCGCGGTAACGCTGACGTGGAGCGCGACAGAAGGCGGCACGTACATGGTGCAATCGACGACGAACTTCACGGCGTGGACGACGAATTCCACGACGGTTTCCGCCGTGCAGACCAGCGCGGGTTATACAAACAATCCTACGGACAAATATCGCTTCTATCGCGTGGCCAACACCGCGCTGGCGGCGTATGACTCGCCGGGCACGGGCGGTTATGTGCAGACGCTCAACACTGTCGCCCCCGGCGGCTCGGCCACGCGGGGTACGACGGTGACGGTGACGATCACGTTGCCAACCACGCCGCCGAATCCGCCGGCGAATGCGCCCATCACCAGCGTGACTTTGGCCGGCAGCATTGCGGGCACGGCGGTCTCGGATGCGACGGCCGGGCAAGTGATAGCGACCTTTACGATCCCGGCAGGCGCGAGCACCGGGGCACAGAGCATCGTGATCGTTTTCAGCAGCGGGCCGACGTACACGGTGAGCAGCCTGACGATCAACTGATCAGAGCACAAATAATTTAGCACCAACCCAGACAGAACAAGAAGATCGGGCCGGGACGCCGTCGTGTGCGTCCCGGTCCTTTTTTGTTTTGACAGATCGCACGGGCACTTCGCCGAACCGCCTAAAGGCGGAACTCCAAACGAGGACAGTCACGATGCGTCGGATGGAAGTTTGCCATTTGCATTTTGCGAGCATTTGGAGGCGGCAGATTGCAAATTTCAAAACCTTTTCCGACCGGACAAGAGCGGATTCATCCATTTGTTGGGAAATTTGAAGATCGGTTGGTTGGCATTCTGCCAGCTAAGTGTATCGCAAGTTGGCCATAATGTTTTTCGAACAGGCTCCATCATAATTAAAATTTAACTATGAACCAGATCGTCCTTGAAGTTCCTGATCAAATTTTGATCCCTGCCACTCCGCGGCCGGTGTCTGTTCATAAGACCACCCGCGCCCAATGGAAGGGTTTGTGGCACGTCTTTCGCGGAATGCGCCAGTTGTTGGGGGAAAAAGAGGCGCTCAACATGATTGAACGGCATTGTCGGCGCGATGCCCTGCTGATCCTGCAAGTCATTCTCTGAAAAACCATTAAACAACAGCCGCTTATGCAAACACAAGCCAATCAAAACGAGAACAACTACAAAATGTCGCGCTTGGATGAATATCGTCTCTGGGCGATGATCTGTGACAATGAATTGAATACCGATATCAATACAAAGGGCCAAGGCTTGGCCCTGCTGTCAGCTGGCCAGTCCAATGGGGGCAATGAGTGGCTTTCGGCCAAGCGGTCGCGGTTGGCTAACTAATCATAAATTTTTCGCCTGATCTTGGTTCATGGCACCAAGGCGGGCGTTCAAAAGCGGGCTGGGAGGCATGCGAGTGCGTCCCGGCCCGCTTGTTTTTTTTGGGGGGGGTGGCCCAGAAATATAGCGGGAAAAGCAAACAGACCGGCGAGATTTAACTCTCGCCGGTCTGTTTTTAGAAACGCTTTTTAACACGGCGTGTCCGCATGGCGAACAGAGGCACGGTCTGCGTTATCTAACTTTGTCTTGATTCCGAAACGAATTTCTGTGAAATAAGACAAAGTAGCAAGGGAAATTATGCAAATGAATATGGGTATACAGGGTGCTTGTTCGGGCCTTCAAGTAGCTTTCGGTTTCGATCACAGCCTAAACAATCGGGATCGTTTTATAAATATTTTCCAATCAACCAAAATGTATCTTAGAAATTTTAGCAACACGCTTTTGGAAAGTTATGTTTTTATTGAAAAATACATAAGTTACCCTTTAAAAATTAGGGGGACGGTAGCGCAAGCTACCGCCATAAAAATATAAAATATGAAAAACATAGAACTGGCATTTGATGTGGGCCACAGTTCGATTGGGTGGGCGGTCTTGCGAGCAAAAGTGCAAGAATCTACGCGAAGCGAATCTCCCTCCGTCAATATCATAGGATGCGGCGTCGTAACCTTTGGCGCGGACGATTGCCTTGCAAGCAAACGCCGTGATTACCGCCGTCAACGCCGTCACGCTCGCGCCACCCGTCAACGCATCGCACAAATGGAAAAACTGTTGGCGCATCTGAAGGTTTTATCCGCTGAACAGTTAAATCAAAAGCATCAACAGGCTGGCGGCGATTCCGCTCCGTGGTTTTTAGCGGCACGTATTCTCGCCAGCAATGGGGACGAAAAGCATCTGCTGGATTGGGCAAAGCTTTGGGATGTTTTACGCTGGTATGCTCACAACCGCGGTTATGATGGCAACCGTCGCTGGAGCGCCCAAGAATCCGAAGCGCAAGAGCAAGACACCGAAAAAGAAAAGACAGCCATTGCATTGATGCACCAATATGGCGCAGAAACAATGGCCGAAACTTTGTGCAAAGCCCTCGGCCTGGATCCGCTTGGTGACAAACAATCTTCCAAAGAAAATTTTAAGCGTTTAAACGCTGCCTTCCCCCGCCCCATCGTTGAAAACGAAGTGCGTCGTCTTTTGGAATTTCACAGGCAAAAGCACCCAGCCATCAACGACGCCCTTTTAAAAAGTCTTTTTGAAGACTGGCAGGCAGCCGGTGTATCTGGTTTGAAATTACCCGCCCGTTACCAAGGTGGACTGCTGTTCGGCCAGTTGGTTCCACGCTTTGACAACCGCATCATTTCGATCTGCCCGATCACCGGTGAAAAAGTCCCCTCCAAGAACTGTCCGGAATTTCTTAAATTCCGCTGGGCGATGACATTGGCAAATATTCGCGTGGCAGGGGCAAAGGAAAAGGAATTGCGCCCATTGTCTGCGAGTGAACGGAAAAAAATCAATGCCCTCATGGAAGATGAAGGCGCATTAACGCCAACCGGGCTTAAAAAATCCGTCCGGGAAACAGCCGGATGTGTCCGCGACAATCTGGATACGATGCTCATGCACCCGGACTCCAAGGACGCGCTGATGCTTGATCCCGTCCAAAAACTCGTCCGCAGTGAAAAACTGAAAACCCTCTGGCCCACACTTTCATATCCCGTTAAAAAACGAACGCGAGATTTATGGCAGCGCGGCAAGCTGGTCACTTTGGAACGCATTTGTGGGGTTGCTCAAAAATGCGGGGAATCGTTGGCCGGATTTGAAACGGAGTTAAATAAAATCGCCGATTCCGCAAATACAAAGCGTGGAAAGAAAGAAGGTTCGTTCAATCGTGAAGCCTTGTTAAAAGAGCCATTAACGATCAAAAAATCAGATGGCCGCGCCGCTTTTGCCCGCGCTTTGCTCGTGCGTGCTCATGCCGAAGTCATGGCCGGAAAGCATCCCAAGGAAGAGGGCGGCTGCTTGTTTATCACGGAAGAAATGCGGCAGAAGCAGTTACAAAAGCGAATCGATGAGCAAACCAATAACCATCTTGTCCGGCATCGCCTGTTGATCCTTGAACGCTTGCTTGAAGATCTGATAGCCGAACCTGCCTTTGCAAATGGCGACAGATCTCGGATCACACAAATAACTATTGAAGTGAACCGTGATTTACGCGAAATGTCCGGTAAATCTGCAAAGGAGATTCAACAAGATTTAGGCCGGCGTTTATCAAATCATCATGGCGTGGCGACAAAATTAGAAAAAGATTTGGATGGCAAAACTTTTAACGGTCAGCCGATCCAGATCACCGCCGGACTCATCCGGAAGGCGCGCATTGCGGAAGATTTGAGCTGGACGTGTCCCTACACAGGCAAATCGTATGATGCAATTGACCTTGTTTCCCGACAGGTGGATAAAGACCATATCATCCCCCGCTCACTTCGGCCTTCGGATTCTTTGGATTCACTGGCCATTACCTTTAGCGAAGTGAACCGGATGAAGGGACAGCGCACCGCGTGGCAATTTGTCAACGATATGCAAGGCATGGTGGTTGAAGGGTCACCCCAGCTATCCATTGTCTCACTCACGCGTTTCAAACAGTGGGTAGAAGGTATTGAAAGCTATAAGGGGCACGACGACGACAAACGGCGTAAAAAAAGACGTAAGGAATTATTACTTCTACCCACTTACGAAGATAAAGGGTTTGTGCCGCGTGATCTGACCGTCACTTCACAATTGGTTCGACTGGGCGCTCAAATCATAAAGAAACATTTTACAGGAGTTGAAAAACAACCTGTGATCGTCTCATTGCCGGGTTCGGTCACTGGCACAGTTCGAAAAGGCTGGAATTTACTTGGCTGTCTTGCCGTGGCAGCCCCACAGGTCAAAGAGGCCGATGGCAGCATCAAAAACAAAACAGATATTCGCAATGTCACGCACCTGCATCACGCGCTGGATGCCTGCGTGTTGGGTCTGGCATCTCATTACTTGCCCAATAATGGTGGTCTGTGGGAAGTGATGCTTAAACGCAATCCCAACGAAGCTGAGAAAGCACTTTTGCGAACCACCGGCTATTTTGATTTCGATTCCCAAGGCCGCTTTGGCCTGACAGAACTACCCGAATCGTTGAAAGAACAAATTCGTCAGCGCCTGGCAGAAAAGCGTGTGGTTCAACACATTCCTGCCGATATGAGCGGAATGCACGTGGAAGAAAACACGCGTGGGCTGATCGCAAATATAGATGGGCGCGTGTCATTGAGGCAACAAAACCGCGATATCAAAACAGGGAAAATTTCCGTCAAGACAACTGAAGAGTCTGTGAACAAAGTTATCGGCCTTAAACCCGGAAAACTTACTTCACAAAAAGGCGTCCGAGTTATTACGGATAATTTCGGCGTTGCGATTCTTGATCATGCGCCCGAGGGTGAAGAAAAGTTTGCCATCATTCCGTGGCATAAAGTCTGGCCTCGGATTCAGGAATTACGAACACGTAATGCGGGCAAGTTGCCACGCATCATCAGAAATGGAATGTTAATCAGCATCGACGGGCTGGCCGGGAAACAAGCAGCGAAAAATTGTGTCTGGCGCGTATTCAGCGTCAAACAGAGCAAGAAACTTGATCTTGGATCGCCTGACCGCGTTGTAATGGAAGACAAAGGGGTTGGAGTTTGGCGCGAAGTTTCCTTAGAAACACTTGGAGCAAGCCGTATTACAATTTTACCGAACAAACTTACAACGGCTACGGTTCAAACGGGGAATGGGAAATGTCCTATCACATCGTCAGCATAGACTCGCCGCAATGCTCGCTTAGTTGCAAAAACGGCCAGTTGACTTGTAAAACGCCGGAAGGGGAAAAGAGGCTTCCCCTGGAGGACGTCGCATCCATCATCATCACCAGCTTCTCGGCGTCCATTCATAGCGAACTCTTTCTAGAAGCAGCCAAGCATGGCGTCGCCCTCATCATTTGCGAAGCATTTAAACCGGTCAGCCTCGTCCTGCCGGCCAACCGGTCTACCGATACCATCCTCTCCCGGGCGATGATCAATCTTACGCCTAAGACCCGTGCCACGCTTTGGCAGAAGACCATCGATGCCAAATGCCAGAATCAATTCGCCTTGGCCGAACACATCGCGCCCGAGAGCAAAGGACTGGCGCCTATGCGCGACACGGCCTTCGGCAAGAAACCGCACAAGGAGGCGATCTGCGCCAAAATGTTCTGGCAGATCTTCGGCAGGACCTTGAACGATGAGGATTTCATCCGGGAACGCGGGCGAGGCGGGCTGAATCATTTTCTCAATTATGGCTACGCTGTGCTGCTTTCAACCATCTTGCAAAAGCTGTTCGGCGTCGGTCTTGACCCCACGTTCGGCATTTCTCACGTCGCGCGCGAACGCAGCACACCGCTGGCCTATGATCTCATGGAGCAATTCCGTCCTTGTGTGGACTGGCGCGTCTGTCAGTGGGTAAAAGAGCATCCCAATCCCAACGAATGGGAGGTCACCAAGGAGTTTCGCAAATGGGTGACCGGTTTTCCCTTGGAACGGGCGGACTATCTGGATTTGAGCCTAGAGATTCAAGGCGTCATCGAGGGCGTGGTGCGGGGCTTCCGCAAAGCCGTCATTGAAAACCAGCCACGCCATTACAAACCGTGGACACCCAAGGAGTCAAAATGGATTTCTTAGCCGCCGACATGAAAAGGCTCAATTCAAAGGAACCATGGACACGGAGAAATACAAAATGGGTTGGCTAGTCGTCACCTTTGATCTGCCGGTGGGCTCCAAGAAGCAGCGCAAACAGGCGACTGATTTTCGGAACTACTTGCTGGATGACGGCTATCAGATGATCCAGTTCAGCGTCTATGCAAGGGCATGCGTGACCTTCGCCCGGCAGGAAACCCATATCGAGCGGGTCAAAAAGCACCTCCCTCCGGAAGGCAGCGTCCGGGCCATTTTCGTGACTCGCGCCCAATGGGAACGATCCTATGTCATTCAGGGTTCCCCCGCTTCCGAAGTGGAAGCGGAGGATTTACCTGAACAGATACAGCTCTGGTAGCTTTGCAAGCAGAGCAAACTCAGGGGTTTAGACCCATCGAGTTTGCTCTACCCGTTTTTGGAATCAAGGCAAAGCTCGCCATCGATGAGGGTATCGACGAGGCCGAGTTTGCTCTACCCGTTTTTGGAATCAAGGCAAAGCAACACATCCACGCCGAGCTTGCGGGCGTTCAGTTTGCTCTACCCGTTTTTGGAATCAAGGCAAAGCAAATGCGGTTGCGTCACGCACCATCGCCGCAGTTTGCTCTACCCGTTTTTGGAATCAAGGCAAAGCGTGCGGGGCGAGCACTCGTAATTCGTAAATAGTTTGCTC
>DASZCA010000454.1:0-6030 GCA_035943555.1 Verrucomicrobiia bacterium
CATGACGTAAAGGGCCGGCGTCATCCGGGATTGTTTTGGCACCAATAGCAGATTTTTCAATGTTTATTGCACAATACGCTATTCAATCACATCCTCATCTGCGGCAGAATAAGCAACATGTCTCCCATCGTTTCATCGCCAAAGCCTGCTGGCCGCGTTGGTGCGCCGCCAGCGGCGGGCTTTCCATGGCTGCCGGACCAGGGCGATGGGACTTTTCGCAACCCGGTCCTCTGTGCGGATTATTCTGACCCGGATGTGGTGCGGGTGGGGGATGATTTTTACCTGACGGCTTCCAGTTTCAATTGCACGCCGGGACTGCCCATTCTGCATTCGCAGGATCTCATCAACTGGACCCTGATCAACCATGCCTTGAAAAATTTGCCGCATCCGCGTTACGCGCAGGTGCAGCCCGGTTGCGGTGTCTGGGCGCCGGCCATCCGTTTTCATGCGGGCAAGTTCTGGATATTTTTCCCCATGCCGGATGAAGGCATCTATCTGACCACGGCAAACCATCCGGCGGACAAATGGTCCGAGCCGCATCTGGTGCGGGCGGGCAAGGGATTGATCGATCCGTGCCCGTTGTGGGATGACGATGGCGCGGCGTATCTGGTCCATGCCTATGCCGGTTCGCGCGCGGGCATCAAACATCAATTGCGCGTCTGCCCGATGGCGCCCGACGGATCGAAGCTGTTAGGGGAAGGGCAAATTGTTTTTAACCAACCGGAACGTCACCCCACGATCGAGGGGCCGAAATTTCTAAAGAAGGACGGTTGGTATTATATCTTCGCCCCGGCCGGCGGCGTGCAAAACGGCTGGCAGGTGGCGTTGCGTTCGAAAAATATTTTTGGGCCGTACGAAGACAAGATCGTCCTCGCGCAGGGAGACACGGAGATCAACGGGCCGCATCAGGGAGCACTCATCGACACCGCGGATGACGGTGTGTGGTTTGCGCATTTTCAAGACGTGGGCGTGTACGGACGGATAGTGCATCTGCAACCGGTGAAATGGCGCGACGGCTGGCCGGTCATGGGCCGGAATGGCGAACCGGTGCTGCATCACCCCAAACCGCGCACCGGCGGCCTGCAAAAAATACAGGGACCGCAGACGAGCGATGAATTTGATTTCTCCAGGCTGGCTTTGCAATGGCAATGGCACGCCAACCATCAGGATGCATGGCATTCGCTGACCGCGCGCCCGGGCTGGCTGCGGCTCTTTTCGCAACCGGGCGGGCGGGCGAACATCGGTACGTTGCCCAATCTGCTGCTGCAAAAATTTCCGGCGCGAACGTTTGCGGTCGAGGCGGAAATGGAACCGGTGTTCCGCGCGGAAGGCGAGGAATCCGGGCTGGTGGTAGCGGGGGCCGAACACGCCACGTTGACCTTGCGGCAGGCGGGCCACAACCGCGAGGTCGTTTTCCACATGGCGGGCCGGGAGACGGTGTTACAGATCCATTCCCAGTCGCGCATCCGTTTGCGGGTCCGGGTGGAAGACGGCGGGCGATGCCAGTTCGGTTTTGACGATGCCGCCGGCAAGCCGGTATGGGTGCCGGAGATTTTTCAGGCGCGGGCGGGAACATGGATCGGTGCAAAAGTTGGTTTGTATTGCACCCGGCCCACCGGCACCGATGGCGGGCATGCGGACTTTGATTATTTTCGTTTCTCATCGGCGAAACAGGGTTAAAGTAGAAGCCCGTCCCCATTTTTTATGCGCACGAAAGCTCCCCGAGTATTGCTGGTGTTGGGCTGGTATGATTACCGGCTGCACCGGGGCATTGAGAAATACGCGCAGGAACACGGGTGGCGCCTCTCGGAAGATCTCGCGCGGGAAAAGGTCATCCCGTGGGGCTGGGATGGCGATGGCATCCTCGCGTGGCTCGGGGCGGGCGATGACCTGGCGGACTTTGTCTTTCACGCCCAGAAACCGACGGTGGATTTCAGCGCCCGGCGGACGCAGTTGAAATTTACGCGCGTGCTGGAAGACACCACAGGCGCGGCGCAACTGGTGACCGATCATTTTCTTTCGCGCGGCTTCCGCAATTTTCTTTTTTACAGCGACGCGGAGAACTGGGTCTACAATGAACGCGGCCAGGGTTTCGTCAACACTCTAAAAGAGGCGGGGCGCGAGGCGGGGTGGCTGGCATGGCACAAGTCGCCGGCGTATCGCGTGGACCGGAAGGCGTGGAAGGTCAAACGCGAATGGTTGGCGGATGAATTGAAGCGCGCGCCCAAACCGGTCGGAGTGTTTGCCGCAAGCGACGGCCTGGCGCTGGAGGTTCTGGAAATCTGTGAAACGGCGGGCATCGCCGTGCCGGAAGAAGTGGCGATCGTGGGCGCCGGAAATTCCTTGCTGGCCGTGGACGCGATGCACACGCCCATCTCCAGCGTGGACACCAACCTGGAAGCCCTCGGTTACCGTGGCGCGGAAGAATTGGACAAGCTGATGCGTCGCAAAGGGAAGCCGGCGGCGCCCGTCCGCGTTACGCCCGCGCGCCTGATCGTGCGCAAGAGCAGCGATCTGGTCGCCGTGAATCACGCCGGCATCGCACGGAGTTTGCGCTATATGTGGGAACACTCCCACCAGTCCATCGGCGTGGAAGATCTCGCGCGGGTGGCGGGCATGTCCTTGCGCAGTTTTCACCAGGTCTTCGTGGAACATCTGGGACGCCCGCCCGGTGCGGAGATGCAGCACATCCGCATCGAACACGCCAAGCGGCTGCTGACGGAGTCCGATGAAAAACTGGAGGCGATCGCAGAAAAATGCGGCTATCAAAGCAGCAACAGTCTTTGGGTGGCATTCCGCCAGGCGACCGGAACTTCGCCAAAAAAATACCAGGTGCAGTGGAAAAAGACATCGATGGCGGGCGGAAAAATATCGAGCTGAAACGGCCGTTTGTACCCGCGTTCGTTGTCGGCGAGTGATCGTTTTTTGCTTCTAAATTTTTGTGCGCCGCTGCCGTCAGGCGGGCCGGGGCGGTTTGGTGTCCATTCCAGCGGCGGGCAGTGAAGCGAAGCGCGTTTTGAGGTAAGGATGTTCACGCAGATCGCATAGGCGGCCGGCGAGCAGGCTTAGTTTGATGCGGTAAAAGGCCTGTTCGTCCGGGGAAAGTTTATCCACTTCATCGGCGAGCAGGCAAAAGGCGTGGACATAGTTGGCGAGGGACTGGCTGGGGATTTTATCGGCTTCGTGCAGTTCGGCATCGAACAGCAGCAACTCGGCGAGGGTGATGGCGCGGATGGTGCGCATGGCGCCGGCTTTTTCCAGCAATTGCGCGACGGATTCGGGTGAGAGGCATTTTACTTCGGCGAGGGTGAGGCCGATGTTTTGGACGGCGAGGGTGTCGGCTTCCGATTGCGCCTCGGCGATCTGGCCGGCTTTTTTCCTGGCCAGCAGGCGGGCGAGCATGGCGGCGGTTTGCTCGATCAGGCGGAGGGTGTAATCGCGGGACATTGAAAAAAACTTAACCGTTAAAAAATATTAGATCTCACCCTTGGGGGAGAGACGGAAGCAGTTCCAGTGTTTGGGCAAATAGGTGACAGATAAGCTGGCGTATGATTTTAGTTATCTGGACTGGATGGACAGAATGATTTCGCGGGTTTTTTCGCTAAATTTGGAAAATTCCTCGGCGGTGAACAGGCCGATTTTGCGGAGCTGCAAAATCTTCATCAAGGCGGTGGATCGCCGGTGGTTGTCGAAGGCGAAGGCGATCTCCTGGTTTTGCTCTTGGATGAGATGGAACAGCTTGAGATAGCGGTCATGGTTTGTCATGCCGGGCTTGCCGGCCGTGTCAACGGCATGCTGCAAGATTTGCCCGCATAAACGGTCAAGCAGCACCGGCTTGAGTTTCTGCAATAGCTTCCAATCTCGTTCGGGTAGGTCTGACATACAATGGTGGACGCGCAGATGCGTTATGAATTGACGGTATTTGGGGCGGCTTGGGTTGTCGAGGATTATGCGGAGTATATTTATAGCGGGTTTGCGGTGCGTGAATTGCAAATATTTTTCGCCTGGCGGATGGATGTTGCTGCGCCCGGGACGGGCGTACTCCGTTTTTAAAGTTCAAATCCCGGCAGATGTTTGAAATGGCCGTTGAGCTGGATTTTTTCCTTGAGCGATTCCATGCCGGTGACGACGGGCAGGGCTTGGTCCAAGTGCTTCTTTAGATATTCCATCCGCTCGTCTTCGGTGAACAGTTTTAGGAGGGCGTATTCCTGGGCGGTGGACAGGCCGACGTGGTGCGCGAGGTCGTAGCTGGTGAGTTCGGCCTCGGTTTTGGCGAAGTCTTTTTCGACGTTCAGCAAGCGGTGAAGTTTTTTGACGGAGGCGACAACTTGGCGGCGCAGCTTGGTGTCACCGGCGTGGTCGATCTCGAGATATTGCACAAGGGCGGCGCTGTAGAGTTTGCCGGGGTACAGTTTTCGCAATTCGACGATGCGGAAGATTTTTAGCGCGCGGGTTTTGATATCGCGCTGGCCGTCCGGTTGGAGGTTGGTGACCTCGGTGAGTTTGACGAGGGTGCCGAGGCCGGGGACGGTTTTGTCCACGACGCTGGGGATGCCGAAGGGCATCTGGGCCAGTTCGCAATCATCGATGAGCTGCTGGTAGCGCGGCTCGAAGATGTGGAGGTTCAGGGCGGCGCCGGGGTAGACGACGATTTCGAGGGGGAAGATGGGGATGAGTTCGTCCATGGCGGTTGGCAGTTTGCCTTATGGGGACGAAATTAATTGTTTAGCGGTTGTTCAGCAAGATTTTGCAGAACTGGGTTCAGTCGTATTCAAAAAGCGTGGGCAGGCTATCGGGGTTGGGCGCGCCGTTGCCTTGCAGGAAAACGATGTGCTGGTAACCGAGGCAACGCAGGCCGGCAAACCACCCGTAGGCGCGTGCGTGAAATTCCGGACCGAGGGTTGGTTCCGAATAGTTCTCCAAGATGATCACCGCCGTCTGGCGTTGGGCGAGGGGCTTGATCTGATCGACAACGAGCCCGTTCTTCTCCGGACTGGAAGCGATGGGGCCGATCACCTGACAGGTGCCGTTATTGTAGGACGCAACGACCAGGGCGGAATTATCTGTGTTATGAAATGCGACGCGAGGCTGGGGCGTCGAGCAGGAGGTAAGCAGGCTGCAGAGGGCGGCAGTGGCGAACAGTAAGAGGGCTTTATTCATGGCATGGCGGTGTTCTGATTGATTTATCGGGAAGAAATTACCGCCGGTTGTGATTGGCGCGACTGGGAGGTTCCTTGTTTGGGCTAGGAAAAACCTTGGGGGTGAGAAACGTGACGTACTGGGATTGCCTTGAGGCAGCAAGGATAAGAAATTAATATTTTTTAATACCAGCAAAGGCGCACGGCGCGAATCTGGTGATCCATAGAATTTTATGGTGCACAACAGTCAGGCGGGGCTGTCTTGTCTCGGCTTCAAGAGTAAAATTGCCGAGATAAGCGTGAAAAGTCCCCACATGACCTGCAAGGAAGAGAACGAAATGCCGATTTGTGCGAGAGCTGCTATAAAAGAAACAACGGCAACAGAACCAAGAAACCAGCGAGCCCAAAAAACGCCACGAGTCAGAAATAAACCAGCGGCAATGACCGCCAGATTCAGCAGTAAAACGCAACCGTGAAACCACATGTAATGAAATACTTTTGAACCGGCATGAACCGGTTCATAGAGGGCGGGCAGGATGCAACTGATATTGTAGAAGGCGTCAAAACAACCCAATATCAACCACAGTATTCCCAGGATGCCGTATGTTTTCATGGCTGAAATCTATGAAATCTATGAAATCTATGAAATCTATCTAGCTACGGCAAGCTGGACTGCGTCGCGAGAAAATGCAATTAAAAGCTGGGGTGGCTTGGCTCCGGCGAGAGGCTGTGTGAAAACTCTTTCATCTGGTGAAACCTTTACGCGGGTGGTTGGTCTGAATCAAGCATGAATCATCGCGCCGGCCTGGACCGGACCCAAACGCTGCTCTTTCCTGAACGTCTGGAAGACTACGTCGCCGCCGAAAATCCGGTGCGGTTCCTGGATGCGTTT
>DASZCA010000455.1:0-32474 GCA_035943555.1 Verrucomicrobiia bacterium
GATATCAAAACAGCTTCGGCCGTGAATTCAGGGCTGGTGGCGAAAAGCGTGTCCAGCATCGCCATTTTCGATTCACCGACGAAGCCGCCGGAAAAAATCCCCGGGTTTGCCGCTGTCGGCACGTTGATGCCACGCCATTTGACGGCCAGCCACAAATAATAAATGACCACCGGCGGATAAAACAACCAGGCGGGCCAGAATTCCCAATGTTGCCAGCGCCGTAATCTTGCGCCGAACCGCCGTGCATCGAAGCCGGCCCAAAGCCGGCGCAATAATTGCAAGCCGGCGAATATGCCTGCGCAGACACCCAGCGAAAGCAGACCGGCATGTTTGTAAGTTTCAAGCAATCGCGAGACCGGCGTCCCCAGCATTTCCGCGAGCCGGAGAATCATCAGAGTCCAGATGCATGCCGCCGCGCCGGTCACCCATAAAAACCGCGGCAACGGCAGCCGCAAAAAACCGGCGGCCAAATACGTCGGCAACCGCGTGCCCGGCACGCACCGGCTTAAAGCCAGCATCCATAATCCCCGTTGGACAAACCATTTTTCACTCTGCGCAACCTTGGCCGAATATTTTCGGAAGGAGGAACGCTCAAACCACTTGCGACCGCCAAAACGTGCCAAGGCATACAGCCCGGCGTCACCGGACCAGATTCCTAAAAAACAGGAGACAAACGCCACCGGCCATGAAATCGCACCGGCGGCCAGTAACACCCCTGCCCCGACCGCCGCCAGATCCTCCAGCACAAAGGTGGCCAAAAAGAATCCGGCTCCTTTCCAAAGCGGCATCCATTCAGCCACCTGCCGGACCGGCCAGGGAAGAATTTCAGTCATGGCCGGCATTTACGCCTCCTTGGCGTTTTCCAAATGATGTTTCAACGTAGACGGGGCCACTCCAAACCCTGGCGGCATGGCCAGCCCCATGATTCCGCCCATCACCCCGATAAGTGCGTAATGATGCACCGCATGGGCCACCGAATACATGATTTCGCGACCTACGGAGGAGGGCGAAGCCTGCGATCCACCGCTCGCATAACTTGTTTTGCAGGTCACTGATAACAGGCGCGACAGAAAAATCGGGTTCAATTTTTCATAACCTTCGCACAGTGCCCGCGTCGCATTGAGAGCGGCAAAACGGTCGTTCTCGACGAGCGTACCGCGCTCCCGGTGGTCGTAATTCAGGCCGCCCGAGGCCGCCGCCTCCAACAAACTGCGAAAGTGATCAAGACAATGGCGATAATGACCGCCGATGGAGGCATTGAAAACGGCAGGGAGTTTGCGGATGTAATCCTCGTCACTGACCCCGGCCAGCAGCACCTCACCCTGGCGCAACGTTTCCAAGACGGACTCGATGAGTTCGTTATTTTGACCTTTGAAGTTCATGATTTTTTAGATTTGAAACGGGCCGGTAAAAATGGGATTTGGTCGCGGCGCAAGAAAAGGACGGCCGCACATGCCGCGAAAACCGTGAGCGCCAGCGCAAACAGAAGGCCATGATCATCCTGAACCACGATACCGAGCACCGTCAAATGGCTCATGATCGCGCCGCTGATGACACCCAATCCCACCAGCGCCCCAAGCCAGGCGTGGCACCCGGAAAGCAACAGGATCGCCGCGATGAATTCCACCACGCCCGATCCATAACGCCCCCACGGCTCCATCCCGACCTTGGTGAAGATATAGACCGATTCCGGCGCAGCCGTGAATTTGAAGAACAGGGTTTGCAGCAGGATGACCGCCGCCGTGATCTGGCAAACCCAGCTCAATATCCGTTGTGATTTTGAAAGTGAATTCATATCGATGCCTTGGTTTCGTCGCGATTAGTTGCGAACCCTTACGGCTTATTTTCCTTTTTTCTCCACCAGTCCCGTCCAATTCATCGAGGCTTTGGCGAGATTGCCTTTGGTGTCCCGGTTAAAATCATCGCGAACACCTTTGCTGTATTGCAACAGCAGCTTACCATCCACGATCTGGTAAGCGTCCACATCGATCTCGACCAATTTGTTCCGCGAAACACCATAGGCGCAATAGCCGCCAAATTGAGGTTCATATTTTGCCGGGTCGGCGTTGAAAGCATCTTTGTGATCCTTGCTGGCGAACAGATAGATCGCCCCGTCGCGTTTGCTCACAAACTTTACATCTCCTTTTACCGGCTTGCCGTCCGTATAAAAAGCCACCGGATCATACCCTTGAAGAGCTATGCCGGATTGATCGAGGTTCAGGAGGGTTTTTGTTTGCGCGAAAACCGGCAAAGCCAGTCCCGCCAACACCAGTGAAAAGAGGATTCGCTTCATGCAGATACGTCGCCAAAGCAAAAAAATCCTTACAGTGATGTTCACTATTTTTGCACCGCTGGCAAAATCAACCAACCGCCGGTCGCCTGTACCGGCTTGATTTCACCCGCCCGTGTGACCCACGCGGTCAATGCCAGGGACGTCTCACCAGCATGTTTGGACGCATCCAGCAGAAATTTGCCCTGGACCGCTCCGTTGCGCGTGGTGAGGCCGATCTGGATCAAATCAAGCGCCGCAAATTCATGATGCAAATGACGGCCGCGGTTCTCACCCGCTTTGACGTCGGAATCCGAACCGCCGGCCAGCAACGCGGCGTGGATCTCATATTTTTCATCTGAAGGCTTTGCGGGCACAAACGTCACGCTCCAGTGATTCTCATCAGCCGAACTCACGATCAGCGCGCCGACATCATCGCCGCCTGGACCGGGGACGCCACGGCGCACCATCCAACTCCGCCACTCATCGCCGTTCAGCACAAAACAGGGCGTATAAACATTTTCACTGCGCCAAAGCTCCGCATACGATCGCTGGCGGTCGGTAAATAACGGTGATGACCGGGCATCTTTCCACCCGAGCGAATCCCAGTAGTCCACATGAAAGGCCACCGGTGCGAAGGTTTTCCATAAATCGGGCGAATCTTTGAGCGTGCTTAGCCATGCCTCGGCCGGCGGGCAACTGCTGCAGCCTTCTGAAGTGTACAGTTCCAGCAAGGCCACCTGCTTTTCACCGCTTTGAAAATGGACCGGGGCGGCCGAGGCTTCCCTCAAAACAGCGGCTCCCAACATCAGGGATAGAAAAGATTTAAACATACGATGAATTTGTTGTTCTGCCGTTTGTCGGGCAGAAATGAACTTCCTTACATCCCCTTCAAATATTTTTTGTCAGGGTTTGCTTGCCTCCGCGACTCATTCACGGAATATGTTGAACGACATGCAGTCCGAGAACCCATCTTCGCCGCCGGATCAAAAACCCGCGCCCGGTCTTTCCGACCCGGAGCGCTGGGTGGATGAGCATGGCGATTATCTGTTCAAGTTCGCGCTCATGCGCCTCCGCGACCCCGCAAAAGCCGAGGATGCCGTGCAGGAAACTTTTCTCGCCGCGCTCAAAGGCGGCAACAGCTTTGCCGGTCGCAGCGCGGAGAAAAGCTGGCTGACCGGCATCCTCAAAAACAAGATTTACGATTATTATCGCAAATCCGGACGGGAAACTTCCTTCACGGACTTGGAATTTTACAGCGATGAGGAAAGCGACCGTTTCATCGGCGATGGCATCGGCAAAGGCGGTTGGAATCATGACCTGGGCCCGCAAGAATGGGCAAATGCCGGCGAGAGCCTGGATAACGAACTGTTCTGGAAAACCTACCGTGATTGCGCGGGCAAGCTCCCCAAAAATGTCGCCGCCGTGTTCAACCTCCGGGAGGTGGATGGCGTTGACAGCAAGGAAGTTTGTTCGATCTTGAACATCACGGAAAGCAACCTGTGGGTGATGTTGCACCGGGCGCGGATGGCGTTGCGCCGCTGCCTCGAAACCAATTGGTTCGGCAAACACGGCTGAAACGCAAAAATAGTTGTAAGGAAACCGCTGATCAAACGACAAAACGACGCGGCAGTATTTCTGCCGCAGGCAAACGATGAACTTCCCAGGTAAATTAAAAGCAGGTTGCGCCAACTTTTCATTGGATTGCCGCGAGGCTGCGCGCGTGCAGTCCGAGGCGCTCGACCATCCCCTGCCCATCTCCAAACGCATCGGCCTCTGGTTGCATCTGTTCATCTGCAAATGGTGCCGCCGGTATGGCCAGCAGATCCGCTTCCTCCGCAAAACTGCCCAGAAATATCCGGACGCCCTGGGTGAATCCGCCGCGCAGCAACTGTCTCCCGCCGCCCGCAACCGTATCAAGCAGAAGTTGAAGTCCGTAAAATAACCGTAAGGTTCCACCCCGCCGCGCGACGGATGGTTGTGACGGCCATCAACAACCAAAATTCCTCCGGTGATTTCGCCCACGGTTCGCCCACCACAACCTGTTGTGGAAAATGTCCCGCCCGCCTCCGGGAATTAACCTGCGCGCCACACAATTGTCATAATGAACTGTCACAATGGCTCGCGTGAAAACCACACTTGAATCCGTTCGTTTGCTGGTAAATTCGCCCGCCAGCTACGCCACGCGCCTTGCACAAAACTTGGCTGAGGTCCGCGCCGCCCAATCACTTCGCTTCGAAGTTTTCAATCTGGAGCTGCACGAAGGTTTGGAACAGTCCTACGCCACCGGCATGGACGAAGACCCGTTCGATGCCGTTTGCGATCATCTCATCGTCGAACATCTGCCATCGCAAAGCATCGTCGGCACATATCGCTTGCAGACCGGCGCGAATGCCGCCCAAAATCTGGGATATTATTGCGCGCAAGAATTTGAATTCGCCGGCTTCGAGCCGTTGCGGGCGGAAATGGTGGAACTGGGCCGGGCGTGCGTTCATCCGCAACATCGCAATCTGGCCGTGCTGGGCATGTTGTGGAAGGGCATCGCAGATTATGCCAAGGCGCGCAACGCGAGATATCTGTTCGGATGCAGCTCACTGACTTCACAAGATGCCGCGGTTGGCGCATCCGCCTATGCGGACCTATGCCGCAAACATCTCGTCGAACCGCAATGGCGCACGTGTCCCCTGCCCGCCTTCGATTGCTCGTTGAACCAGCTTGCTGCCGAGACGGTGGAAATCCCAAAACTGTTGCGTGCCTATTTATCCCTGGGTGCCAAGATTTGCGGTCCGCCTGCGCTGGACCGGCAATTTAAAACCATTGATTTCCTCACCTTATTGGACTTGGAGGCAATGCCCGCGCTCGCCCGGCAACGGTTTTTTGGGCCAGCCTGAACGTAGGCCGCCCGGCCAAAAATTCCAGGCCTGATGGATTGCTGCGCCCGAGGACGGGCGCACTCCTTGAACTGCCATTCAATCAATCAGCTCATACGCCGGCAGCGTCAGAAATTCCGCGAACTCCATGCTCTTGGACATTTCACTGAACAGCTTGGCTGCGCGTGCGTAATGGCCGGACGCATAACGGATGTTGCCAACCTCTTTTTCGATGCGCTCCATTTCCTGCGGCAGGATTTCATCGTAAAGCTGTGTCGTGATCTTGCGGCCGTCCGCGAGTTGGGCATTGTGTTTGAGCCATTGCCAGATTTGGGCGCGGGAAATTTCCGCCGTCGCGGCGTCTTCCATCAGGTTGTAAAGCGGCACACAACCGTTGCCGCCGAGCCATGCCTCCAAGTATTGAACTCCCACGCGGATGTTGGCGCGCAGGCCGTCTTCCGTGATGGTGCCCGTCGGCACCGCGAGAATTTCCGCCGCCGTTACATGAACATCGGGACGTTGCTTGCCGATCTGGTTGGCGTGCGGCATGTGTTTGTCGAACGCCTTGAGCGCGATTGGCACGAGACCAGGATGCGCCACCCAGGTGCCGTCGTGGCCATCGGAGGCTTCGCGTTCCTTGTCGGCCAGCACGCGGGCGAGCGCGGCCTCGTTTGCCGCCGCATCGCTCTTGATCGGAATCTGCGCCGCCATGCCGCCCATGGCATGAGCGCGGCGGCTGTGGCACGTCTTGATGACATGCAAACAATACGCCCGCATCATCGGTGCGGTCATCGTCACCTGCGTGCGATCGGGGAACGTAAAACCTTCGCGATTACGGAATTTTTTGATGGCGCTGAAGATATAATCCCAGCGTCCGCAATTCAGTCCCGCTGAATGCTCACGCAGTTCGTACAGGATTTCTTCCGCCTCGAACGTGGCTAGAATCGTCTCGATCAAAACGGTTGCGCGGATGGAACCGCGCGGAATCTTCAACGTGTCCTGCGCCAAGTTGAACACATCATTCCACAACCGCGCTTCCAGATGGCTCTCCATCTTGGGCAGATAAAAATACGGCCCACTGCCGCGCTTCAGTGCTTCGGCAGCGTTATGGAAGAAATACAACCCAAAATCAAACAAGCTACCCGAGATGGGCCGGCCATCGATCAGCACATGCTTTTCTGGCAGATGCCAACCGCGCGGCCGCACCATGAGCGTCGCCGTCTTGTCAGCGAGCTTGTACTGCTTGCCTTCAGGACTTGCGAACGTGATGGTCCGGCGCACGGCATCACGCAAGTTCGCCTGACCTTCGATCAGGTTTTTCCAAGTCGGTGACGTCGCATCTTCAAAATCCGCCATGAACACCTTCGCACCGGAATTCAGCGCATTGATGACCATCTTGCGATCCACCGGCCCGGTGATCTCCGTGCGCCGATCTTGCAAATCCACCGGAATAGACGCTACATGCCACGACTTGTCATCGCGGATATGCTTGGTCGCCGCCGGAAAATCCGGCAACAGACCGCCATCAATCTCCTTCTGCCGCTCCACGCGCCGCGCGAGCAGCTTTTGACGAGTCGGCTCAAACTCGCGGCAAAGTTTTTCCACGAAGGCTAATGCTTCGGGAGTCAGGATTTCGGCGGACACGCCGACAATGGGGGCTTTGATTTCCATAAAAAATGTTTTCTAGTTCCTTGTTTGAATCCAACGTACCGCTTTTTCCGCCAGCTTGTCAAAAGCCGTCACGCACAGTTCGAGATGTTCTTCCTTCGTATCCTCAATCTTGTTGTGACTGATGCCGTGCAGGCTTTGCACAAACATCATCACGGTCGGGATGCCAGCGGCGGCGACTTCGGCAGCGTCATGCAATGGCCCGCTCGGCAGGCGATGCACCTTGCCGCACGTTTCCTTGATAGACTCTTCGCAGAAGGCGATGAGGTCATTGTTGAACGGACGTGGCGCGATCTGCCAGAGGCGTTCCCATGAAACTTTTACGCTGCCTTCCTTGGCGAAGCGTTC
This sequence comes from Verrucomicrobiia bacterium, assembly GCA_035943555.1. Taxonomy (GTDB): domain Bacteria; phylum Verrucomicrobiota; class Verrucomicrobiia; order Limisphaerales; family UBA11358; genus UBA11358. Next base: position 7,156 of record DASZCA010000455.1, read on the forward strand.
GCTCGCTTCCTTGGCCTCGCGCAACATCTGCGCGAGCTTGGCGCTGTCGAGATGGCGTTGATCGAGCGTGATGCGACATTCTTCCACCACGCTGGTGACGATGCCCGGCTTGGTGGTGCAAGAACCGATGGTACATACGCCCTGCCCGCTGCGTTCGGCGATCTTGTAAATCTCGAAACTCATCTTGGCCGCCGCAAGAAAGGCGTCCTTGCGACGGTTCATCGGCGTGCTGCCGGAATGCGCGGCCTGTCCGTGAAAGGTGATGGCATGACGTTCAACGCCAAATGTGCCGAGGACCGCACCAAGCGGCAGGTCGAGGTCGAGCAGCACGGGGCCTTGTTCGATATGCAGTTCCAGATAGGCGGCGGCGTGCTTCAATTCTTTACCGCTGTCTTTCACACGTTCGAAATCGATGCCGACGTTTTTTAACGCATCGGGAAGCTTGATGCCTTGTTTATCGACGAGGCCGCGAGCCTCGTTCATGTCCAGATTTCCAGAGCACGCGGCGGAGCCGAACAGGCTCTTGCCAAAGCGTGCGCCTTCTTCATCTGCCCAGTCCACCAACCGCACGGTGACGGGCGGTTTGCCATCATACTGTGTGTTGATGCGACGAAGAATCTCCACGCCGGCCACGACATTGAGGCAGCCATCGAGCCAGCCGCCGTTCGGCACGGAATCCATATGGCCGCCGATGAGCAGGCATTTTTCCGATTCACCGCGCAGCGTCGCCCAGAAATTCCCCGCCGTATCCGTATGCGTTTCAACCGGCAGGCCCTCAAGCTTTTGCTGCAACCACTCGCGCGTCTTCACCCACATGGGAGTGAACGCAACGCGTTGAGCACCGTTCTCATCACCGGTGAGCTGGCGGAGTTCCTTGAGTTCGGCGACGGTGCGTTTTGGGTTCAGCGATGGATTCATGGGCCGCTGTTAATTTTCCTTTTGTGTAAAATTATTGTAGCCAATGCGCCCAAAGCGAGTTAAAAATTAAAAACAAGTAAACAAGGAACCAACGTATGCCAACATTAGCAACCGTCGTAGACGGACTTAAACTACCCAATCCTTTTATCATTGGATCAGGGCCTCCGGGAACAAATCTCAATGTGATTTCGCGCGCTTTCAAAGAAGGCTGGGGCGCGGTCATCGCCAAAACCGTGAGCTTGGACGCCTCGAAGGTCGTCAATGTCACGCCGCGTTACGGCAAGCTGCACAGCACCGACGGCAAAGAAGTCATCGGCTGGGAAAATATTGAATTGATCAGCGACCGTCCGTTCAAGCTGTGGGAAGACGAATTTAAAAAGTGCAAGGACATGCATCCGGACGGCGTGCTCATCGCTTCCATCATGGAAGAGTACGAGAAGGATCGTTGGATCGAACTCGTTGAACGTTCGCAAGCCTGCGGCGTGGCGGCGTTTGAATTGAACTTTTCCTGCCCGCACGGTTTGCCCGAACGCAAGATGGGCGCGGCCATGGGCCAGGACCCGGAAATCCTCGAAGAGGTTTGCAGTTGGGTGAAAAGCGCTTCCAAGATTCCGTTCTGGGCCAAGATGACCCCGAACATCACGCACATCGAAGATCCCAGCCGCGCCGCGCTGCGTGGCGGGGCCACGGGTCTCGCGGCCATCAACACCATCCGCAGTTGCGTGGGTGTGAACCTCGATACGCTCCGTCCGGAACCGAGCGTGGAAGGCTATACGACTCCCGGCGGTTATTCATCGCGCGCGGTCAAACCCATCGCCCTCCGCATGGTCATGGAGATCGCCACGCTCATCCAAAAGGAATTCCCCGGTCGCTCATTGTCCGCCATGGGCGGCGTCGAGAACGGTCGAGATGCCGCAGAGTTCATCCTCCTCGGCGGTGACACCGTGCAGGTCTGTACCGGCGTCATGAAATTCGGTTACGAGATGGTGAAGCCCATGTGCGAGGAACTGCTCGCATTCATGGACAAGCATAAGTTCGAGACACTGGCCGATTTCAAAGGCAAGGCGCTGCCGTATTTCACCACGCACGCCGACCTCGTGAAACGCCAGACCGAACGCAAAGCCGCGCAAAAAGCCGCTGCTGCCGCCGCCGCCGCCCCGGGCAAAAAGATGGTCCAGGCCGATGGCGAATGGACCGGTGACGACTTCGTGAAACAATCGAACGCACTAGCGCGATAAATCTCATGTAGCAGCCGACGTCAGGGGGCTCAAACCTCCTTGTTTCAACGTCGGCTGCCACACATTTTTTAATGATCACACATCACGTCAAAGTTTCGCCGTCGAAAGTCCATCTCGCGAAGACGGACCAACTGGCCTGGAAAATCGCCGCCGTGGCCACCGACAAGACGGCGGTCGATGCTGCCGCCGGGGAAATGGTGATCAACCGCATCATCGACAACGCCGCCGTGGCGTTGGCGGCGATCAACCGCACGCCCGTGGCCAACGCCCGTACACAGGCGCTGGCGCATCCGCGCGCGAAGGGTGCGGCCGTTTTTGGGCTGCCGTCCTCGCAACGATTCGATTGCGAGTGGGCCGCATGGGCGAACGGCGTCGCCGTGCGCGAGTTGGACATGCACGACACGTTTCTCGCGGCGGATTACTCGCATCCCGGCGACAACATCCCGCCCTTGCTCGCCGTCGCGCAGCAATGCGGACGTAGTGGCACCGATCTGCTGCGCGGCCTGCTCGTCGGGTACGAAATCCAGATGGATTTGGTCCGCGCCATCTGCTTGCACGAATATAAGAAAGATCACATCGCGCATCTTTGCCCATCCGCCGCCGCCGGCATCGGCGCAATGCTCGGACTGGACACCGATACGGTGTATCAAGCGGTGCAACAGGCGGTGCATGTCGGCTTCTCCACGCGCCAATCGCGCAAGGGCGAGATTTCCAGTTGGAAGGCTTACGCACCCGCACACGCCGGCAAGCTCGCCGTCGAAGCCGTTGACCGCGCCATGCGCGGCGAGAAAAGTCCTTCGCCGATTTACGAGGGCGAAGATAGCGTCATCGCCTGGATGCTCGGCGGCAAGATTGGAAACTACAATGTTTCCCTGCCTGCGCCCGGCGAACCGTGCCGCGCCATCCTTGATTCCTACACCAAGGAACATTCAGCGGAATATCAGGCGCAGGCGTGGATTGACCTCGCATTCAAGCTGCGCCAGCAGATCGCCGACCTGAAAGCTATCCGCGAAATCATCATCCACACCAGCCATCACACCCATTATGTGATCGGCACGGGTGCCGGCGATCCGCAGAAATCTGATCCGAACGCCAGCCGCGAGACGCTCGATCACAGCATCATGTTCATCTTCGCCTCGGCGTTGCACACCGGCTTCTGGCATCACGTCAAAAGCTACGCGCCCGAAGTCGCGAAGCATCCCGATGTCATCTCGCTTTGGAAAAAGATCACTACGCGCGAAGATGCGGAGTGGACCCGGCGCTATCATTCTACTGATCCAAACGAAAAAGCGTTCGGCGGCCGCGTGGAAATCGTTTTCAATGACGGCAAGAAAATCACGGATGAGATCGCCTTGGCAAACGCGCACCCGCTCGGGGCAAAGCCGTTCGTGCGCGCCAATTACATCCACAAGTTTGAAACGCTCACGGAAGACGTGATCTCCAAGGAGGAATCGAAACGGTTCTTGGGGCTTGTCCAAGGCCTGCCGCAATTGACGGCGGCAGAGATCGGGGAACTCAACGTCGCGCTGCCCACCAACAAACTGACTTGCGCGGTGCGGGATCAAAGAGGCATTTTCTAGCCATGCTCCAAGCCACCAAATCTGCCGCCGACAAGCGCAAAGACTTCCGCGCCGCCCTTGCGACCGGCAAACTGTTGCGCCTGCCGGGGGCTTTCTCGCCACTGGTGGCGATGGCGATCCAACGCCACGGATTTGACGGCGTCTATGTTTCCGGTGCGGCGTTGTCGGCGGATTTGGGTTTGCCGGACATCGGGTTAACCACGCTGTCCGAGGTCGCCACTCGCGGGAGTGCGATCGCGCGTGCGACCGACCTTCCCGCACTCATCGATGCTGATACCGGTTTTGGCGAAGCGCTGAACATGGCGCGCACCATCCAAACCCTGGAAGATGCCGGCTTGAGCGGCTGTCATTTGGAAGATCAGGTGAATCCCAAACGTTGCGGCCATCTCGATGGCAAATCACTGGTCACCGCGCAGTCGATGGTGGAAAAGATCCGGGCGGCGGCGAACACCCGGCAGGATAAAAACTTTCTGATCATGGCCCGCACCGATGCCCGTGCTTCGGAAGGCTTGGACGGCGCCATCACCCGCGCAAAAACGTATGTCGATGCCGGGGCGGATGCGATTTTCCCCGAGGCATTGGCGGACGAAGGCGAGTTTGAAAAAATTCGCAAAGCGATCAAGGTTCCCCTGCTCGCCAACATGACCGAGTTTGGCAAAAGCAAGATCCTGAATGCCAAGCAACTTTCCGACCTTGGTTTTAACATTGTAATTTATCCGGTCACGACTTTGCGCCTCGCGATGAAGGCCATCGAAGACGGTCTTGCGACCATCAAGAACGAGGGCAGCCAGGCGTCGATTGTCGGCAACATGCAGACGCGCGCGGAGCTTTATGAATTGTTGCGCTATGAAGCGTACGCACAGTTCGACAAAAATATTTTTAATTTCAAGCTATAGGCCAGTTCAAACGAATCGTTGCCGATGGGACGACGGTTCGCGAAATGCAGATCTCATCAACGAGCGGTGGCGCCTCCGCGCCATCCGATCAAGAAAGGAAACATGAGTGATGATACCAACATCCATCGCGGCCTCGACGGGGTCGTGGTGGATACGACACGCATCTCCAAAGTCATGCCCGAGATCAATTCGCTGGTCTATGCCGGCTATCCGGTGCAGGACCTCTGCGAGCATTGCCAATTTGAGGAAGTCGCGTGGCTCATGTGGCATGGTGAACTGCCGACCTCCGCCCAACTTGCCGATTTTCAGGCCCAAGTCCGCGCCCAGCGCGACCTCAGCAAGGCGTTGCTGGCCGTGATTGAAGCCACGCCGACCAGGGCGCACCCGATGGACGCCTTGCGAACGGCGATCAGTTTTCTGGGAACGGAAGATATCGAAATGGAGAAAACGGATGCTGAAACGAACTTGAAGCGTTCCGTGAGCATGCTGGCAAAAATCCCCACGATGATCGCGGCATTTTATCGTCTCCGCAAAGGCCAGGATTTTATCCCGCCGCGAAGCGATCTTGGTTTTGTGGAAAATTTTTTCCACATGATCTTTGGCCAAGTGCCAGCGCCGGAGGTGACCCACGCTTTTGAAGTGTCACTCATCCTTTACGCGGAACATGGTTTCAACGCATCCACTTTTACCGCGCGCACGGTGGTTTCCAGCTTGTCGGATATTTACAGCGGCGTGGTCGGCGGCATCGCGTCGTTGAAAGGGCCGTTGCATGGCGGTGCGAATGAAGCGGTCATGCACATGTTGCTGGAAGTTGGTGAACCGGAAAAGGCGAAGGAATGGATGTTAACTTCCTTAAAAGAGCACAGAGTGGTGATGGGCTTCGGCCATCGCGTTTATAAAAATGGTGATTCGCGGGTGCCGACGATGAAGAAATACATGCGGGAGATGGCCAAATTCACCGGCAACCAGAAGTGGCTGGAGATCGCGGATATTTTGGAAGCGACCATGCTGGAACAGAAGCACATCCACCCGAACCTCGATTTTCCGAGCGGTCCGGCTTACTACATGATGGGCTTTGACATCGACATGTTCACGCCGTTCTTTGTCATGGCGCGTATCACCGGCTGGACGGCGCACATCATGGAGCAATTGGCGGATAACCGGCTGATCAGGCCGCTGTCGCAGTATAACGGGGCGGCGCAGAGAGCGGTTGTGCCATTGGGCAAACGTGGATAATTTAAAATGAAGCTCCAAGCACCAACATCCACGCGTACCATCCGGTTGCAATCCACGAACGGCCGCGCGCGGAGCGACGCGCCCTACCACCTCTTTGACTTCCACACTTTTTGGAGCTTGGAGAATTTCGGCCCAACATTTAGAACTTTAAAAACATTATGAGCAAAACATTAGAACCCTGTCCGAACTTCATCGGCGGCGAATGGATCGATTCCACCACCGCGCGCACTCCCGTTTTCAATCCTTCGATCGGCGAGGTAATATCTGAATGTCCGGTGGGAAGCGTGGCGGATGCCAATGCCGCGGTTGAAGCGGCGCAGGCCGCTTTCCCGGCGTGGATGGAAACGCCGCCGGTGGAACGGGCGCGTATCTTGGGCCGGTTCAAGATGTTGATGGAGGATAACTTTGAGGACATCGTCCGCTGCAACACGCGTGAACATGGCAAAACGCTGGTGGAATCGCGCGGCGACGTGAAGCGCGGGATGGAAGTCATCGAGTTTGCACTCGGCGTGCCGTCGCTGATGATGGGCGAAATTTTGGAGAACGTCGCACGCGGCATTGATTGCGAGGCCATCCGCCAGCCGCTGGGCGTGTGCGTGGGCATCACGCCGTTCAATTTTCCGGCGATGGTTCCGCTGTGGATGTATCCTATCGCCATCGCGTGCGGCAATACCTTCGTGCTGAAGCCCAGCGAAAAGGTGCCGCTCACGGCCATCAAGATCGCCAAGCTGCTGGAAAAAGCCGGGCTGCCGAAAGGCGTGTTGAACATCGTTCACGGCGGTCGCGAAGTCGTGGATGCTTTGCTCACGCACCCGAAGGTGAAGGCGATTTCATTCGTCGGCTCCACGCCGATCGCCCGCTACATCTACGAAGTGGGCACCAAACACGGTAAGCGAGTGCAATCCAATGGCGGGGCGAAGAATTACGTGATCATCATGCCGGACGCGGATGTCGAGAACTCCACGCGCGGCGTCATCGAGGCGGCGTTCGGCTGCGCGGGTGAACGGTGCATGGCTGGTTCAACGGCGGTAGTAGTCGGTGCGGCGGAAAAACTGGTTTTGCCTACGCTGGTGGAAGCCACCAAGCGTATCAAGGTCGGCCCGACCGATCGCGACGCCCAGCCGGACATGGGCGCGGTCATCACGAAACAACATCGCGACCGGGTGCAAGAATTGATCAGCATCGGGGAATCGCAAGGGGCAAAAGTTTTGGCCGATGGGCGTGGCGTAAAAGTAAGTGATGCGCCAAACGGTTTTTACGTCGGTGCCACCATCTTGGATCGTATCGAAGGCAACATGACCGTGGCCAAGGAGGAAATTTTTGGCCCTGTGCTGAATGTCATCCACATGGAGGACCTGGGCAAGGCCATCGAGTTGGCGAATAAATCCATGTATGGCAACGGCGCTTCCATCTTCACGCGGTCCGGCAAGGCCGCGCGCGAGTTCAAGCACAGCGCGAAGGCCGGGATGATCGGCATCAACATTGGTGTACCTGCCTCCATGGCGTGGTTTCCGTTCAACGGCTGGGATGAATCCTTCTTCGGCGACCTGCACATGCAAGGCCGCGAAGGCGTGCAATTTTTCACGCAGCAAAAGGTCACCACGAGCCGGTGGTTTAGTTATGGTGAAGGCGACATTTGGCATACGGAAAAGAAATAAAGACAGAATTTACAGAATTATGCAGAATTTTTCTAAATGGCTGCGCCTGTTCCTAATTCTGTAAATTTTGTCAATTCTGTCTCAAAACTATGAGCTTACTGATAAAAAACGGTGAAATCATAACCGCCGATTCCCGCTATTTCGCCGACATCCTTTGCGAAGGCGAAACCATCGCACGCATTGATAAGAATATCGTTGCGCCAAAAGGTATGGAAGTGATTGATGCGAAGGGTAAATTCGTGTTCCCGGGTTTCATTGATCCGCATGTCCACATCTACCTGCCGTTCATGGGCACGTTGGCGAAGGATGATTACATCACCGGCAGCGAGGCGGCTTTGATGGGCGGCACGACGACCCTGATCGAGATGTGCTGTCCGGCGCGCAAGGATGATGCGTTGAAAAGTTTCGTGCTGTGGATGAGCCAGGCGGAGGGGAAATCCGCCTGCGATTTCACGTTTCACATGGGGGTCACGAAGTTTGATGAAAAAGCGGAGAAGCAACTGCGGGAGATCGTCAAACGCGGCATCAGTTCGTTCAAGGTGTTCTTGGCTTACAAGGGGGCGTTTGGCATCGATGATTCGGAACTGTATCACACGTTGAAGCTGGCCAAGGAACTGGGCGTCATCGTGACCGCGCATTGTGAGAATGAAACGCTGGTGAGCGAACGTTGCAAAGAACTGCTCGCCGCCGGCAAGACCGGTCCGGGTTTTCACGAACCCAGCCGGCCGGTACAGGTGGAAGCCGAGGGCGTGCATCATCTCATGACGTTTGCCGAACTCACCGGCGCGGCCACGTACATCGTTCACTTGAGTTGCAAGGAAGCCTTGGCCGAAGCTGTCGCTGCACGGCAGAAGGGTGTGCGCGTGGCGGTGGAAACCTTGATCCAATATCTCACGCTCGACAAGACCTATGCCGAGAAGCCCAAGTTTGAAGGCGCGAAATATGTGATGTCTCCACCTCTACGCGATATCCGGAATCAGGAAGTTTTGTGGAACGGTTTGCGTGATGGGTTGGTGCAAACCGTGGCTACCGATCACGCGCCGTTTGATTTTCGGAATCAGAAGGAGATGGGTAAAAATGATTTTACCAAGATCCCCAATGGCATTCCCTCGCTCGAAGAACGCGTCAATCTGCTCTATACCTACGGTGTGAAGACAGGAAAAATTGACATTCATACCTTCGTGAACGTCCTGAGCACCCAAGTGGCCAAAACCTTCGACCTATTCCCGCGCAAAGGCACGATCCAGCCGGGCGCGGATGCCGACCTTGTCGTGTTCGATCCGAATTATCGTGGCAAAATCTCCGTGAAAACGCAGAGCATGAACTTGGATTACAGCGCGTTTGAAGGGTGGAAATTGGAAGGCAGGCCGAGCCATGTCATGGTGCGGGGGCAGGTGGCGGTGCGGAACGGGAAATTCGTCGGGAAGCATGGACATGGGAAGTTTTTGCAACGGAAGCCGAGTCATTTTTGAGGGCGGTAAACAAACGTATTTAAGGATTAAAAAGTACGTTTTACGAACCATGACGCGCAAAGAATTCAGCCAAAATCTCCACAAGGCGACTTTGCGTTCTCATGAAAAGGCTTTGGCATTTGTTGAGAATGATCTCAGACAGCCATTTACATATTTTGTCAATCTAAATCAATCGTTTGATGAAAATCAACTGGCGAACGGAGAATTCATTTTGGAGGAAATGCGCAGCAAAGGAGGAGATCCAACCGGTCCCTTATCACATGATGATGTCGTAGATTTGCTGTGGAAAGCCAAACTCGTTCCTGAATGGATAGACATACATCCTTGGGAAGCGACGGAGCACGGCCTGATTTTCGAACTGAAATGTTGCGGTCGTTTTGCCGAAAATGAGCCTTTGCTCTATCACTCCAAGGAAGGCTATCCGCCATTTCACACGCCAGGTGTGATGACTCCCCCAGAATGACTCCCCCAGATTGGGAATCAGCAGAAGAGAATGGCCGGTTTGATTTGAATTGGTTTGTCATTCGAGAACGAACCAAAAAACAAAATAGTTCAGATACGTGAACTTCTGGCACCCTTGCAGGGTGCAGTTAGGGATGTCGATGGTGTCCGGGGATGTCGCTGCGCTCAATCCCCGGCTAATTTCTGGCACCGCTTCGCGGTGAAACAGATGACCAGGAAAAGTTTCGCGCCTGCCTTAAGTAAGATTGACGTTGGGTTGCTGGTGAATCGAGGACAAGCTAAAGCTTGAACTCCAACGGGGCTGGAGGCCAAAATCCTTTTGGGATTCTCCAGAGGCACCCGATTTTCATTTTTCAAAAAACCCTTCGGTTTCCGAACAAATTTGCAGATTTTGACCGGCAGGCTGTTTTCATGATGTCGATTATCCTTAATAAACACTGGGCAATTATGATTTTTTAGGAATTTTTTCAGTCGCACCCCCTTCCCACTCGGGAAAAAAGCAAAAATATGGCATAAATCTGCCAGTTACATTCCCCACACGAATTCAGATTTCATGGAGGTGTGGTAGCGTAGACGAATGCAGAATGAAAAAGTAAGAATAAAGAATGAATGGAGTCAACGTCGCGGAAATGTTTTGGACGTCGGTTGCAAGCCACGTGCTGCGGCTGGTCCCTGCTCCCAACACAGCCGCCGCCCATTGTCGAGTCGGCCAATCCAGTATTCACAAAGTTTCCCAGAGATTCACAAGCTTTCACAAAGATTCACAAAGATTCCCAGCACTTTTAAAAAATTTATGAAACAAAGTGCTTCTACATTGCCGCCTAAGACCGAGTTGGCGAATCAAGCAAGGCTTGATTCGGCCTTGGGCATGAGTTTTAATTAAGTGAACCGAAACAAGGAACAATCAGAAAGAGGAGTTTAACATGGATCCATTCTTACAAGCAGCCATTGATGAAGCCAAAAAAGGACTGGCCGCCGGCGGAATTCCCATCGGCTCGGTGCTCGTGTGCGATGGCAAGATCATCGGGCGCGGTCATAACCAGCGGGTGCAACATGGCAGCGTGATCCATCATGGTGAGATGAATGCGCTCGAAAACGCGGGCCGCTTGCCCGCCAAGGTCTATGAGCGCTGCATCATTTATACGACACTCTCACCCTGCCCCATGTGTTCGGGCGCCATCAAGCTCTACAAAATCCCGCGCGTGGTCGTGGGCGAAAACCTCACATTCATGGGCGATGAAGAACATCTGCGCCAGGCGGGTGTGCGGGTGGAGGTTCTGCAAGAAAAGGAATGCATCCAGATGATGCGGGACTTCATCGCGGCCAAGCCGGAATTGTGGAACGAAGACATTGGCGTTTGAAAAGAATGCTTTAAAATGAACATCGCGCTCCCCCTCACCCTGACCCTCTCCCGCCGGGAGAGGGAACAGCCGCTGAACATTCCAGTGCGATTTTTTACAATGGAGCAGAATCCCATCGCAGGTTTGCCAGCATGAATCTAAGCACCACCGGGCTCACTGAGAATGCCTCCGATGTCGAAGCGGGCATCGTGCCGAGCCGGCTGTTCAATGCCGATCTCGCGCCGGTACCGTTGTCGCGGCGCAAGTGGGGGGCGTTGAGTTTTGCGGCGCTGTGGATCTCCATGTCGGCGTGCATCCCGACTTACATGCTGGCCTCGTCGCTCATCAGCGGGGGCATGAACTGGTCGCAGGCGGTGCTGACAATCTTTTTCGCGAACGTCATCGTGCTCATTCCGATGATTCTCAACGCGCATGCAGGCACGCGCTACGGCATTCCCTTTCCGGTTTATTGCCGGGCCGCCTTTGGCACGTTGGGGGCGAATGTGCCGGCGATCCTGCGCGCGCTCGTGGCATGCGGCTGGTTCGGCATCCAGACGTGGATCGGCGGGGCGGCGATCTACAAGATTTGCGTGGTCATCTTCAACCTGCATCCCCAACCGGCGACCAATTGGCTCGGTATCACGGGCGGGCAATTTGCCTGCTTCATGCTTTTCTGGGCGGTTAACATGTGGGTGATCTATCGCGGAATCGATACCATCCGTTGGCTGCTGAACATCAAAGCGCCTTTGCTCATCGCGCTGGGCCTGTTGCTGCTCTGGTGGGCATATCGCACGGCGGGCGGTTTTGGGCCGATTCTTTCGCAGCCCTCGCTCTTCGCCGCGGGCCAGCCACAGGCGGGGAAATTTTGGAATTACTTTTTCCCAGCACTGACGGGCATGGTTGGTTTTTGGGCGACGCTCTCGCTGAACATCCCAGACTTTTCGCGCTATGCGAAAACGCAACGTGACCAGATCATCGGCCAGGCGGTCGGCTTGCCGGCGACCATGGCACTGTTCGCTTTTATCGGTGTGGCGGTAACTTCGGCAACGACCATCATCTTCGGCCAGACCATTTGGGATCCGGTGGAAGTGCTGACAAAATTTCAAAACCCCGTCGTGCTGATATTGGCCATGGTTGCTCTATGCCTCGCGACGCTGGCCACCAACATCGCGGCGAATGTCGTTTCGCCGGCGAATGATTTTTCCAATCTGGCACCGGACAAGATTTCTTTTCGCGTAGGTGGATTCATCACAGGCATCGTCGGCATCTTGATGATGCCGTGGAAATTGGTGGCCGACCCCACCGGCTATATCTTTACCTGGCTCATCGCTTACAGCGCGTTGCTTGGTCCGATAGGCGGGATTCTGATCGCGGACTATTTTGTGTGCCGGCGCTGCAAACTGAATGTGCCCGCGCTTTACCAACCGGAGGGAGAGTTTCGTTTCACGGGCGGTTTCAGCATCGTCGCACTGCTAGCGCTGGTGCTCGGGGCATTGCCGAGCCTGCCGGGATTTCTCGTGAACATCAATGTCCTCAGCGCCAAGAGCGTGCCGCCGTTCCTCGCCCACCTGTACAACTACGCGTGGTTCGTCGGCTTCGCAGTAGCCTTCGTGGTCTACTTGGCCGGAAGGAAGCTTGCGCCCGTGCCGCAAAAATGATTTAACCAAAGAAAAAGAAGCAAATGAAAACACCAACACTGCCCCCTACGTCGCATCAACCTATCAAGTACACCGGTCCGTCCGCGGCCGATGTGCTGGCGTTGCGCAAGCAATTCATGAACCCCGGCATCTTCCTGTACTACAAGACGCCGCTGATGGTCGTGGAAGGTTCGATGCAATATGTCTGGGACGAAACCGGCAAGCGCTATCTCGACGGCCTGGGCGGCATCGTGACCGTAAGCGTCGGCCATTGCCATCCGCACGTCATTTCGGCGGGCAACAAGCAGAGCGAAATCTACCAGCATTCAACGACGATCTATCTGCATCCGAACGTCGCGCAATACGCCGAGAAGCTGGCATCGAAGATGCCGGGCGACTTGAAAATGTGTTACTTCGTGAACTCCGGTTCCGAGGCGAACGATCTCGCGCTGCTCATGGCGCGCGCGTACACGCAGAATTTTGACATCATCGCGCTGCGCAATGCCTATCACGGCGGCAACGCCTCGGGCATGGGTGTCACGGCGCACAGCACCTGGAAGTACAATGTGCCGCACAGCTTCGGCGTACATCACGCGCTCGCCCCGTATCCGTATCGCGGTCCGTTTGGCTATGACGACAAGGACGCGGGCAAGAAATACGCGAACGACGTGAAGGAAGTCATCGATTACGCGTCGCCAGGCAAGGTCGCCGGCTTCATCGCCGAATCCATCCAAGGCGTCGGCGGCTTTGTGGAATTCCCGCAAGGGTATCTCAAGCAGACGTATGAGTATGTCCGTGCCGCCGGCGGCGTATGCATCGCGGACGAAGTGCAAACGGGCTTTGGCCGTACCGGCAGCCACTTCTGGGGTTTTGAAACCCAGGACGTGATCCCGGACATCGTCACGATGGCCAAGGGCATCGGCAACGGTTGCCCGCTCGCCGCCGTCGTCACCACGCCCAAGATCGCGCAAGCGCTCACGGGCAAGGTTCACTTCAACACGTTCGGCGGCAACCCCGTGGTCAGCGCCATGGGCAAGGCCGTGCTGGAAGTCATCGAGAAAGACAACTTGCAGGCGAACTCGCTCAAGCTCGGCAATCATATCCTCGCCGGTTTGAACAAATTAAAAGAGAAGCACAAGATCATCGGCGACGTGCGCGGCAAGGGCCTCATGCTCGGCATTGAAATGGTCAAGGACCGCACCACCAAGGAACCGGCCACGGCGGAATGCGCCGCGGTGCTGGAACATGCCCGCGATATGGGCCTGTTGATCGGCAAAGGCGGGTTACGCGGCCAGACCATCCGTTTCGCCCCGCCGATGTGCATCACGCAGGCGGATGCGGATTTCTTGCTGGAAGTCTTGGACGCTTCGTTCTCAAAACTGTGAACGGTGATGAAACTGATCCATCATAATTACGGCAAGGCGAAGGTGCGCGTGCTTAAGATCATGCGCGCCGGCGCCGTCCATTCCCTCAAGGAACTGGATGTGCAGGTGATGTTGCAGGGGGATTTTGACGCCTCCTACACCAAGGCAGACAACCGCCTCGTCGTGGCGACGGACTCGATCAAGAACACCGTCAACGTGCTCGCCAAGCAAAAGCTGGGCGCGGAGACGGAGGCGTTCGGCGTGGCGTTGGGCGAACATTTCATCAAGACCTACAAGCACGTGACACGGGCGGAGGTCAGTTTGGTGGAACATTGCTGGCAACGCATCGCCGTGGGTGGCAAGCCGCACAATCATTCGTTTTTGGAACGAGGCCAAGGCAAACCGTTTGCCAAAATCATCGCCACGCAAAAAAGCACGGCGGTCGAATCGGGCATTGAAGATCTGTTCATCCTGAAATGCACGGGCTCGGGTTTCGAAAACTTCCTGCGGGATGAATTCACGACCCTGCCGGAAACCGCGGACCGCATTTTTGCCACGAAGCTGAAAGCGACCTGGACCTACATCCGCAAACCGAAGAATTATGCGAAGACGAACGGCAAAATCCTGGATGCCATGCTGAAAGTGTTCGCGAAAAACTTCAGCCCTTCCGTGCAGGTGACGTTGTTCGAAATGGGCGAGGCGGCGTTGAAGGCCGCGCCGGAGATTTCGCAGATCCACCTGGCCATGCCGAACAAACACAACCTGCTCATCAACCTCAGCCACTTCGGGCTGGAGAACAAGAACGAGCTGTTCGTGCCGACGGATGAACCGCATGGCCAGATCGAGGGGACCGTAACCCGGTGAATTGAATCACGTGAGCGCCACCACTCTTGCTGAATTAAATGCGCTAGCACGAACTGACTTCGTGCGCGTGGCGGGTCCGGTGTTTGAACATTCCCCTTGGATCGCCGATGCCACCTGGCCGAAACGCCCGTTTGCAAGCGTGAAGGCACTGCTTGATGAACTGTGCGAAACCGTCCGGACCGCGGGCGAGGAAAAACAACTCGCGTTGATCCGGGCGCATCCTGACCTCGTCGGCCGGGCCGCGCTGGCCGGCACTCTCACGCGCGAATCCACCGGTGAACAGGCCAGCGCCGGCCTCAACAATCTTTCGCCGGAGGAAATAGCGCTGTTCCAAAAACAGAATACCGCTTACAAGGACAAGTTCACATTTCCATTTGTCATCTGTGCACGGCTGAACAAAAAAGAGGCCATCATCGCCGGTTTTGAACACCGGTTGAAAAACTCCCGCGAGCAAGAAATCAAAACGGCGCTTGAGGAAATTTTCAAAATCGCGGAACTTCGCTTGCGCGATCTGATCGTCAACTAACTTATGCCCGCCAAACTAAGCACCCACGTCCTCGACACCGCGCACGGCTGCCCCGCGAGCGGCATGAAGATCGAACTGTGGTCGATCGATGGCGAAGAACGCACGTTGGTCACCACGGCCAAGACCAATGCCGATGGCCGCACGGAATCGCCGTTGCTGTCTGCCGATGAAATGGTGGCAGGACATTACGAACTCGTTTTCTTTGTGGGCGATTATTTTGCCGCCAAATCGGCCAACCTTCCCAAAATCCGTTTTTTGGACAAAGTTCCGATCCGCTTCGGCATCGCCGATGTCGGCGCGGGCTATCACGTTCCCCTCCTCTGTTCACCATGGGCTTACTCGACTTATCGCGGCAGTTGATGCGCCGCTGCGACGAACTCGGCGCGATCAGCGAAGAGCCGGGCCGTCTCACCCGCACGTTTGCGTCACCGGCCATGGGCCGGGCGAACAAACTCGTCGGCACCTGGATGCGCGAAGCCGGACTGCAGGTCCGCGAAGACGCCGCTTTCAACTTGCTAGGCCGGTGGAACTCGACTGAACGCGGTGCGAAGACATTTCTGATGGGTTCGCATCTCGACACTGTTCGCGATGCCGGCAAATACGACGGCCCGCTTGGCGTGCTGACGGCGATCGCCGCCGTTCAACTGCTGCAGGAACGCGGTGTGAAACTTCCGTTCAATCTCGAGATCGCCGGTTTTAGCGACGAGGAAGGTGTGCGCTACCAGACGACTTACCTCGGCAGCCGGGCGATGATCGGCACGCTCACCGCTGCCGACATGGCGCGCATCACTGAAAAGCAGATCGTCAAAGCCCGTCGCCCGCGTGATGAATTTTTTGGCTACGCGGAAGTGCATATCGAACAAGGGCCAGTGTTAGAAAAACACAACCTGCCGGTGGGTGTCGTCACCGCCATTGCAGGGCAGAGCCGGTTGCGCGTGGAGTTTCACGGTATCGCCGGGCACGCAGGGACGGTGCCGATGAATTTACGCCAGGATGCGCTGGCTGGCGCAGCGGAACTCGTGCTGGCGGCGGAACGTTGTGGTGTGCTGGGCACGGTCGGCAAACTTGAAGTCGCGCCCGGTGCGAGCAATGTCATCCCGGGCCACGTCGCACTGACGTTGGATGTCCGCAGTCAAAATGATTCGCGTCGCGTGGCAGCCGTCAAACGTTTGCATGTGAAGGCAAAAACCATCGCCAAGGCGCGTGGCTTAAAACTTACTTGGACACCGGTGCAAGAATCCGCGGCCGTCCAGTGCGATAAATCCCTGGCACAGCTTTTCTCCCAATGTGTCGCGCAACAAGGATTGAAAGTTCTGAAACTGCCCAGCGGCGCCGGTCACGATGGCGTGGCGCTCTCGGCGGTATGCCCGGTGGCCATGCTTTTTATCCGCTGCAAAGGTGGTGTCAGCCATAATCCAGCCGAGGCCATCAAGGCAGCGGATGCCCAGATGGGGGTGGCCGTGCTGGCTGATTTTATTGTGAAACTTGGTGGCGTTGCTAAGATTGAATGAAGGTGGTGATTCCATGTCAGAAAGTCGCCACAAACAATGAACGAATTTGATTTAATCATCCGTAACGGAACGCTCATCTCGCCCGAAGGCGAGAAAAAGGCCGATGTGGCCGTAAGCGATGGCAAGATCACCGCCATCTCCGGTGGCACCGCCCGCGAAGAGATCGATGCCACCGGTTTGCATGTCTTTCCGGGCGTCATCGATTCACACGTCCACTTCAACGAACCCGGTCGCGCGGACTGGGAAGGTGTGGCGACCGGTTCCTCCGCTCTCGCCGCCGGTGGCGGCACGCTGTTCTTCGACATGCCGCTTAACGCGCATCCGCCCACGTGCGACACTTCCAGTTTTGACGCCAAACGAATTGCTTGCGAAGACCAGTCCATCACCGACTTTGCGCTTTGGGGCGGCCTCGTCCCCGATAACCTTCACGCGCTGAAACATCTGTCGGAGCGCGGGGTCATCGGCTTCAAGGCCTTCATGTCGAACAGCGGTATCGAGGATTTTCAATGCGTTGACAATGCGACGTTGAAACAGGGCATGCAGCGCGTGGCGGAGTTGGGCAAGCTTGTCGCCGTTCACGCCGAGAGCGATCTTATCACCACGCAACTCGCCACCAAGGCGCTGGCGGAGGACAAGATTTCCATCCGCGATTATCTCAACTCGCGCCCCATCCATGCGGAATTGGAAGCGATCCATCGGGCGATAGAAATGTCGCGCGAAACCAAATGCGCGCTGCACATCGTTCATGTCAGCAGCGGTGCGGGCGTGGCGCTTATCGCCAGCGCACAGGCGCAGGGCGTGGATGTGACCTGCGAGACGTGTCCACACTATCTGGTGCTGACCGAAGATGATGTGGAAAAACTTGGTGCCGTTGCCAAGTGCGCACCGCCGTTGCGCAAGAAGCCCGCACAGGACGTTCTTTGGCGTTATCTGGAAAATGGTTTTGTCAGCACTGTCGGCTCGGATCATTCGCCATCGCCGCCGGACATGAAGCGCCATTACAACTTTTTCAAAGTCTGGGGCGGCATCTCCGGCGTGCAACACACCCTGCCCTTGCTGCTGACCGAGGGTCGCGTGAACCGCGGGATTGCGCTGCCATTCATTTCTGATTTGTTATCCGCGAATGTCGCGCGCCGTTTCAAGATTCCAAACAAAGGAAAGATTAAGGTCGGTTTCGATGCCGACTTTGCGCTCGTGGATCTGAAACAGTCTTTCGCCGTGGCCAAAGAAGATTTGTTGTACCGTCACCAGCAAAGCCCGTACATCGGCCGCGCGTTGACAGGACGGGTGGTTCAGACCATCCTGCGAGGAAAGACCATTTACAAGGATGGCAAGGTCGTATCAACGCCAACCGGCCGCCTGGTCAAACCGGAGCAATAATTTATGTCAGAACTATTTGGCTTCACCCGAACCGTCATCAAACGGAACTACGCGCTCATCACGCCGGATGGTTTCGTGCCCAGCGCCCTGCCTGGCTGGAAGAACATCGTCGGCATCATGAACATCACACCGGTGATGAACGGCCCGCGCTTCGCGCAGTTGCAGATCACGCTGGATGAAACCAGCAGCGGCGGCGGCAACACGGCCGAAACAGAACGTTTTTATTATGTCGTTGCCGGAAGTTGCAGCGCGCAGTTCGGCGGCAAGAAGTTTAAATTGACTGCCGGCAGTTACGCGTTTTTGCCGCCCAAAACGGCATTCACGTTCAATGCCGCGACCAAGGGAACACGCATTCTCGTTTTTCAGAAAAAATTTGAGCCGTTGGCCGGTCAAAAAACGCCGGGCGTCCTCACCGGCCATGAAAGCCACATCAAAGGCCAACCCTTTCTCGGCAACGATGACGCGCGTCTCCAAGTGTTGTTGCCCGATCAACCGGCTTTCGACATGGCCGTAAACATCTTCACCTATCAACCCGGGGCGACGCTGCCTTTCGTAGAAACGCACGTCATGGAGCACGGCTTGTTAATGCTGAAAGGCCAGGGCGTCTACCGTCTGGATGCCGATCATTATCCCGTCACGGCGGGCGATGTCATCTGGATGGGCAGCTACTGCCCGCAATGGTTCGTGGCGATGGGCAAAACCCCCGCCAGCTACATCTATTATAAAGATGTGAACCGCCCCCCGCTATGAAAGCCTCGCTCCCAAAAAACGAAGGTCAGCGCATCAAGGTGCTCTGGCAATACGATGTCCTCGACACCGTGCCGGAGAAGGAATTTGACGAACTGACCGAGCTCGCCCGACTCATCTGCGGTGCGCCCGTCGCCATGATTTCGTTGGTGGATGAAAACCGCCAATGGTTCAAATCCAAGCTGGGAGTGAACATCAAAGAAACCAGCCGTGACGTCTCCATGTGCGCCCACGCGATTTTGGGCAAAGACCTGCTCATCGTTCCCGATGCCACCAAGGACAAACGTTTCAAAGATAATCCGCTCGTCGTGTCCGGTCCCAAAGTTCGCTTCTACGCCGGTGCTCCATTGATTTCACCATCCGGCCATGCGCTCGGCACGTTGTGTGTCGTCGACAAGGTAGCCCGCACTTTGACGACCGATCAAAAGCGCGCTTTGAAAATTTTGGCGCGGCACGTCATGGCCCAGTTGGAACTTCGTCACCACTCGCGTGAACTGGCCGAAGCCAAGGCCGAAATCGTCCGGTTAAGCCAGCCGGTAAAAATCTCCAAAGTCCGCCGCTGATTCAAATCATGAAGCCGGTTGTCCTTGATAAAAGCCGTTTGCAGCGCGAGATCGATGAACTCGCCCTCATCACCGAAGCCGCTCCGCCGGTCGTTACCCGCGTGCTGTTCTCCGAGGCGGATTTGCGCGGACGCGAGTATGTAAAAAGACTTTGCACGGCTGCCGGCCTGACCTTGCGGACGGATGCCGTCGGCAATATTTTCGCCCGCTGGCAGGGTAGCGATGCGAATTTGCCTGCCGTTGCCACGGGTTCGCACATTGATGCCATTCCCAATGCCGGACGGTATGATGGTGTAGTAGGCGTGCTGGGTGCCATTGAAGCCATCCGCTCCTTGCAAGCGGCGGGTTTTCAACCGAAGCACTCCATTGAACTCATCATTTTCACGTCGGAAGAACCAACGCGTTTTGGCATCGGCTGCCTCGGCAGTCGCCTGCTCGGCGGTGTGCTGGCACTCGAACGCGCCGCTGCTTTGCGCGACCGAGACGGCAAGGACTTGGAGTATTGGAGGCATGCCGGCGGCTGCACCGGCTCGCTGGATTCCGTGAAGTTGCCCAAAAATTGCTATGCAGCGTTCGTCGAACTGCATATCGAACAAGGTCCGATTCTCGAAGCTGAAAATCTGGATATTGGCGTGGTCGAAAAAATCGCGGCGCCGAGCACGTTGCGACTTAATCTGACGGGCGTGGGCGGTCATGCGGGTGCGACGCTGATGCCCGGCCGTCGCGATGCGTTGCTAGCCGGGGCGGAAATCGCACTGGCTGTTGAAAAAGCCGCCACGACTACCGGCAGTCCGGACACGGTCGGCACCACCGGTATTTTACGCATCGAACCCGGCGC
The DNA here is from genome assembly GCA_035943555.1 of Verrucomicrobiia bacterium. Lineage (GTDB taxonomy): Bacteria > Verrucomicrobiota > Verrucomicrobiia > Limisphaerales > UBA11358 > UBA11358. The sequence goes on from DASZCA010000455.1 coordinate 27,386, forward strand.
GGTTAATAGCGTTCCTTGCAAAGCCTATCTCGAAATAGATCTACGTGACACGTTAGTAAAGACGCGTGATGCGGCGCTGCATCAGATCGAAGCCGCCGTGAAGGAGATTTGCACCCGCCGTAAAATTGAATTCACCATGGAGCGCCTCAATTTGGACCCGCCCGCCATCTGTGATACCAAGCTTGTCGAAACCGTTGCAGGCATCGCCAGCAAACTGAATTATTCCGTGAAGAGAATGATCAGCCGCGCCTATCATGATTCCCTGTTCATGGCGCAAGCCTGTCCGACCACGATGATTTTCATCCCCTGCTTCAAGGGCTACAGCCATCGCCCCGACGAATTCTCTTCACCGGAGCAGATGGAAAAGGGCGTGCGTGTGCTGGCGGAAACATTCGCCAAGCTCGCCGCTTAGACAAACAGCGTCGTCTTCTGTAATTTCGTCGCGTCGATCAACCCTTGGTCCGTCAGTTTCAGCGAAGGAATCGGCGACAACGCCAAAAATGAAAGCGTCATGAACGGCGCGGCAAGATCGCACCCCATCGCATGTGCAGCGGCGTTCAGGTCATCGATCAATTTCATCGCCACTGGCAACGGTTGGTCCGTGACCAATCCGGCAATCGGTAACGGCAGTTCTGCCACCACTTTGCCATTCACCACCGCCACCTGCCCGCCGCGCAGCTTTTCCAGTTCGCGGATCACCTTGATGATATCCGCATCGTTCGTTCCGGCCACAATGACATTATGGGCGTCATGCGCCACCGTCGAACCGATGGCACCGTGCTTCAATTTGAAGCCGCGAACAAAACCCACGCCCACATTACCGGTTGCGCGATGACGTTCCACCACGACCATCTTCAAAATATCGCGCTCCGCATCAGCGACGACTTCGCCACCCAAAATCTTCGGCGTCACAATCAATTCCTTCGTCACAATTTGGTCGGGAATGATTTCAATGACACGAATTTTTCCCGGCCGCGCCTTCACTGCAAAATCTTTAGGCGCGTAACTTAGGTTCATCGTACTGCGCGGCAACGATACTTTATTCGGATGCTTCGCCAGATACTTACCCTTGTCGGCAACCAGCACGCCTTTTTTGTAGGTCTGGCGTACGCGAAAATTTTTCAGGTCATCAAACACGATAAAATCCGCCCAGTAACGCGGCGCGATTGCCCCCAAATTGTGCAGCCGGTAGTGGCGCGCCGTGTTTATGGTTGCGATCTGCAATGCCGTGATCGGGGGTACTCCGCCTTTGATCGCCACGCGCACCGCGTGATCAATGTGACCTTCGTTCACCAAGTCACCCGCCAGTTTATCGTCCGTGGCGAAAGAACAGTTCTGCGAGTTGTGCGCGTTGATCAACGGCAGCAAATGTTCCAAATTTCGTTCCGTACTGCCTTCGCGCAGCAAGATGTGCATGCCAAGCCGCAACTTTTCCCGCGCCTCATCTACGATGACAGATTCATGATCCGAGCGCACTCCCGCCAACGCATAGGCATTCAGGTTCTTTCCACGCAAACCGGGTGCATGGCCGTCGATGACCTTATCCTTCCCCGCCTCTATTTTTGCCAGTTCGCTTTTGAAACCAAGAAACACGCCGGGAAAATTCATCAGTTCCGCGATGCCCGCGATGCGCTCATCATGAATCATCAGCTTCATGTCTTCCGCCGTAAGCTTCGCGCCGGCGGTTTCCAGATGCGTGGCGGGAACGCAACTGGGCAGCATCACAAAGAAATCAACCGCCAAATTTTTGGTGGACTCCAAAACATAGCGGATGCCATCCAAGCCCAGCACATTTGCGTATTCATGCGGGTCAATGACCACCGTGCCCGTCCCATGCGGCACGACCGCACGGGCGAATTCCGGCGCCGTGAGCATTGAACTTTCCACGTGAAAATGCCCGTCAATCAAGCTCGGTGCCAGATATGCGCCCTTGAGATCAATGACCTTCTTCGCCTTGTAATCACCAAAACCGATGACGCGACCGTCCTCCACGGCGACATTGGCCTTGTGGATTTCGCCACTAAAGACGTTCACGACGCGGGCGTTCTTGAAAAGCAGTTCAGCGCGTTGTTCGCCGCGCGCGACTGCAAGTTTTTGCTGGATGTTGCGCATGATTCCGTGACTCCTTTGCGTCAGGTTAAATTATTTGGCCGTTTCCGACAATGTTCTTGGGGCGGAAATCTTATTGCGATCGATTGCCATCCAGATGGCCTCGCACGTGGCCGGTGATGCCAGCGGCACTTCCAGTTTACCGGGGTTGAACGCCGCCACCGCATCGCGGATCGCCCCGCGTACCGAGATAGCCAGCATCAACGGCGGTTCGCCCACCGCCTTGCTGCCGTGCACCACATTTTTTTGCGTGGCGTTCTTGAGAAATGCCACGTTAAAGATACGAGGCGTATCGCCAATGGCAGGAATCTTGTAAGTATCCGGTGAATGCGTCAGTAAGACGCCCTTGTCGTTCCATTTAAGTTCCTCGGCGGTGAGCCAGCCCATTCCTTGAATGAAGCCGCCCTCGATCTGGCCGCGATTGATCGCCTCGTTCACGGAATCGCCCACGTCATGCAAGATATCCACGCGCAACATACGGTGCATGCCTGTGAAACCGTCCACTTCCACTTCCGTGACCGCCGCGCCATTCGAAAAATAATGAAATGGCTTGCCGCGCCCCGCCACGCGGTCCCAGTAGATGCCCGGCGTGGCGTAATAACCGGTCGCCGACAGACTGACACGTTCGAAGTAGGCCTTGCGCACAACCTCGGCAAAACTGATTTTCGTTTCCGGCAGCATGCGGTCGAAAACAAATCCGTCTGCGAACACCAAATTTTCTTCGCCGCTTTTATGCACCGTATCTGCACGATCCGAAGTGGCCCGGTCATCCGGTGCGCTGCCACGCGTCAGGCCAGATTCACCCGGCTTCGCGGTCATTCCTTTCAGCAATGCCAATGCAATCGGTACCAGCCGTGCCCGCAAAATCTCACACGCATTTTTCACCGCCGCGCCGTTCAAATCTGTTCCGGCCGAGGCTGCCGTCGCCGAAGTATTCGGCACCTTGTCCGTACTCGTTGCCATCACGCGGATGTCCGCCAGCTTCGCGCCCAGTGTTTGCGCGGCGATCATCGCCACGTTCGTATGCAACCCCTGCCCCATCTCCGTGCCGCCATGGCTTAACTGGATTGTGCCGTCCTGATAGATCAACACCAACGAACCCGCCTGGTTCAGATGTGTGACCGTAAAACTGATGCCAAATTTGACCGGTGTCATCGCCAGCCCGCGCTTCACATGCGGATGCGCCGCATTCCACGCAGCGATTTCCTTGCGTCGCGCATCAAGCGCAGCCGACTTCTTCAACTCATGCCAGATCGTCTGGATACGTTCGTCCTCGATGAGTTGACCATAATGCGTCGTATTGGTCTCACCGGTGCCGTGATATAGATTCCGTTCCCGCACCACTTCCGGCGGCAAGCCGAGACGCCGAGCGATGCGGTCTATGATTTCCTCAATGACCAACATGCCTTGCGGCCCGCCGAAACCACGAAATGCCGTGTTGGACGACAAATGCGTCTTCGCCACCTGCCCACGAAACTCCACCGCCGGTATATAATAGCAATTATCCAGATGGAACAGTGCACGATCCGTCACCGCCTGCGAAAGATCCTGTGACCAACCGCCGTTCGACCAAAGATGAGCCCGCACCGCGCGCAATTTTCCGTCAGTGTCAAAACCCGCCTTGAACTTTGCCAAAAACGGATGCCGGTGCCCGGTCAGCGCCATATCTTGATCGCGGTTGAGTCGCACGCGCACCGGCCGGCCTGTGTGATGCGTCGCCAGCGCGGCGAGCGCCGCCGGTGTGGCCGCCTGTGTTTCCTTGCCACCAAAACCACCGCCCATGCGCGGCATCTGCACCACGACCTGGTTCGCCGGCAGATGCAGCACATGCGAGATGATCTGCTGCACCTCCGATGGATGTTGCGTGGAAGAAGCCACAAATACCGAGCCATCCTCTCCCCGCTCTGCCCACGCCGCCTGTGTCTCGAGATAAAAATGCTCCTGCCCGCCAAACTCAAATTCACCTTCAATCGTTAACGGTGACGACGTCAGATTTTGTTCCGCATCCCCGCGCCGGATAAAATTAGGCTCGTTGTGCAAGCTTCCTTTCGCGACAGCATCCCGCAATTCCAGCACCGGCGCCAGCGGTTCATATTCTACGATTACCTTCTCCGCCGCTGCGCGACACATCTCCTGTGATTCTCCCACGACGAGCGCCACCAGATGCCCGTGAAACAGCACTTCTTTGTCCGCCAACAAAACTTCATCCTGTTTCACCGCGCCGACATCGTTACGACCGGGAACATCCTCGGCCAGCAAAACCGCCTTGATGCCCGGCATCAGGCGCGCCGCCGTAACATCGCGTCGCAAAATTTTCGCATGCGCATGCGGCGAACCTACCGGCCACACTTCGAGATACTTTTTCCCGCACGTCTGATCATCCACATACATCGCCACGCCCGTGACATGCTTGTGCGCGCTTTCGTGGGGGATCGTTGCGCAGGCGGAAGCATGGCCATTATGCATCGGCTGCGGCAAAGCCATGCCAACCACAGGCTTTGATTCCACTGTCAAAAATTTTCCCAACAAGCTGGTGATGAGCCCACCGCGATAATCCATGGTGCCGCGCACATCCGAGATCGGCGTGAATTCTGTCCGCAACACCGGCAGCACTTCCGCCACGGTTTCTGCGTTCCACATTTTGCCCAGCAATGCTGTCTCGGTTTTCTTGGCGCGCGATGGCATCGCCGCCACACCGCCGTAACCAAGCCGCGCATGGCGGATGATGTTCTGCGCATCCAGTTCCAACACAAATGCGCCCGCCACGGTGCTGATATCCATCTCGCGCCGTTTGGAAACTTTGAACCACGCCGTCTTGCGCACCAGCCCCGCGTGCGCCACGTCGCGCGGAATCAAAATCGCCTTCAGCACTTCGCCCGCCTGCACGGCCGTCTTGCGGTAGGAGATAAAAAACTCGCTGATCGGCAGCGTGCGCTCGCCGGTCAGAGAAGCCAGCAACACCTTCGCATCCAACGCCAAC
>DASZCA010000456.1:0-3859 GCA_035943555.1 Verrucomicrobiia bacterium
CACCGCCGAGGCCAACGATGTTGTGGGTAAGGATAACTTCAGTTTTTGCCATACAAAAAATATTTTAGAGATCTGCGGTTGAAAAATCAGAACGGGACATCATCACTTTCGGGCGGACCGTCACCCTCGACAGGTTCGGCGGCCGGCGCGCTGGGCGCGGACGGACGGGCGGCACGCGGAGCGGCGGCAGGAGCGCCACCACCTTCACCGGCACCCGGGGCGCCACCGAGGAACTGGACCGTTTCAGCGACCACACCCAGCTTGCTGCGTTTCGCACCAGTCTGTTTGTCATCCCACTGATCCAGTTTGAGGCGGCCTTCCACCATGATCGGACGGCCTTTGCGCATGTATTGACCGACGTTTTCAGCCGTACGGCCAAAAACATCGACATCAACGAAAGTCACTTCTTCCTTCTTCTCGCCCGCTTCATTCGTCCAGACGCGGTTCACCGCCAGACCGATCTTGGCGATGGCCGTCCCCTTGGGCGTGTAGCGCAATTCCGGATCGCGCGTCAGGTTGCCCATCAGGATGACTTTGTTGAAGCTGGCCATGGGAATAAATTACTTGGCGGCCTTCGGCTCCGGCGATTCGGTGAACAGCACGCGGAACACATCGGCGTTCAGCGCAAACTTGGTTTGCAACTGGGCGACCACGGCGGGAGCGCCGGTGAAGATCACGTTGGCATAGAAACCGGACGTGTGCTTCTTGTCGGCGATGCGCGAGAAAGGCTTGCGATCCATCTTCTGGACCGTTTCCACCTTGCCGCCCACGGCCACGATTTCGCTCGAGATTTTGTCGAGCGCGTCTTTGACGCCCTCTTCTTTGCCAGCTGTGTTCAGGATGAACAGACCTTCGTATCGTTTCATTTTATTTTTTCTACCGTTAAATTTATTTACGCTTCAATCTTGCCGTTGAACAGGCTCATCGCCTTCGGCAGACCTTCTGCCAGCCAGCAATCCACCTGGCCGGCCGCCCGGCTCAAAACTTTCTCCAGCAACTCATGCTCGGACGCCTCAAACTTGCCCAGGACGTAATTGGCGATCTGCCGCACACTGTCCTTTCGGCCGATCCCGATCCGCAGCCGGGCAAACTCACGTGTCCCCAGATGCTGCTCGATGGACTCCAGTCCGTGATGCCCGCCGCTGCTGCCGCTTGGCCGCAACCGGATCTCACCGAACGGCAAATCCGCATCGTCCACCGCCACCATCACCCGCCCCGGTGGCAGTTGATAAAAATCCGACAAGGCCCCGACCGACTCGCCGCTCAAATTCATGAACGTCTGCGGCTCGCACAACAGCAACCGTTTGCCGTCGCGCTCGGCCTTCGCCATCCGGGCCGTGAACTTGCGTTCGTTCGACCAGTCCGCCTTCCACATCGCCGCCAGTTTTTCGACCAGCAAAAAACCGGCATTGTGGCGCGTCTTGGCGTACTCCGCGCCCGGGTTCCCCAATCCCACGATGAGAAAAACATTTTCCATGCGTGGGCGAAGCGGTCCCGCCTCGCGGGACCGCGTAAATTACTTCTTCGCGGCAGCCTTGGCTTCCGGCTTGGCTTCGGCCTTCTTGTCGCCAGCCTTCGCATCGCCCTTCGCGGCAGGAGCGGCGCCTTCGGTGCCGTCTTCCTTCTTTTCCTTCGTCATTTCCACATCGCCAGCCGCCGGAGCAGCCGCCGTTGCGGCAACTTCTTCTTCGGCGCGCGGTGCGGCCACGGAGATTGCCGTGAGATTCTTGTTGCCGATGATCTCGACACCTTCCGGCGCCTTGATGTCACCCAAGTGAAGCGACTTGCCGATTTCCAGGCTTGTCACATCGACCAGAATCTGGTCGGGCAAATCTTTCGGAAAGCAGCGCACTTTGAGCTTGTGCAAGATGTGCTCCAATGTGCCGCCGCCGGTCTTGACGCCAGCCGCTTCGCCCGTCGTTTCGAGCGGAACACTGACCGTGACCTTTTCGTTTTCGGCGACTTCGTGGAAATCGACATGCAGCACTTTGCCGCTCAGCGGGTGATGCTGGATTTCCTGAACCAGTGCCAGGCGCTTGGCCTTGGCATCGCTTTCGACCGCGAGGTCGACCAGCAAGTTTTCGGAAACGGAGTGATTGATGAGATCGCTGATCTCTTTGGAATTAACCTCGAGGTTTTGCGGCTTGGTCTGGCGACCATAGATCGTCGCAGGCACACGGCCGGACGTACGAAGTTTTTTGACGGCGCCCCGTTGGAGAAGGGTGCGCGGATACGCTTTAAGCGGTACGGATTTCATATTGTAAATTGTTCTTGCGGTCGGCTATCAATCTTTCGGCCGCCTCGAATTCGAGGACACTTGAACCGGAAAGATGTTACGGATTCGCCTGATAGCGTCGCCCAACAATCTCGCCGATGACCTGCGTTGTTACACGCCATCAAAGGCAGAGCCGGGGACTTTATCAGCTTGAGGAAATACGTCAACACCTAATTTCCCTATTTTTGGGATTCATTTACCCCAATCCACCCTTGTCTGCCTTCGGTGTTGAATGCTCCCCTTAGCTCGTCCGTCCACCCTTGAATTCAAACAGCGAGTTCACCGACGAATTGTTATGGATGCGTTTAATCGCTTCGCCGAGCAATCCTGCCACGGACAAAGTCGTGATCTTCACGCCGTCAATGGCCGGACGTTGCACCGTGTCTGTGGTGATCAGTTCATCGATGCTGGATTGGCGCAGGCGCTCAATACCGGTGTCGTTTAGCAACGCATGGGAAACACAAGCCAGGACCTGTTTTGCGCCCTTTTTCTTCAAGATCGCCGCCGCCGAGGTCAAGGTGCCTGCCGTTTCCGTCAAATCATCGACCAGCAAAACATTTTTACCTTCAATTTCGCCGATGACCGCCATGCTCTCCACTTCCGTCGCGCTCTTGCGGCGCTTGGCCACGATCGCCAGTTCAGCCTCAAGTGTTTGCGAATAGGCGTGCGCCATTTTGATGCCGCCCGCGTCCGGGCTGACTACCACCAAGTTCGTCAGATTTTTCTTCTTGAGATATTCGTACATCACCGGCGCCGCATAAAGATGATCCACCGGGATGTCGAAGAAACCCTGGATCTGCTGAGCGTGCAGATCCATCGCCAATATCCGGCTGGCGCCCGCTGCCACCAACAAATTCGCCACCAGCTTCGCCGTGATCGGTACGCGCGGCTGGTCCTTGCGATCCTGGCGCGCATAGCCGTAAAACGGCATCACCGCTGTGATGCGCGCAGCGCTCGCGCGGCGCAACGCATCCATGATGATGAACAGTTCCATCAGGTTATGATTCGTCGGCGGCGAAGTCGGCTGGATGATGAAAATATCTTCACCGCGCACGTTCTCCTCGATCTTCACAAACGTCTCGCCGTCGGGAAAAGGCGTGATTGTGATCTTGCCGAGTTCGATGCCGATGGATTTGCAGATGGCGCGGGCCAAAGGCTCGTTCGCCGTGCCGGAAAATACTTTCACAGATAAAATGTTTTGTGGTTAAAAAAGAAAACCCGCCGACTGGCGGATGAAAACGTAGCGCGAATTTAACAGCCACCAAGTGCTACGCAAGATGAAACTGAAATTGCCGCTCACCAGACGCATTTTTCCCCAGCGCCCATGGCGCGGCTCATGCCAGCCTGGGCCGTTGGCCCAGGTTGACGCCCATAAAAAACATCAGGGCTGTAAGCCCGCCCACCAAATACTCCCTTCTTTGAACCATTCCAACGTCCCAAGGTCAAATAATGCAACCGGCGATCGCACCATGAAAACCACCAAATTTAATCCACTCTTCCTCATGCTGGCTGCGGCTGCCTTTGTCTGCTGGCACTCCAGCCGTTCTTCCGCTTTTGGCTGCCCGCATCAAAGTTAAAAATGGC
>DASZCA010000457.1:0-7009 GCA_035943555.1 Verrucomicrobiia bacterium
GCGGAGGACACCTTGTCGCATAGTCCCGTCCACTCCTTCGAGTCGATGGGCAAGGTCGTGAACGTCTCGTTGGTCGGCTGGAACCGGAAGAACTTTTGCGATTGCGCCACCGTTCGCATCAGATCCGAGTTCCATTTCGACTGGTCGAACTGTTTTAAGCTGGCGATGATCGCCGCCTGATCCGTGTCATAGCCGGTCTCAAACTCTCCGGTGCAGATGGTGCATTCGTCATGCAGGTTGGGCAGGGGCAGCCGGTACCCGTTCTTGTCCGCATTGAGCGCGAACAACCAGTTGCCTTGCACCGCCGTCAAGTCACCCATCAGTTCGGTGCGCACCACGAAGACCAGTTTGACCTCCGTCGGCGGCCGCCAGACCAGCGGCATCTCCAGGTCGGTCGTCGAGGCGAACATGGGCACCAACACCCCGTTGATGAGCCGGAACCGGGCTTTTAGCGGTAACCGGTCGATCGGTACCGACCAAATGGTGTCGGACAAGCCGACATTCGCATGCGCCAGTCCCCAGTCCGGGATGGTCATCACGTTGCGTTGTTGACGGGTGACGTCGGCCGTCAGGGCATCAAGGACCTCGCCTTCAGCCCGGAGGTCGCGTTCCCGGATGGTCCGTTCCGTGAGGGTGCCGTTGTCGCGCAGAACTATTTCGATTTTTTCCATAGGTATAAAAAAGCCCGCTCCCCCGATGAGGAGGAGCGGGCTTCAATGATTAGGCTTTGGTGTTGGCGGCGGTTTCGAGACGCACGGTGGCGCCGTCCGGGATGACGGTGTTTCGGCTTTGTTCAATGCCGTTCACCAGCGCCTTGGTATTGTCACCAAAGCCCAACGCGCCCTTGAACGAGTCGCTGTCCTGCAGGTTGCCGAACGTAAAACCGCTCTCAACCTGTTTGGTGATGCTGTCCACGCCATATTCCACGGTGATCTTTTTCATCTGTTTTCCTTTGCTATTGGTTAAGTGCTGCGAGTTTTTTGGGTCTCATCAGTGTGCGGGTCACGCACAGACGCCCCGCAGGGCGTTTCGACCTGGGGGATGCTGGGGTGCTGAGCACCCATTCAATAGGGGGGGAGGGATCAGTAGCGGATTTCGTGGTGTTCCAGTTTCCCGACCTTGGCCTTGGCTATGCCCTTGCGCCGGTCCACTTCGTAGTCCAGCAGCAGGATCAAACCCGGCCACCGCCGGGACAGGGCCTGCAGCCGTTTCAGTCCTGGATCATCCGTCTCGAACTGGCAGACGAAACGGCACGGGCACAACAGCAACGGATCCAGGTAACGGATGCGGAGTGTGCTTTCCCATTGACTGCGGTGAAACCGCCGCAGGTCACGCTTCGAACCGATCACCGTCAACCGCTGCTCACAACGGCTAGCCATGGCGGTCACCTCCCCACTTACGGCATTCCGGCAGGAACTCACACCCCATGCACCCAAAACCGGGGGCCGGGACGAAGTCACCCCGGTCCAACCCTTCAACATAGTTCTCCATCAACCGGAACAGCCGGGTGCGCTGGTATTCGAGCATCGGGCCGGTTTCGGTGATGACGATCTTGGGGGTCTTGGTTTTGACCAGATGATGCAGTTCCCGGCCGGATTCGCGTTTGCTGGTCGCTTCCCGGTACAGCACCGAGTAGCAGTCCAACTGCAGCCCGTTTTGATGCAAGGCCATGTCGCGGTCCGGGGTTTTGCCCGCAGATTTAAAATCCACGATGCGACCGCCGGCCCGGACCAGGTCCAGCACGCCGATCAATACCGGCAACCCATGGGCTGAAAGATCCGCTTCCACCGGCACTTCCACGGCCTCCGGCAGTTCGTTGGCCATGATGGGCGTGTCGGTGAAGTATTTCTCCAACACCGCCCAAGCACCGCTTTTCTGGTCCGCCTCTTCACCGTCCCAGTTGATCTGTCCTTCATCCGCCCAACCCGTGTCAAACACCTGCTTCAGCTTGGCGATTGCAAACGGCTCCTTCCGCCAGCGTCCCATGTTCCATTGCTGCAACACCAGATGAACCACGGTACCGAAGTGCAGTGCCGGCGTCTTGGGCTTGGTGATCTTCAGGACATACCGGAAGTAGAATTTTAGTCTACATTGCAACCAGCAGTTCAGCCGGGAGGCGGAGACGGTCTTTTGCAGTTTCTCGAGGGAAACCGGCTCAGGGCCGCCTACCGTGGGTTCAGCCGGGGCGATCATCGGGCACCTGCCTTCTGAAACCGGCTGCCGTGCGGTTTGGTCTGACCGGTTTGTTCAAGCAACTCTTCAATCAGCCCGGACGCCTCTAACTTGTTGAGTTGTTTTACGCCCTTGCTGAACCGGTCTTGCGCCAGCTGGTCGACCTTGGTTTTGTCGAGCTGGTGTTCCTCCGTGATCTTGAGGATCAGTTCCTTCTGCTTGTCCGAACAGGCCCACTTGTCGTTCTCCAGCTTGGGGTGACCGTTCCCGTTCGTGTGACCATTGGCATAGCCATTCCCGTTGGCCGAGGGCAGGTAGCCGATCTGCTGGATATTGCGGTCCACGCTTTGTTGGAGGACGGCGTACAATCGGGCTGATTCCTTATCGACCTGGCTGAGGTCGGCGAGTTCCGATCTGAGCGTGAGGCTGAACTGATGGCTGCTGTAACCCGGCAGGCCGATCTTTTTGCTGTAGTTGGCTTCCAATGTGATCATAACTTTTCCTTTGGTTTGATGGTTTTGGTTGAAAACAAAAAGCCCGGCGCATGGCCGGGCTTCATTCCTTGATGGGTGACGATTACCGCAGCCGCAGGGTGGGGTCCGGCGGCTGGAGTTCCTTCGGGAACACCACTTGGATCTCCGTGAAGCCACACCGGCTCCACTGACCTTCCCGTTCGAGCCACAGGCGGACGAACTCCGCCACGGATTGCCGGCACCGCGCCCGGACGAGATCCAGATGACGCGGATCATTGGCATAGTTGACTAGCATGGGCGTAATCTCTTTTTGCAACTGCTCCATCAGGCCTGTCACGCTGCCCCGGGCCCAGCCGCGCACGGCCAGCTTTTCGAGTTTGTCCGTATAGATGGCCGGCGGCAGGCTGGGGTGGAACTCCGGGGCCTGCACGATGATGCACCTGCCTTTGATCTCTAGCTTCCAAGGTTCCCGCAGGCACAAATGGTACCGGTACGTCACCGGCACCCGGATTTGGGCAGTTGAGGTCCCCAGATCCAGCATTCCCCAGAGCTGGCTTGAGTCCGTCTTGGTGAATACCTCGGTCTGGGTTGCCGTCGCCAGTTCGAGGTTTAGTTCGGGGGTGATCTCCGGTATGGCGGCCACGAACTTGGTGGTGATGTTGTCGTTGGTGAACTGGGTGACGGAGACCGGTGTGGCCTTGGAATCCCGAGCCCGGGACAGAAGGACTATAGCGGTGACGGCGGCACCACCGGTGATGATGATGGGGGTTATGAGATGGTTGTTACTGATAAGCGGCTCCTTTCTGGGGTGGTGGCATTCGAGGGGATCGAAGGCGGGGGATGATTCGGGGTGCTGATGTTACAGGCACGAAAACCGGACAGATAAAACCTGTCTTGGTCACAGACTTATAACACGAATGCGGGGGCTGTTGCACCAAAGGCCATATAGCGTCTTATGTCTTGCTCCTTTCTCAGTTTCTATTCACTGGCAGCGATAAAGGTCTAATTTCGTTGTATCCCGCTTTATATCCTGCGAGGCATCTTTTTGAGGTTAATTGGGGTGACGTTAGGCAAGTAATCGGCTCCACTAAAACTCGCTTCGACCCAATGATTGCAATGTCAAAGTGATGTAAGGTCACTTGAGGTGAAATGGGGTGAAAAAGCCATTTAAAATAAGTCATCTGGAATTGGCCCACCTATCCGAGTTCTTTGAGCAACCACATTTACAACCGCGGTCACGATTTCAACCATATTTAATTTAATTTTAATTTTCGGCCTTTTGAAAATTAAAGATTTGCTAGCCGGCCGGTGGAATCGCCAAAGCGTTGAAGATTTTTAGCGCCCATGCGATCGGCTATACTCAAGTAAAGATTAGTCGCAGGCTTGCTGCCATGCTTCACATAACGGCCCGGGTTCAAAGTGCCGCCGCCGCTGCCAGCGAGGAGAATTGGCAGGTTGACATGCGTGTGGCGATTACCATCCGCGTTGCCGCCGCCGTAAACGATCATCGTGTTGTGTAAAAGTGAATTGCCGTCCAAGTCCTTCGTGGCCTGCAATTTGTCGAGAAATTTTGCGAACTGCTGCACATACCACAGGTCTATTTCGGCGACCTTTCCGATTTTATCGGCGTCATTATCGTGATGAGATAAATCATGGTGGCCTTCGGGCACGCCGATGCTGGAGAAGGAACGATTGCTGCCATCGTGTGAGAGCAGCATCGTCGCAACACGCGTAGAATCGGTCTGAAAGGCAAGCAGCATGATGTCATACATGAGCGACATGTGCTGGCCATAATCAGCGGGAATGCCGTCGGGCGTCGGAACCATCGGGTCTTTCACGTCACCGAATTGTTCCGCCTTTTGAATGCGCACCTCTAGTTCGCGGATGCCGGCCAGATATTGATCCAATTTCTCCTGGTCGCGAGCGCCAAGGCGCCGCTGCATCGATCGCGCATCCTGCATTACAAAATCAAGGATGGAGCGTTGTTCCTGACGGCGACGCTGCAAATTGGCCGCACGTTCGCCGGGCGCACCCGTGCCGAAAAGCCGTTCAAATACCAAGCGTGGATTGGCTTCCGGCGTCATCGGCGTATTGGAAGAACTCCATGCGAGGTTATAAAGATACGCGCAGGAGTAGCCGGAATCGCACACGCCGCTACTAGGGCCGGCTTCACAGGTCAATTCCAACGAAGGAAACGGCGTCAGATGTCCAACTTGGCGGGCGATGGCTTGATCTATCGAAATTCCGTCATGGATTTCCGTGGCGCTTTTTTTCAAGCGGACGCCGGTGAGAAAGGATCCGTTTGCGCGCGCGTGATCGCCGCCGCCATCCGCACCCGGTATCGCCGTCAATAACTCAAGGTCACCCATCACCTGAATTTGCTTTTGGGTGGAAGCCAGCGGTCGCAGCGTGCGACTCAATTGAAAATCTTTACCTTCAAGAGAAGGCCACCAAGCGTCGGGGATCGCGCCGTTTGGAAAATAAACAAAAGCCGTCCGCAACGGTGCACCGGTCGCGGTGGTGGCCAGCCCGTTCCCCGCTGAAAGAGCGCCGGCCACAATTTTTGTCGGCAGCAGTGAGCCAAAAGCCGGCAATGCTATGGATGCGCCCACGCCGCGCAAAAAATGTCGTCGACTGAAAACGGTGTGACGCTGCTGAGTGACGCTTTTATTGGAAGCCGGATTTGCATTCATAATTTTGCCTTTATGCTGTCACCCGTCGCGCCGGTGATTTGAGCGTTTCTTAATTTCAAATTTGTGTTCCCCGTGGCCCCCCCAAGTCCGCGCGTTTTTTGAAACGGAGCAGACTCTATGATTCCCGCCAGCAATGCGGACGGCTTGCCACCGGATTTTTCGATGCGGGCCACAATTTGATCGACCGTCTCCACATCATAGTAATCCAAGCCCCGGCCGAGGGCATAGGTCAACATTTTTTCCACAAGTGTCCGGTAAAAATCTTCCGCATGATTTTCAACAAGGGTGCGCTTCAATTCCTGGACATCGGAAAAAGTTTCACCCGTCACCAATTTTCCAGACACGTCGATCGGTTGGTTAAATTCCTGGGAACGCCACATACCCATAGCATTGAAATTTTCTAGCGCCAGTCCGAGCGGGTCCATCTGATCGTGGCAAGAAGCGCAAAGCGAATTTTCCCTATGCACCGCCAGTGTTTCGCGCAAGGTCGGAACATGATTCGTCAAGTTCTTCATTGCATCTTCCAACGGTGGAATATTTGGAGGTGGCGGCAAAGGCGGGATGCCTAAAATGTTGTCTAGAATAAATTTTCCGCGTTTGACCGGCGAGGTGCGCGTCGGATTTGAGGTTACTGCCAGCACCGTGCCTTCGGTCAAAATCCCCCCGCGCGGGCTGTCCGGCGGCAAGGTCACGCGGCGCATTTCTGCACCGACAACATTGGTGATGCCATAGAAGTTCGCCAGCCGTTCGTCAACAAAAGTGTAATCACTGTCGAGCAATTCCAAAAGATTGCGGTCATCGTGCAGGACATAGGCAAAAACACTTTCAGTTTCGCGACGCATCGAATGGCGTATTTCCGATGTCAAGTCCGCGCGCGGCTGTTGCCTCCGTGATTTGGCGAACGTGGTTCGCAGGGTGGCCAATTCGTCTCTTTCCGCCGGCACCAAAGCGTCATCGGACTTGTCTCTTAATTCCTGAAATCGCTTTCTCTGGGCCTCGCGTTCCGGATCCGGCTTTTGTTCCCGCGCTAAAACGCTGCGCGCATCAATTGGAATGGTATCGATGTCACGCATCTGCAGCCATTGGCCAACGAAATTTCTTTCCAGCGCCGAGGAACGCTTATCAGCCAGCATCCGCGCGATCTCCGCAGAAAGATTTTTCCGCAAGGTTCCCGCCGCCGCTTGTTGAAACAATTCGGTATCTGGCATGGAAGACCACAAGAAATATGAAAGCCGTGAAGCCAGCCCGTATTCATCTACCAAAGCGTAAGTCTGGCTGTCGCTTTCCGGCTCGATACTTTCTTCGCGAAAGACAAAACGCGGCGAGGCCAACACGGCGACCATGGCCTGTGCCACGCCTGCTTCAAATGTCTTTCCCGGTTGGCCATAAATCCCTTTGGCCAGATTAACCAACCGTTCAGTGGTTTCTTTGTCCACCGGACGACGAAAAGCGCGCGCGGCAAAATCCCCCAATAACTCGCGCGCATAGTCTCTACGTCCCGCCGCTGATTCTGGAACCGGCTTCGGGAAAAACCGCTCGTAATTTTCCGGCTTCACACCGTATTCCTTGGCTTCCGGTCCGCGCACCGTAATCGAATTAATCTGAATGGCCATCGTCCGGCTCCGAGTTGAAACGGGCGACAACGGCTGCAGCTCAAAATCAAATTGATGT
>DASZCA010000458.1:0-5106 GCA_035943555.1 Verrucomicrobiia bacterium
GTGTTTGCCTTTCTGATCGGCCGCATCAGTGTCGGCCCCGGCAGAAACCAAAACCCTTACCGTCTCCAACACCCCACCCAACCAGCAATCGGATAATTTCTACCCGGTTGCTAGCGGCGGCGCGCATGGAGTGCCGCACCCTACAAGCTTAGGGTTTTCAAATGACCTTATTAAATAAAGGTCACGTCTTTGAAGATGTTCTACTTCCAGTCGAAGACAGTGTCGGCGTCGAGGTATTTCCAGGTTTTGCCGCTTTTGATGCGGGGGCTGGTGCGGCCGACATATTCAACGACGCGATGAGGGGCGTTTTTTTCGACGGTAAAGATGAGCGGGTTCATGAAGTGGGCGACGAGCAGGTTGGTAGGTTCCATGCGGAGGATCATGACGGGCATGCCTTGGTAGGTGGATTCACCGGTTTTGGACATTTTAAAATTAAAGGTTTTTTCCCATTCCACCGCCACGAGACGAAATTTCACGGAGGTGCCGTGCGTGAGGTCGTCCCAATGCGCCATGATGAAGGGGTAAATCGTATCGTCGATCAAGGTGTCCTTGTCGAGATCGTCGCTGGTGCCGGCTTTTTTGGTATCGGCAGCGGTGCCGTGGCTGATGATGATTTTTTGGCGGGATGGATTCTTGGGTGTGCCGGTGATCTGAATTTTGCCCCAGAGGGCGGCCTGCAATTCCTTCATGTCGCAGGCAACGAGCTGGCCGGAGTCGTAGGTGATGGATTCGGTGGCGGCGATGGTGCCATCGGGCAGGGTGAATTTGCGTTCGGCATGGACGGTCGAGCCGGAGCGGGTGGCGGTGCGCTGGAATTTAAAGAGGACCTTTTTGTGGTCGGAGCCGGTTTCGTACACGGTACCGGTGAGCAGGGCCGGGGCGGCGAAATCGAAGGGCTCGGGCGGCTGGGTATTGGTGGGAGCGGCCGCGCAGTTGCCGGTGGCGATGAGGCACAAAAGGGTCAGGACGAGCAGGAGTGCTGACATTTTTTTCATCAAGGCGGTCACTCTAGTTCAAGTGCGGGGATTTGGCACGCAACGATTTGGCGAACTGGAAAAAAATTAAATAGAGGGTATGGAGTGCGACAGCCTGACCATGCAAGCGTGGGTGCATGTTTGCTTATCCCGGATAAAGCGGTATTACCCAATGCAGCCGGAGAAGGGTCTTGAAAAACAGGCTGCGAAAATGGCTGTTAAATCATCTCTTGGCCCAAACGTTCGATTTCCTGGCGGATGACTTCGGTGACCCGACATTTGGCCGTATAAACTTGGCCGATGGGGATGGAGAAGGCATCGGCAACTTTTTCGGGCGGCCAGCCCTTGTTCACGTAAAAATCGTAAATCTGATAATGAGCAGGATCCAGCCGGCGGCGGGCGCTAGTGAGTGCGGCTTTAAGCAAATTATTTTCCCATTCACTTTCCCAAATTTTTTCGAGGTCGGGGGCGAGCCATTCGGCCAGCTTGTCGACTTTCATGCCACCGGTGTCAGATTCATCCAAGTCATCCGAACCGGACAGATAGTTGCGTTTCCGGTACTGGTCAGCGATACGCCAGCGGGTCATGTTCAACAACCAGCCTTTGAAGGAACCGATGGTGGGATCGTATTTGAAGGTGGGCATGTGTTTGGCCACGGAAATGAGAGTTTCCTGCACCACATCCTCGGCTTCCGCCGGGTTAAGACCGCGCTTCAGGGCTACCGTGTAGATGAGATTCCAGTAGGTATCGAAGAAATCCTGCCAGCTGGATTGATCCTGCCAGTTCTTGAGGCGGTGGATCAACGTCGCGCGCGTCGGAATCAATTCATCGGCAGGATGTGCCATGAGTCCAGTAATGGCTTTTCCTCCGCCGCTTGGCAAACAAAATAATGCCCCGAAATGGATTGCCAAACGGTCGCCACTATGGCTTTTTTACGGTCGAGTATTCAACAAATCTTGTGTCAGAACGGGAATTCGTGAACTTGGTTAATCGAAATATCGGAAGGGTTGTGCTGGCCACAATTGCTGTTGTGCTTGCGGCGCTCGCCGCGCCATGCGCACAGGCGCAATCCATTGACAATCCCAGCCTGACCAATTCAATCAGTATCGCTGGAATCCAAGGGGGAGCCGAGGTTCTGGCCAAAGGAGCGACCAATTGGGAAAAGGCGCACGCCGGCCAAATTCTATACCCGCTTGATCGGCTGCGCGCCGGGAGTGGCAGCCGGGTAACGCTCCATTGGTCAGACCAAAGCATTGTATCCTTGGACGCGGTCACGGCACTGGAAATTTTGCCGCCCGATCATCCGGGTGACCAGGCCGGCCTGCATCTGATCCGGGGAATGGTTTCCTTTTTTCACCGCGACCAGCCGGGACACATCAACTGCATCCTGCCTGGGGCGGCCGCAGGGGTGGATGGGACGGAATTTGTCATGGCCGTGGATGAGACAGACGCTTCCACATTATCGGTGATCGAGGGTAAAGTGCATCTTGGCAATGCCCAGGCCACGCTGGTGCTGACCAACGGTGAACAAGCCGTGGTGGTGCCGGGTGGTGCTCCCAAACGTACGGCCGGCTTCATCGCGAACAATCTTCTGCAGTGGTGCTTCTATTATCCGGCGGTGGTTGATCCGGATGAATTACAACTTTCGGAAGGTGAGCAGAAGGATCTGGCCGGATCGCTGGCATCGTATCGTACCGGTGATCTGCCGGCGGCACTGGCACAATATCCCGCCGGGCGAACCGGCGCATCCGATCCAGAAAAAATATATCACGCCGCGCTGCTGCTTTCGGTGGGTGAAGCGGGTGAGGCGGAAACGACCTTGTCCGGCATATCTGATAAATCCGGTGCCTCAAAAAAATTGGGTGATGCCTTGCGCCAGCTTATGGCTGCCGTGAAACGACAACCTTCCGCCGCCACGGATAAACCTGAACTGACGGCAGAATTGATGGCGGGTTCTTATTTCGAGCAATCGCTGGCGATCCGGGAAACTTCCTTGCGAAAGGCGCTCGAACTCGCGCGGAAGGCGACGGTAAAATCGCCGAACTTTGGCTTTGCCTGGGAGCGGACGGCGGAATTGGAATTTAGTTTTGGTGAGACTAAGCCGGCATTGCGGGATTTGGACCGGAGTTTGGTGTTATCACCGCACAATGCCCAAGCACTGGCTTTGAAAGGTTTTATTCTGGCGGCGCAAAACGAGCCGAAGAAGGCGCGGGAATGGTTTGACCGTGCCATTGCCGCTGATGCCGGTCTGGGCAATGCGTGGCTCGGACGCGGGCTGACGCGCATCCATTTGGGTGACAAGTCGGGCGGACGCAAAGATCTGCTGGTGGCCGCCGCGTTGGAGCCACAGCGCGCGGAGTTGCGTAGCTATTTGGGGAAGGCATACGCCTATGTCGGCGATGATGCACACGCGAGGAAGGAATTGGCGCTGGCGAAGAAACTTGACCCGAATGATCCGACGGCATGGCTTTATTCTGCGTTGTTCAACCAGCAAGGCAACCAGATCAATGACGCGATCCGGGACTTGGAAAAATCGCAGTCGCTGAATGATAACCGCAGCGTGTATCGCTCGCAGTTGTTGCTGGATGAAGATAGCGCAGTACGCAGCGCGAACTTGGCGCGAATATACCAAGACGCGGGCATGGCAGAGGTCAGCATTGATGAAGCGGGGCGGGCGGTGAATTACGATTACGCGAATTATGCCGCGCATAATTTTCTGGGGAACAGTTATTACGGAGCGATTCAGCCGGGGCAGAATAATTCACGTTATGAGACGGCTGCCCAGAGTGAATCTTTGATCACCGAATTGCTGGCGCCAGCCAGCGCGGGGATTTTTTCATCCATCATGTCGCAGCCGTTACGTTTCAATGCATTTGAGCAAAATCGCATAGGAGTGATTTCCAGCACGGAGTATTTAAGCCGTGGGGCGTGGAATGAGTCTGCTTTGCAGTATGGCACCTATGACAATTTTAGTTACGGATTGGAAGGTGATTATCTTTCGGATCCGGGGCAGCGGGGTAATAATCGCGTGGAGGACAAAGCGCTGCGGCTCATGCTTAAATTCCAGGTGACACCCGCAGACAGCGTGTATGCCGAGGTGGATGATCGCCGGATTGAAAGCGGGGATTTGGGCCAGTACTACGATCCGTCAATGGCGAATCCCACCACGAGTATTGATGAAAAACAGGCCCCCGACCTGGTGCTTGGCTATCATCATGAGTGGAGTCCGGGCGTACAGACGCTTTTTTTGGCGTCCCGCACGGAGGCAGACACCTCGTTGACGGGAACGGTGCCGTTTATAATGGCCACCCGATCTGCCAATCTAACCACCGATCCCTTGGAGTTAAACTCGGTGGTGGGCGGTTTGTCTTTGAATGATGCTTATGACAATCAATTGACACTTTATACCGCCGAGTTACAACAAATATTCGAACAGGGAAATCATACGACAATCCTTGGTGGACGTTTTCAATATGGCTCGTTTGACACGACCAACTTTGAGTCTCATGCTTCAGCATTCCCTGACGAGTTTTTGAATAACATGTACCGGCAAAAATTGGACTCGACATTAAAGCGTTTCAGTTTTTACGGCTACCATACGTGGCAGATCGCCGAGCCATTGGAATTGATTGGAGGATTGAGCTATGACTGGATGGAGTATCCGGCCAGCTTGTTTTATTTGCCTGTATCAGCGCAGTCTCAAAAAGACAGCCAGCTATCGCCCAAAGCCGGGCTGATTTGGACACCCACAAAAGATACCACATTGCGCTTTGCCTATACGCGCTCGTTGGGCGGGCAGAATCTGGATCAGAGTGAACGGATAGAACCCACCCAAGTGGCCGGTTTTTTACAGACGTTCCGCACCATCATCGGCGAACCGGGCGTGGCGCAGAACGGTGCCGCCCGGGACGAGACTTTTGGATTTTCATTGGAACAGAAATTTGCCACCGGTACATATGTGCAATTAAGTGGTGAGATGTTGAGGTCGAAAATCGGCGAATCTGTCGGTGTTTTTGAAAGCCTGCCAGATGAGCTTGATTACGCAACTAATTCGACCTTGCATGAGAATCTTGATTATGAGGAAAAGTCGCTGCAGTTGACAGTAAATCAATTGCTGGGCCGGGATTGGGTG
>DASZCA010000459.1:0-32477 GCA_035943555.1 Verrucomicrobiia bacterium
TGGCCTTGGCCGCCCATCCTTGCCGCATGAGGGTAAGAAGATGCGGCATGGCATCCTCGTAGGTACCGCCCTTTTCGGCGGCCACCTGGCGGGCGCGTTTATCAAGCTGGGCCGCCATCTCGGCGGATTTATCGGCGGGACAGCCGAGGGCGACTAGGACTTGGGCAAGCTGGGCGATTTCCACGCCGGAATTCTAACCACGCCGGAACACCGATGCCCACACAATAAAAATGGCGCGGAATAAATTCCGCGCCTGGAAATCAAACCGGGCCGTGACCGCGTTGCTCCCGGTCAAAAGCTGTTGAAATCGCCACCCATCGGAATTTCGTGCCGCCGCTTGTCAGCCGCTGTGGCCGCATGGCCGTGGTCGCTTCTGCCTGCGGTGGAATATTTCACCACCGGGCGGCCGGCCCGTGCCGGGTTGCGCCGGGCATCGGCAGGCGCGTGACTTGCCGCCAAAGAGCTCTTGCCGCCCACCAGTTGCAACAGGTCGGCCACCGATTGTTTCATCACCACTGCCTGGGAATTCAATTGTTCCGCCGCCGCCGCGCTTTCCTCGGCCGTGGCCGCGTTGGTCTGGGTCAATTTGTCCATCACTCCGGTCGCCTGGTTGATCTGCGCGATCCCGTCCGTCTGTTCGCGCGAGGCCCCGGCGACCTCCGCCACCAGTTCATCCACCTGCCGCACTTTTGAGACGATTTCATCCAAGGTCGCCGCCACCTTGTTCGTGATTTCCACGCCCTGGCCGGATTTGGTGATGGCACCTTCAATTTTGCCGGAAGTTTCCCGGGCCGCCTGCGCGCAACGTTGCGCCAGATTGCGCACCTCATCCGCCACCACGGCGAACCCCATGCCCGCCTCCCCGGCGCGCGCGGCCTCGACCGCCGCGTTCAACGCGAGAATGTTCGTTTGAAAAGCAATCTCATCGATCGTCTTGATGATCTTGGCAATGTCATCGCTGGACGCTTTGATGGCTTCCATGGCCGCAGCCATGGTATGCATGTCGGCGGCACCCTTGTCGGCGGCCACGCGCGCCTCTTTGGCCAGTTCGGTGGCCTTCAGGGCATTTTCAGAATTGCGTTTGGTCATCGAGGACATTTCTTCCAGCGAGGAACTGGTCTCCTCCAACGAGGAAGCCTGCTGGCTGGCGCCATCGGCCAAAGTCTGGCTCGCCGAGGAAACCTGGCCGGAGGCCGAAGCCACCTGTTCGGAACCTTCATTCAAAGAATGCGCAACCATGGTCAGCACCCGGTTGAAATTCCGGATGATTAAAAAGGCCACGACCACCCCGAGTGCGATCGCACCAATGAGGCCGACAATCATTGTCCATGACGCGGCGGAAAGTTTCTGGGTTGAAGTGTTGGCCGCGTCCACGGTCCGCTTCATGCCCGTAGACTGGATGTCGGTCACCAATGCGTCCAACCGCTCCGCCGTCGCCAGCCGTTGTTTGCCGATCGTGGCCAGGGCCGCATTGTCATCCCTCGTTTGCATCATCGCATCACGATAAGCGTGCGCGTCAGCCTTCACCTTGTTCAATTCCGCGATGTCTTCCGGCACTACCAAAAGCCCCAGCAGCTTCGTAAAATTTCCGTCCATCACGTCAAAACCTTTCAGCCCGTCCTCGATCAATTTGGGGTCCCGCATGGCCAGCGACTTGAAAACCGCGATCCGCGCGGCATTGCCTTCGCTGCGGATGGTATGGGCCAATGCCAGCTTGTCGGCACGTTGTTGCAACTTGGCCACCTCCAAGAACGCCTTGATCTCGTTGGCTTGCTTTGCTTCCTGCCCGGCGATCAGCTTGTCGATGTTGACATTGAAATCGGCGGCGGCCTGGTTCAGCTGGTCACGTCCGGCCAGGATGTCCTTGTTCTTGGTCTCGGTCTGCCCGACCAGGTCCTCGTACGTCTGTAATGTCGGATCCAGTTCTTTGAGGGCGGCGTGCAGCTTGACCAGTTCGGGATGCGCCTCGGAAAGCTTCCGGGCGGCGTCCAGTTGCGTATGCGCGATGGCGAGCGCCTTGCGCGCGATTTCCAGGTAGCTGGCATCCGCCGTCAAACCATAGCTGCGGATGCCCAGTTGGGCCTGGGCGATCGCCGCCTCCAGATCGCCGGCGATCTGTGTCTCCGGCACATAGCCCTCGGCCAGCGTCCGCGCCTGTGTCTGCACCGACGTCATGTTAAAAACCGCCATCCCGCCCAGCAGCGCGGCGATGAAGATCAGCGCGGCGAACCCCAGCGCAATTTTTTTCCCGATGGTCAGGTTTTGCATAAACGGATTTTTATTTGAGGATCTCGACCTTTCCGGTGCCCAGTTCGTAACGCGCCGCGACGATCGTCAGGTTTGTGCTGCTGACCGCGGCCTTGATGATCGGTTCCACGTGTTTCAAAATCTCCGCCGTCCGTTGGGCATTGGCCCGCACGGCATTGTCCACTTTGTCGCCCGGAAGATCTTTGGTCTGCTCGATGACCAGCGCCAGGTCATCCGTGAGGCTGTGGATGTGACCCGGCACCTGGCCGCCCGCGACCGCTGCGGAAACGGCCCCGCATTTTTCATGGCCCACCACGATGATCAACGGCACATGCAAATGGTCCACCGCGTACTCGATGCTGCCGATCACATGATCGTCCAAAACATTTCCGGCATTACGGATCACGAACAGATCTCCCAGCCCCTGGTCAAAAACGAGTTCCGGCGCCACGCGCGAATCCGAGCAGGTCAGCACGATCGCAAAAGGATTTTGGCCGCCGGCCAATGCTTGGCGGCGTTCGACTGTTTGATCCGGGTGAACGGTCTGGCCCGCCACAAAACGCGCATTGCCCTCGAGCAATTTTTGCAGGGCCTGTTCACCCGTCAGCGGAATGACTGCGGCCGGGATGGCAACGACCGGAACCGGTGCGGCATTTGTCTCCTCTGCCCATGCCGCCGGCACTCCGCACTTGAAGACAAATGCGAGCATCATCGCGGTCGCCAACGACCGGAGGTCGTTCTTATGGATACTACCCATCATATATAGATTTTAATTAAAATTGCCCGGTTTCACCCCGCGCCATCGACGCTGGAAGACCCTTGGCCATCGAAGTCCCGCTGTCCGGCTGATTTCCCCGATCTCGCGCACTTCGATGCCGCAGGATTCGCCCACCCTCTGAATCTTAAAGTTCAAGCCTTCAGGTCGCGGGTTTCGGCCACCATTCCGGGCGTATTGATAAATATGCTTTTCCCGGGCTGTTGTGCCGTAAAACGCTTTCAACTGTTAAATCGGCAGAGGAAGTGATTGCTTAACTAAAATAACTGCTCCCGGATTATGAAGAAGTGCCCGTTTATTGGGCATATTTGATGATTTCAGCGGTGCTGACAGCGAGGTGCGAAGCAGGCAAGCACCAGTCCATCAACCACTTTGGGACTCAACGTCGACCACTATTGCCACCTCATCTCCCGGCCAATAACCGCCCTGACTGATACAATAAAAAAGGCGCGGAATTAAATTCCGCGCCTTTAAAACTGCCGCCGCCTGTCACTTCACCGTCGGCTCTAGGATGCTGATGCTCACCACGCCGATGCGCTTGAGCGGCTTGCTCGGTTCACCTGAACCGCTCGCGCCCACCGATGTGCCGGCGATCTTCGCCAGCACTTCCTCGCCCTTCGTCAATTTGCCGAAGGCCGTGTACTGCCGGTCCAAAAACGACGCGTCCCCGTCGCAGATGAAAAACTGCGAGCCGGCGGAATCCGGATTGGAACTGCGCGCCATCGAGATGACACCGCGCTGGTGCTTGCGCTCGTTGAACTCTGCCTTGATCTGCCATCCCGGACCGCCCGTGCCCCAGGAATGTTCCTTGCTCGGATCCTTCGTCAACGGGTCGCCGCCCTGGATCATGAAACCCTTGATGATGCGATGAAAACACGTCCCGTCGTAAAAGCCGCTCTTCGCGAGCTTTTTGAAATTTTCGACGGTCTTCGGCGCCACGTCAGGCCAAAATTCCAGCGTTATTTCACCTTCGGTGGTTTTGATGATTGCGATTTCGCTCATAGATACAACTTCCGTGTTACTTACAATTTGTGCTCCTGGTTTGGTTTACTTCGCGCTGCCGGCGGAGACGACAGTCGCGGACTTGATGTAGTCCAAGTTCGGGAAATCCTTCTTGAGATATGTGTTGCCCTCGTTCTGGATCTGTCCCTGATCCGGCCCCCGGCCGCCCGGCGCGCCTTCGCCATATTCGCCATTGATCTTGTCCACCACGTCCATGCCCGTCCCGGTCACCTTCCCAAACGGCGAAAAACCCTGCCCGTCCAATCCCACATTGTCACCGAAATTGATGAACAGTTGCGTCGTGCGCGTGTTCGGACCGGCCGTCGCGAACGTGATCGCGCCACGCGTGTTGCTGCCCTTCACCGGATCATCACCGATGTTCGCTTCGCGCCACTTCGCGGAAACCGCCGGATCACCGTGGATGCCGAACTGGCACATGAAGCCGGGGATCACGCGAAAAAATTCGACGTCCGTGAAAAAACCGGAACGCACCAGGTTATAAAAACGGTCCGCGCCGTTGGGCGCCAGCGAGCGTGTCACTTCCACTGAAAACTGCCCCTTCGTCGTATCGAACTGCACCGTGTACGTTTCCGGCGCCGTCTCCGTCAGTTTGGACGGGTCATTGAAAGATCCGGCCGGCAGCGCGGGCACGGCAGATACGGCCGCGCTCGGGGTGCTGGTGGAGGCTGCCGGCGGCGGCGGCGAGGCCGGAACCGGGGCGGGTTTCTCGTTCGAGCAACCGGCCGCGATCAGCGCAAACAAACCCGCGGCACAAAATAAATTCAATTTGAAAGTTTTCATGAATGCGAAATTTTCCAGAGCCGGCCGCAAAAGTCACGCGCTAAAGAAATCATTTTTGTTCAGGCGGCCGCGGATCGCTTTGCATCGAACTTGTGATCAGGCTGCTGCGCGGCGTCGACCGGCCCCGCGTGATCAGAAAAATCACCAGCACAACCGCCGCCCCCAACAACCCCACGCCCACATACGTCAAAATTCGCGTGTCCCGGTCATCCACGATCGTCACCGCCACCACTTCATTCGTGCCGATCCGCGCATTGGTCGTCGCGATAACGTTCTCTTGGGCCTTCGGCGCGACCGGAGTGACCGGCGCAGTCGGCGCCACGGCTGGCGCTGCAACAACCGGAGCCGTCTGGGCCACGTTTTGCGGAACCGGAGGTTCTGGCGTTACCACCGCAGGCTTTTCCACCACCACCGGCGCCGCATTGGTCACGGCATATTTCACCAGATCATTCGTGTCGCTGCTCACATGCGTCCCCACGATCACGAGCGGCGGCGTGATCGGCGCGGGCGGCGGCGGTTTGACCACGACCGGCGGTGGCGCGAGCGCTTTGATTTCGCTCGGCAACAACGGAAACGGCGGCAAGTTCGCGGCCAGCGGCGGGAAATTCACTGTTGCCCCGACATATTTGCCCATCTGCGTCCGCAAGATGATCACATACGGCAGCTTCAATTTCTTCCGGTCCTCCCGCGTCTGCTTCAATGTCTCGTTCATCCCCTCGTTGTACGGCGTCCATTGAAAATCCCCGTCGCCATCGCACACGATCACCACCGTCAACCGGTCCGAGTCCTCGATCACGCTGTCGAGCGTCGGCTGCAATGTCGCCAGACTGCTGACCCCGGTGTAATCCTGCTTGCGGACGAACGTCGTCAAATTTGAGATCATCAGCCACGAACGTTTCGGATCCCAGTTGATCAACGGGTACTTCCCCATTGACAGCTTGTCATTAAACGTCCACACACCGACGCTGTCCCCCTCGCGCAGATCACGGGCAAAATCTTTCGTCAATAAAGTGGCGATCTGCGTCTCGACCGCCGGCAACCGTTTCTTCATCCCGGACGAAGTGTTGAAGATCAGCAACCAGCGCTGCTCGATCACCGCCGCATGGGCCACCCCGGTGGAAAATAAAACCGCCGCCAGCAACGCCGCATAAAACCAGCGCGCGGCCGGGAAGCTTCCCGGCGAAATTCTTGGCGATTGTGAATGGTTCATCATATCAACGTGAACGCTTGTAACGGTTGCGTTCGGACTGGTTATGATTGTTCAGGTTTTCCGCCAAGTCCGCCAGCGCATTCTGGATCATGCGGATAAAATTCTCACAGCTTGCTGTCGATCCGCCAAATCCGCCCACAATGCTGCGTTCTGCATTGTCATTCGTCACCACCAGTACCTCACCATAGGCCTGAAAGCGCACCGCCGCGCGCTCGATCAAATCATCCGCCGTTTGCCCGCTGCTGGAAAACAGCACCTCCACCGCATTGGCCGACTGGTTTTTCGGCTTCGACTTGCGGCTCCCCCGCCCGTCGAAAAAAACCGTCACCGGCGTTCCGCACGCATCCTGATATTGTTGCAACAGCTCCATCAACGCATCCCGCGCCGTCTCCGAATGACGCGGCGCCCCCTCCGCCAGCTCCGGCCAGGCGTGCAACAACGAAAACCCATCTACAAGAATGCGAATGAGCGCCATACCAAAGTTTATTCTCAACAACGCACTTCGTCCATGAAACAAAGCTCACGGTTAATTTCAAATGTCAGTCGCGGATATTGTGCCGCCGCTACAAAATTTGACATTGGGTTTTATATATGAAAACTCTTGAGTTATGAAAGATATGGAGCGAGCGCAATTGGTTGGACACTGGCAGAATTCAAAGCGGCTTATCAAATTGGTTTTGCATGAAGACGGCTCTGCCGAAACTACTTTCAAAAATGCAGAAAGCTACCCGGGTACATGGAGATTTTCCGCACCGCATCAGTTGCTTGTGCGACAAGTGATTCCCCTCAACAATCCAATGATTGATGATGAATTGAACGCGAACGAAATGTGTTTTGAGATTCGCGACTTCGAGGCCAAAAAGTTCACGGCTGAAGAATATGATTTTGAGGGACTACAGGAGTTTGTAAAAATATAAAAGCTAAAAACAGTAGAGAAATTTGGGCATTATCGACATTCGAGCAGCGAATAACCGTCGATCAAAATGCGAATCAATGCCACGCACCCATCGCAACCCCCCTTCCCGCCCCGCGTCAAAAAATTCAACCGGCCATTCGATACAATTTGTAGCAGCCGGCGTGAGGAGGCTCTCATTTCCACGGCCGCCGACAGCCCTTAAAAGGTGGACAGGGTTCGCGCTGCGACCCTGTTTGCCTGCACAGCAGGCACTTTGTGGCACGACACCTCCTTTGATCGACCATTACCATACCGTCCGCAAGTCATAAATTCCCTGATCGGTGGCTTTTAAATAATTGAGAAGACGGATTCAGCCGGATAACTCCGCACGCTCTATGAATGACCGTAAACCGGGTGCGAATGGGCGGCGGCTGTGTCAGAGAGAAAGGGGCCAACCGCAGCATGCCTCTTGCAACCGCCGTTCGAATCATTTCCGCAACGCCCCACGCACATTCGTCATTCGAACTTCGTCATTTTTGAATATTGGAGCTTTCTCCTGCTTTGGGCTTTTCTTGTTATCCGGTAAATTTCCGCCATAATCCCCGCTCCAAATGTCCGCCGCCCAGCCCACAGTCAACGCCGCCACCCAACGCATCTTCGCGCTGGCCGCCATCGTCTTTGTCCTCGACCAGTTCACCAAATGGCTCGTCCTTCATAATATTGTCGAGGGCGATGAACATGTCATCATCCCCGGTTTTTTCAACCTCGCCCATCGCGTCAACACCGGCGCCGCCTGGAGCATGTTCACCGGCAACAACGCCCTGCTCGCCACCGTCGCCATCGCCGCGCTCGTCGTCCTGTTCCTGACCCGCCGCCATTTCAACGCCGACCGCCTCCTCGGCCAGTTCGCCTTCGGCCTCATCTTCGGCGGCATCATCGGCAACCTCACTGACCGCCTCCTGCCCGGACGCCACGCCGTCGTGGATTTCCTCCATTTCTATATGCAACGCCGCGGCTCCTACGAACCGTGGGATTTTCCCGCCTTCAATGTCGCCGATTCCGCCATCTGCACCGGCGTCGCCCTGATCTTCCTCATCAACTGGCGCAGCGATAGCGCGCCCAAACCCGCGTGATGAGCGCTCCCAACGAACAATTCACCGTCGACCATTCCCAACCCGGCGTGCGGCTCGATACCTTTCTGCGCGGCAAATTCCCGACCGTCTCGCGCGGCACCATGCAGCGCCTCATCGAGTCCGGCGATGTCCGCATCAACGGCCAGCCCGCCAAGGCCACCCACGCCCCGCGCGCCGGCGAAGCGATCACCATCCGCTGGCCCGAAGCGCGCCCCTCCGAAACCTTGCCCGAGGAAATTCCGCTCGAGGTGCTGTTCGAGGACAAATCGCTGCTCGTGCTGAACAAGCCCGCCGGCATCGTCGTCCATCCCGCCGCCGGCCATGAAGGCGGCACGCTCGTCAACGCCCTGCTCCATCATTGCAAAGGTTCACTGAGCGGCATCGGCGGCGTCGCGCGACCCGGCATCGTCCACCGGCTCGACAAGGAAACCAGCG
Organism: Verrucomicrobiia bacterium; assembly: GCA_035943555.1. Classification (GTDB taxonomy): domain Bacteria; phylum Verrucomicrobiota; class Verrucomicrobiia; order Limisphaerales; family UBA11358; genus UBA11358. The sequence goes on from DASZCA010000459.1 coordinate 8,499, forward strand.
GCTGCCTCGTCGTCGCCAAGAACGATGAAACGCACCTCGCCCTCTCGCAACAATTTGCCGGGCGCACGGTGAAGAAATTTTACGACGCCATTCTCATTGGCCTCGTCGCACAAGATGCCGGCGAGATCATCGCCGATATCGCCCGCCATCCCATTCACCGCAAACGCATGGCCGTCCATCCCGATGGCGACGGCCGCGCCGCGCACACCAGCTACCGCGTCCTCGAACGCCTCGCGCACGCCACCCACGCCGAAGCCGAGATCCACACCGGCCGCACGCATCAGATCCGCGTGCATTTCCAGCACCTCGGCCACCCCGTCCTCGGCGATGAAACCTACGGCGCCACGCAAAATAAAAAATTCATCAAGCTCACCGGCTACACCGCCCCGCGCGTCCTGCTTCACGCGCACAAGCTCTCCTTCATCCATCCGCGTACAAACAAAATCGTAAATTTCGAAGCCCCGCTGCCGAAAGATTTCAAGGCGGCGCTGAAGGCCTTGAAGTTGAAGAAATAATCGGCCCGCGTACCGCGCGCTAGCGTTTTGGAGTGCGGCAGCCCTCTGCCGCTTTCCTGAAGATGCGTTCAATCAGAATGCGCAAAAATGGGAAATCAAAGAACCCCGCCCGGCCTGATCCGCCTTCTTTTTCAATTCACCGGAAACAAAACGAAATCAAAAAGTGGAATGGCCAAAAGCCCCTGGACCAAAGAAGCAATACCACACAGCGAGCAACAGAATCAGCAACCAACCTATGATTCCCATCAACATCGTCCATCGCTCCGGGATTTTTTCTTGCAAAATAATGATTGTCACGAACACAACCAAAGCGATTCCTAAGAAGACATAAACATCATATTTCTGGCCAACCAACCGTGTTATCCGGTCAAAAAAGGGAGTCAAAAGCGCCACGATCAAAAGTGGAAATCCCGCATATATGTGTCCGCGCCCACGCCCGCCGACATAGTCTCGATCAAACTCGGCAACCGCTGCCGTGCCTCCCGCCGCTTTTTTTAAAGAAAAAATAAGGCCGATGATGAATCCCGCGACGCCTCCTATGAGGAGCACAGGCATACACCACGCGATCGGATCAAAACCGTGATTGGAACTTTTAAACCAAGGCAGGACGGTGACAGCAAATACGAGCCAGGTCAGCCCCAGGCCAAACATCCCGCTCAACACGGAAAAGCCCACGAGGAATATGCCTTTTTGAACTTTTTCGAAAAGCGGCTTCGTCTTCGATGAATGCGTTTCCATCACACGTCACCCCGTCACTTCCTCTCCGGCATCACAATCCCCGGAAAATAAACTTTCGTGCATTTCGGGCAAAACCCGTGGCTGAAATTCGCCTCCGTATGCGCCGCGACGTACGTCTCCACCTGCTGCCAAAAACCTTCATCGTCGCGGATCTGTTTGCAGCCGGCACAGATGGGCACCATCCCCGACAACGTCTTGATGTTGGCCACCGCCTCCGCCAGCTTGGCGGAAACCCGGCGCAGCTCCAAATTGTTCATCACCAGCCGCGCCAATCCGGACAGGCTGGCCTTTTGATCGTCCGTCAATTTGCGCGGATGCTGGTCGATGACGCACAACGAGCCGAGCGCCTGCCCTTCGGGCGTGATCAACGGCGCGCCCGCGTAAAAACGGATGTTCGGATTCCCCAGCACCAGCGGATTATCGGAAAAACGGGTGTCGCGCGTGGCATCTTCCACTTCCAAGATGGACGTCTCGTGGATGGTATACGCGCAGAATGCCTGGTCGCGCGGCGTCTCACTATTTTCGACCCCCACCTTGGATTTGAACCATTGCCGGTCCGTATCGATCATCGCCATGATGGCGATGGGCACGCCGCAGATCGCCGAGGCGATGCGCGTGACATCGTCATACGCCTGCTCCGGCGCGGTATCGAGGACATGGTAGCTGCGCAAGGCCTCCAAACGGCTGGCCTCATTGGGCGGAAGGGGTGCTTTCATGAATTTGAACCATGGCTTGAACTGTCCGGCTTCATGTTCCGTACGCTAAACTTTCACTTTCACCCCGTCCAGTTTGATTTCGGGTCCCCTCCTTCTCGCCCTCCTTCTCGCCCTCGTCCTCGTCTTCGTCCTCGATTTCACCCCGTTCACAAAATTAATTCGCCTGCCACCCCATTTTTTTGCATCATCCGCCGGATGAAATCCATGACGGGTTACGGTCGCGGTGAGTGTGCGCAGGACGGCTTCAAGGTCACGGTGGAATTAAGCTCCGTGAACCGCAAACAGGCCGAGGTGTCCGTCACGCTCCCGCCCAAGACCGAGATGCTCGAGACACAGATCCGCGAGGTGATCCATCGCGGCGTCGCGCGCGGCCGCGTCAATGTGCGCGTCTCCCTCCACGCCGCCGAGGACAAGCTCAGCGCCCGCAAACATCTCAACACCGAGCTCGCCAAATCCTATGCCGCCGAACTCGCCAAGCTCGCCAAGACCCTGAAACTGGCCGGCGGAGTGACGCTCGACCACGTCCTGCGCGCCCCCGGCGTTTTCCAGACCGATGAGGAACTGGCCGAGGAGGAAGATCTGTGGCCCGCCGTGGAAAAAGCCCTGAACCAGGGCCTCGCCGCGCTGTTGAAGATGCGCGAACGCGAAGGCGCCCATCTCGCGAAAGATTTGGCAACCCGCACCGGCATCATGCGCACCGCCGTGGAAAAGATCCAGAAGCAGGCGCCCACCACCGCCGAAAATTACCGCCAAAACCTCATCGACCGCATCAAGGCCGCCGGCCTCGAAAACATCGCGCCGGATGATGAACGCCTCCTGAAGGAAATCGTCCTCTTCGCCGACCGCTCGGACATCTCGGAGGAACTGACCCGCTTGCAAAGCCATTTCCAGCAGTTCGCCGATTGCGCCAAGGCCAAGGAACCGGTTGGCCGCACGCTCGATTTTCTCGCACAAGAAATGAACCGCGAGATCAACACCATCGGTTCCAAGGCGAACGATGCCATCATCTCGCGCGAAGTCGTGACCTTGAAGGCGGAACTGGAAAAGTTCCGTGAACAGGCGCAAAACGTGGAGTGACCAACATGTCCAAAAAAAATCCCGCCCCGTTGCTGATCCTGATCTCCGCGCCCTCCGGCGGCGGCAAGACGACGCTCTGCGAACTGCTCCTGGCCGCGCGCCCGGACATGACCCGCGCCATCACCTGCACCACGCGTGAACCGCGCGCCGGCGAGAAGGACGGCGTAGACTATCACTTTTTTGACGCGTCGGATTTTTTGCGACGCCTGCAAGCCGGCAATTTTCTGGAACACGCCACCGTCTATGGCAACAGCTACGGCATCTTGAAATCCGAGTTGCTCGGCAAATTGCGTGAAGGCAAGGATGTCTTGCTGAACGTGGATGTACAGGGCGCGGCCACCATCCGCGAACGCGCGGCGGAAGAGCCGGAATTGAAGAAGGCCCTCGTGACCGTCTTCCTCACCCCGCAAGCCGCGGAGGTGCTGGAAGAACGCCTGAAAAAGCGGAATCAAGATTCCGCCGCCGTCATCCAAAAACGCCTTGCCGTCGCCAAACAGGAGGTCGCCCAGTGGAAAAATTTTGATTACCTGCTCTTCAGCACCACCAAGCAGGAAGATTTGCGCCGCATGATGGAGATCGTGGAAGCGGAAAAGATGCGCGTCACCCGTTCCATCGCGCCGGATTTTTGAAGGCAAATAGGAATTGCGCCGTTTAAATCCAAGGCGCGCTGACTGGGGAGCGCGGCATTTATGCCGCTTCAACGTCCAAAGGAATGGCAGCATTGAAGCGGGCTAAAGCCCGCGCTCCGCCGAAGGATTTAAATTCCGCATGGATTCGCACCGCCCGTCCGTTTAAGCTACCTTAAATCATGAGTGCTAAAATTGTTCTCGGCGTGACCGGCTCAATCGCCGCGCACAAGGCCGCCGACCTGGCCTCGCTGCTCACCAAGGCGAAGGCCGATGTCCGCGTGGTCATGACGGCGGACGCCCAGCAATTCATCACGCCGCTCCCTTTCAAGACGCTCACCCGCAATCCCGTCGTCACCGATCTCTATGACGAGGACGAAGGCTGGAAACCGACCCACATTTCTCTCGCTGACGAGGCCGACCTGCTGCTCATCGCCCCGGCCACGGCCAACGTCATCGCCAAGCTCGCACACGGCCTCGCGGATGACGCCTTGAGTTGCATCGCGCTCGCCTTGAATCCCAAGGCGAAGCTGCTGATCGCCCCCGCCATGAACGGAAAGATGTGGCTCCACGCCGCCACGCAGGCGAATGTGGCCACCTTGAAAAAGCGCGGCGCGGAATTCATCGGGCCGGATGAAGGCATGCTCTCCTGCGGTTATGAAGGCGTCGGCCGCCTGTGGCCGGTGGACCAGATCGCCGCCCGCGCCTTGAAGCTGGTGCGTTAAACCATGATCTCGAGCCGTTCACAACTGCTGAAACGGCTGCCCACGCTGTTTGAGATCCCCGCGCCCGACCCGGAGCGCGCCCGGCGGCGCATCGAGGTCATGGAGCGCAACACGATGCTCCCGGTCAAGGCCGTCTTCATCCTGCTCATCCTCCAGTCTTTCAACTACCACTCGAAGTGGATGAGTTCGCTTTCCAGCAACCTGGATGTGCAGATGGAAACCGTCCAGTTGCTCTTCGGATTTTACATCGGCCTGACCGCGCTGTTGGCGCTGCCCATCCTTGCCGCCAGCCGCGTGCCGCTGGCCCTGTTACAATGGTCGGTCGTCACCAGCAGCCTGATCGACGGCCTGATGCTGGCCGGCATCACGAGCATCACCGGGGCGCTCGACAGCGTGCTGTTCTGGCTTTTCATCGGCCTGCTCTTGCGGAACGCCGCGAGCCTGCCGCCGGGTTTTTCCCAGTTGTTCCTGAATTTCGCCATCAGCCTGTGCTACACCCTCGTGGCGATCATTGAAGTCACCGTCATGCACGGTTTTGATGACCAGACGCAACGCGCCCTCGACATGACGCCCGCCGATGAACTGGGCGAACTGTTCATCCTGCGCATGCTGGTGCTGTGGCTCGTGGCCATCACCAGTTACGGCGTGCAAGCTTTTCTCGAGCGGCAACGGCTGGCCATCGAAGAAGCCAGCGAGTTCGCCGCCCGCGAAGGGCAGTTGCGTTCCGCCGGCCGGCTCGCCGCCGAGTTCGCCCACCAGATCAAAAATCCCCTCGCGGTCATCCGCAATGCCGCCCATTCGCTGGAACGTTCCATCCGCGAAAACAAAAAATCCGCCTCGTTGCAGGTCGAGATCATCCAGGAGGAGGTCACCCATGCCGACAAGGTCATCACCCAGATCATGGGCTATGCGCAATTGAGCGAGGGCCGGGTCGAAAAACTCAATGTCCGGGAAAAACTCGATGAGGCCGTGGAACAGGTTTTCCCCGCCGCCGTGCCGACCGGCATCCGGGTGGAAAAAAAATTCTCCGGCCCGTTTCCGCCCCTGCTGATGCAGCGCGGTCACCTTTCCGAAATCCTGATGAATCTCCTCCAAAACGCCCGTGACGCCTTGGACGGCCAGGGATTGGTCACCCTCACCGCCCTGACCCACCGCGATCATACGGTGGAGATCTCCGTCGCGGATAACGGACCCGGCGTATCACCCGACAAGTTCGGCAGCATCTTTGAGGCGTATTTCACCACCAAGGAAAAAGGCACCGGCCTCGGCCTCGCCATCGTCAAACACAACACCGAGCTGTACGGCGGCACCGTCCACGTGGAATCGGTGCTTGGAAAGGGCGCAAAATTCATCGTAACCTTCCCCGCCAAGTCGCTGCCCAAACCATTTAAGAAATGAGCCTCCCGCTGCCACCCGTGCTCGTCGTGGATGACGAGAAGAACATGCGCCGTTCGCTCCAGATCATGCTGGGCGACGAGGGCTACGCCGTCCAGACCGCCGAATCCGCCGAGGAGGCGCTCAAGCTCCTGGCCGACGGCGATTTTTTCATGGTCATCACCGATGCCCGCCTCGGCGGCATGACCGGCTACGAATTTCTCAGCAAGATCAAGAACCAGCGGCCCGAGCTGCCCTCGCTCATGATCACCGCCTTCGCCACGCCCAAGCTCGCCGTCGAGGCCATCAAGGCCGGGGCGCTGGACTACCTCGCCAAGCCCTTCGAACCGGAGGAATTGTTTCATGCGGTATCCCGCTGCGCCGAACGCTACCACCTGTTGCGCGATAACGCCGCGCTCCGCTCCCAGGCCGGCGAGATCATTGGCCTTGAACAGATCGTCGGTGAATCGTCGAAGATCCGTGAAGTGCGCCAGCTCATCCGCACGGTGTCCGTCACGGATGCGCGCGTGCTGATCCTTGGTGAAAGCGGCACGGGCAAGGAACTCGTCGCCGGCGCGCTGCACAGCCTCAGCCAGCGGCGCAACGCCCATTATGTCCGCATCAACTGTGCGGCCATCCCCGAGACCCTGCTGGAAAGCGAGCTGTTCGGCCACGAACGCGGCGCCTTCACCGGCGCGCTCAAACAAAAGCTCGGCCGCGTCGAGGAGGCCGATGGCGGCACGATTTTTCTCGATGAGATCGCCGACATGGGCAAGCCGCTCCAGGCGAAACTGCTGCGTTTTCTCGAAGACGGCTCCTTCACCCGCGTCGGCGGGATCGAGGAACTGCGCGTCAATGTCCGGCTCATCGCCGCGACCAACCGCGACATCGCCCAGGCCATCTCCACCGGTGATTTTCGCGAGGATCTCTACCATCGCCTGAACGTCGTGCAATTTAACCTGCCGCCCCTGCGCGAGCGCGGGGAGGACGTGCTGCTGCTCGCGGGACATTTCTTGAAACTCTTCCGCACCAAGATGAGCAAGAACGTCACCGGCTTCAGCTCCGGCGCGCAGCATAAATTGCTCGCCCAGCGCTGGCCCGGCAATGTGCGCGAACTCCGCAACGTCATCGAACGCGCGCTCATCCTCGAGACGGGCCACGAAATCCAGCCCGCCGACCTGCCGGATTTCTCCGTTGAGGCACGTTTTCAGAAGGCGGTGTCCGCTGCGGCCCCGGACGAGTCGCTGGATGATGCCCTTGGCCGTCATGAGCGCGAAATCATCCAGACTGCGCTGGAGCAGAACAATTTCAGCCTGACACGCACCGCCGAAAGACTTAAGCTCACCCGTCATGCGTTGCGTTATCGGATGCAACGGTTGAACATGAAGATAGAAGGCGACGGCGGATCCGCCGGCGCGGTTGATTGATGAACGAAATCTTTTCATTGCCGTCCAACGGAAAATCGGCGGACTGGGTGTATTTTGGCCTGACGATCTTCGCCATCGCGCTGGCGATCGGGTTGGTGATGATCTGGCTGGTGGTCTACCGCCCCAAGGGCAAAAAGCGCAAGCACAAGCACCGCAAACGTCATCATCGCCAGCACAACCCCACCTTGGCGGAAAAGGGCGGCCTGCCGCCGATGCGCGACCCCAACCAGCCGCCGCCCGGCCTCTGATCATGCAGCACAGCCGCGCGCTCACCAAGAAAAGCGCCTCCAACCTCGCGCTGGCCTTTGTCCTGTTGCCCCGTGAACGGCGCGACGCCATGTCCGCCCTCTACGCCTTCTGTCGCGCCGTGGATGATGTCGCGGATGAAGACGCCGTCCCCACCGAAACGCGCCGCGAACAGCTCGCCGCCTGGCGCACGGACATCCGCCGCGCCTGCGAAAGCCAGCCGCCCCAGTTCATCCTCAACCAGGAATTTCAGCCCGTCATCCAGCGCTTTAAACTCCCCTTTCAACTCTTTGATGAACTGATCAAGGGTTGTGAAATGGACCTGGACCGGCTGCGTTATGACGATAACGAGCAGCTTGATCTCTACTGCTACCGCGTTGCCTCGGTCGTGGGCCTGCTGAGCATTGAAATCTTCGGCTACAAAAACCCCGCCTGCCACGAGTACGCCCTCCACCTCGGCAAGGCGTTGCAGTTGACCAATATTTTGCGCGACGTGAAAAATGACGCCGCCCGCGGCCGGATTTATCTCCCGCTCAGCGAACTGAAACGGTTCAACGTCAGCGAGGCGGAGATTCTGGAGTCCAAATATTCCGACCGCTATCACGCACTCGCCACCAGCGTGGCGGCCCGCGCCCGTAATTTTTACCGGCTCGCGCAACAGACCTTGCCGCCCGAAGAGCGTGGCAACATGGTCGCCGCCGAGCTCATGGGCGGTGTCTACTGGCAATTGCTCTTGAAACTGGAGCGTGGCCGGTTCGATGTTTTCGGCCCCACGCCGTTAAAACTGTCCAAGCCGCAGAAGCTCGCGCTCGTTTTCAAATCTTGGCTGCGCCATATCGCCGGCTCCACTTCGCCCAGCTATGGCCAGCCCTGAAATCCGCCGGCTCATCGTCAATGCCGATGATTTCGGTCTTTCCGCCGCCGTCAACACCACCGTCATCCGCGCCCATCGCGAGGGCATCCTCACCAGCGCCAGCCTGATGGTGAACGAGCCGGGCTTTGCTGAAGCCGTCACCCTGGCGAAAGAAAATCCGCGCCTCGGCGTGGGCCTGCACCTGACGTTATTGATGGGCCACTCCGCGCTGCCGCCGGAAAAGATTCCCGGCCTCGTCAATGCTCGCGGCGAATTTTCCAACCGCCCCGTCGGCGTCGGCATGGGTTATTTTTTTAGACGCGGTCTGCGCGAACAGCTCCGCGCCGAGATCCACGCGCAGTTCAAAAAATTTCACGCCACGGGCCTGCCGCTCGATCACCTCAACGGCCACCTGCACTTGCACCTGCACCCGGTCGTGTTCAAAATTCTCATGGAGGATGCTGAAAAATTAGGCATCAAACACCTGCGGCTCACGCGCGATTGCCTGTCCCGCAGCCGGCGCATGGCGCAAGGACGTTTGTTTTACCGCGTGTCTCACGCCGCGATCTACGAATGTCTTTCCAGCCGCTCCCGTGAACCGTTGCGCCAGCGCGGCATCAAACACGCCCAGACCACCTTCGGCCTGCTGCAAGATTCGCAGGTGGATGAGGAGTACATTCTGAAACTGCTGCCCGAACTGCCGGCGGGCGATTCCGAACTGTATTCCCATCCGTCGCTCGACAAGTTCAAACACGAATTTGATGCGCTCATCAGCCCGCGCGTCATCGAACAGGTAAAAAAACTGGGCATCCAACTGATCCGCTATCAGGATTTGGCGTGATTTGAACGCGTGATTTCGGTATGTTCAGTGACTGACAAGACCCCATGTTAAAGCTCCTTTTGATCCTGCTCGTCGGCCTGGTGTTTGAATCCACCGGCATCATCCTGCTTAAAAAGGGCATCACCCACATCGGCGACATGAACGGTTACAACCTCGCCGAATTTTTGCGGATGGCCAAAGCCGGGGTCACCAGCCCACAGATCTTGCTCGGTGTTTTTTTTGAAGCCCTGTTCTTCGGCTGCCTGCTGACGCTCATGTCCAAGAGCGATATCAGCTTTCTCTGGCCGCTGACCGCGCTGAGCTTTGTGTTTGCGACGGTGGCGGCGATGATCTTTCTGGGTGAAACCGTTTCCTGGGTCCGCTGGGTGGGTGTCGGCTTCATCATGATCGGCGCCGCTTTCATCAGCTACAGCGAACATGCCAAAAAGCCCGCGCCGCCGGACGGCCGGCCGGCCGTCACGCAGAAATAATTTTTCCCAGCACCGCCGCCAACTGGCTCGCGGCAAAACTCGTTTTCTTCTGCAGCGCCATCAGTGCGCCGATTTTTCCCGGTGATTTCGCGATGGCCCACGCCAGTTTTCCAAAATCCAAACTCTTGTCCGGCTTGGAAAGCGCGTTGAAATCCAGCGGCAAATCTTCATGGGCCGTGTCCGAAATCACGCGGACGGTCACGCAAGGAATATTGCGCTCGGCGCAGACGGCATGGATCGCCGCCGATTCCATCTCCACCACCTCCGCGCCGGTTTCTGTGCGCAAGGCCTGCTTTTCCGCCACCGTGGTCGCAATCCGGTTGGCGCACAAAAACTTGGCCGGCTTCGCACCGGCCGCGTCCAGTTTTTTGGAGGAGATGCCGCCCGGCGCCTCCAACTGCTGCTTTAGCGGCATTTCAAAAACGACATCGCCAATCTTGAGGTTCGGATCGAGCCCGCCCGCAAAACCGCACGTCAGCACCAGTTCCGGTGTATGCGCCTCCAGATAAGCGCGGATAGATTTTTCCGCATTCAAGCGCCCGATGCCGACGATGAGCATTGAAACGTGCGGCCTTTCCGCCGCGATTTTTCGAAACGACACGGCTTCTTCTTTGAGGGCAAAACAAACTAATGTACGCATGTGCTGCAAATCTTATTTGATCCCCGCCAGCCGTTCCTTCCAAATCTTGTAAAGATCCACGGTCGCCCGCACATCGCGCAGGCAGTATTCGGCGATCTCGCGGAAGCGGCCGTCGGCCATCATGTCTTTCACATCCATGCCCGTTACGCCGGCGCTCTTGGGCGATTCGATGCCGAACGCTTTGCAGTAAAAATCCAAATTGAAACGCCGCGCCGCGCCATCGCGTCCGCTCACGCTGTAAAACGTCAGTTGTTCCGCGAGGTCGCAATGCGGCTCCACGGCGTAACGGTAGCCGAGCCAGTTCTTCTTGGTGATCGGCACGTTCAGTTGCGCCGAACGCAGATAAATGAACGGCACGTCGAAACCGCGGCCGTTGAAGGTCACCACGTTGTCATAATGCTTGGCCACATCCCAAAAGGCGGTGAGCAGTTCGGTCTCGTCGGCTACGGGCACAAACTCCACCGGTCCGGCCTCGCCGGCATCCTCAAAATCTTCGGCGATAAAAATAGACTGCCCGCGCCCGGTCTCGGCATTGAGCATGGCGATGCACACGACCTGCGAGGTGAACGGCCACAGGCTCATGAACCGCGTGATCTCCTCGCGCTTCGCCTGCTTGGCGATGGGGTCGTCAATCTTCTCCGTGTCGCGAAAGAGATACTCCTGTTGCGCTTCGTCAAACATTTCGAGCGGCAGCGCGGTGGTTTCAATGTCAAATACGAGGGTCGCCATGGGGGAATTAACCGCCAACCGGCGCGCGAGGCCAAGCCTTATTTTCAACCGCCGGGGAACTTGAAGCTTGCCATGACAATCCTGCGGGTGGCAATTTGCGCCGTTCACGGGTAATGTCCTAGGCAGGTAGGGATGCCGCGCTGCGGCGTCCCCGCCCGAAAAGCGAAGCTGAGGGTGGAACGGACGTGGTAAGACGTGATGCTTGCCGTTCGCTTCCGCCGCCTGACGCTGCGCTCGGCGACGGAGACAGCGCAGCGCGCTGTCCCTACCAATTGAAGTTAGAACGTTACCTGTCAGATGCGGCATGGGCACCAGCCAACAACCTGAAACCGACGAAGCCAAGCTGCGCCAGCGGCTCGAGGAATTGCTGCGCCAATCCCGTCTGCTGGCCGAGGTCACGCGGGCGCCCGCCAACCTGCCGCTCGCCACCGCGCCCCGCCCTGCCCTGCCCAACCACGAAACCTTGCTGCCCGGCTCGATCCTGACCACGCTGTTCCGCCATCCCAAATCCGGGCGCACGGTTTCCTTCAAACGCGAAGACCTCGGCGAACTGGACGAGATGACGACGGATTATCTGCTGAATTTTTACCAGTCCCAATCCTTGTTCACGCCGGAGGATGCCGTGCGCCTGCGCGCGAGCCTTGAGTCCCATTCCCGACGTTTCAGCGTGTTGTCGCGCAATGTCGACTGGCGCAGCAGCGTCTTTGGTTATGAAGTCGCCAAGGAGGCGGCCATTCTGCGCAGCTTGGTGCAACTTCGCTTGCTGATCGAGTGCGTACAGATCCTGACGCCGCCATTGATGACGGTGAAACGCATCGGCGAAGAGGAATTTGATCTGATCGACAATCTGTACGGATTCATCCGTCTGCTCACCTTGGCGCTCTGGCGGCGGCTGGCCACGGAAAAGTCTGACTGGCAAGCGTATGGCACCCTTTCCATCTGCATCGCGGGGCTGTCGCCCCGGGCGGATGACGCGCTGGCGCTGATCGAATCCGGCTATGCCGTCGGCAATGGCGACCCCGAGGCGTTTAAAAAATGGTTCGCCAAGGGCGGACGCAAGGCGATGGACCGCGTGGCCGCCATGTTGCAGCCGGTGGATAAATTCGGCCTGGACGAAATCTTCGCCATGTTCACACGGCACACGCTCGACCTGGGCTTGCAGCCGGTCACGATCGAATTTGTGCGCCAAGTTCTGCAAACGCTCCTGATGACCTTGTCCAACATGGACAATGAACCGTCCGATGCCTGCCTGCGGCGCTCGACCGTCCTCTCCGACCAGTTCACAGAGGTGTCGCGGCAATACGCCGTGGATTTCGTCGAGCGCCAGTCCGATCCCGGTGTCAGCGAAGAAGACCTCACCGCCATCTTCAAGGAACTGGAAGCGCTCGTCGGCTTGGAACCGGTGAAGGGCGAGGTTCATCGCGCCACTAATTTTGCGCGCATGCAGGTATTGCGGCGCGAACAGGGTTTGCCGGTCGTGAAAGCCAGTTTGCACAGCGTGTTCTTTGGCAATCCCGGCACGGGCAAGACCACCGTGGCGCGCTTGATGGGTCGCATCTACAAATCGCTCGGCCTGTTGAAACGCGGGCATGTCGTCGAGGTGGATCGCGGACGTCTCGTGGCGGAATACGTCGGGCAGACCGCCGTGCGCACGCATGCGGCCATTGATTCGGCGATGGATGGCATCCTGTTCGTGGACGAAGCCTACGCGCTCGCCGGACGGGGCTCGGAAGACTTTGGCAATGAAGCCGTCGAGACGCTGCTCAAGCGCATGGAAGATGACCGTGGCCGCCTCATCGTGATCGTCGCCGGGTATGACCGGCCGATGAAGCAATTCATCAATTCCAATCCCGGCCTGCAATCACGGTTCACGAACTATCTGAATTTTCCGGATTATCCGCCGACGGACCTCGCGGAAATCTTTCACCGCATGGCGGCGCAAAGCGGACTGGTCAGCACGACGGAAGCGGAGAAAAAAGTCCTGACGCTCTGCACCAGCCTGTACGCCGCGCGCAACGAGCAATTCGGCAATGCCCGCGAGATGCGCAACCTGTTCGAAGCCGCCGTGCGCAACCAAAGCACCCGCCTGGTCGCCAGCGGCCAATGCGATCACGATGCCCTGACCACCTTGTTGCCGGAAGATGTGCCGGATCATTTTGAAAGCGGGTTGCCCACGCCTTGAGCCCGGCCGGCCGCGTTTTAGCCCCGGCAATCATGGCGAAATCACTGGTTGCTGAAAAATCTGGCCGTTCCCAGGCTGCGAAATTCGACGGTCTGCACGCCGGCAACTTTGCCTTCGGCATCAAAAGTCACGGAGAGCTGCTGTGATTTTGGAGTTTTGGCATCACCGTTTATCTCGTAATGATCTTCCATGTACCAGTCCCATATTTCCGAATTCGTTTCGCAATTTTCTTTGAAGTCCCCGATCGTGGACGGGCAATAACCTTTTCCGCTGGGCTTGCCGGCCATGGCCAAAACCTCCGCTTTGGCCAGCTTGCCGATTCCACCCTGCAGTTTCTCAAAAACATTCGTGTTGACCGTCGTTTTGTCCTGGGAAAAGGAACTCCACCAGAAATACGCGTTCAACACATCGCCCTTGAACTCCAACAACAACACGCGTGAACTTACGGTGCCAAAGGAACTGAGCGCAAAATCATATTTATAGATGGTATAGGCGCCGTCCCTGGTGGCCTTGGTGGTTTTCGCATAGGGCTGCCCAAACCGTTTAAGGGCGTCGTCCGGTTTGATTTTCCCCAACACCAAATCATCATCGGTGGGCGTGCTGAATTTGGTGCCAAGGCCGATGCACGAACTGAACAGCGCCGCCATTCCCAAGAGAGTTAAACCAACAACCAATGACTTGATCTTCATCGGCAATTTGTATGCAAAGCTTGGCAGCGTGTCTAGAAAGACATCCAAAAAAGCCAGATCCCGGCGCGGCTTTACGCCGTCTCCGAACAAGGGAAAGTATCAGGCTGCGCCAGGCAGTTTTGAAAACTGGTTTTGGTTGCGGTTCACACCGGCTCGGCAATCAAATCGTAATCGGTGTGGCCGATGATTTTGACGGTGGCGAACTCGCCGACTTTCATTCCGCCTTTCGGCGCGCGCACATAGACGCGGCCGTCGATATCCGGCGCGTCCGCTTCGCCGCGACCGATGAAATAGTTGCCTTTCAACTTGCCGGCCGGAGTGGCGGTTTCGCGGATCAGGCCGTGTTCCCAGGAACTGACATGGGCGCTTTGAAGCTGCTTCGCGTTGGCTTCGCCTTCGACGATGATCTTGATCTCGCGACCCACAAAGGATTCGGCGACGGCAATGGCGACCTTGTGTTGCGCGGCCATGGCGAGTTCGCGGCGCTTTTGTTTCACTTTGTCCGTGAGTTGTCCGGCCATCGCACCGGCGCGGGTGCCGTCTTCCTTGGAATACGTGAAAATGCCGAGGCGTTCGAATTTGGTATCGCGGATGAAATCCAGCAGCGTGTTGAAACTGGCTTCCGTCTCACCGGGGAAACCGACGATAAAAGTCGTCCGGATGGCGATGCCCGGGATGCCCGCGCGGATGCGTTTGACGAGGTCCACGATGTATTGCTGAGAGGTCTCGCGGCGCATGCGTTCCAGCATGTTCTCGTGGATGTGTTGGAGCGGGATGTCGATGTAGCGCGCGACTTTCTTGCACTCGGCGATGGTCTGGATGAGTTCATCCGTCCAATGCGCGGGATGCGTGTAGAGCAGGCGGATCCAAAAATCGCCCTTGAGCGCATTCAACTCGCGAATGAGGGTGCAGATGGTCGTGGCATCGGCGGCGAGCGATTTGGTCGCAGCGTTGAACTTTTCCGGCGAGGAAATGGCGCGGCTGTGGTTCGGGCGCAGGTCGAGGCCGTAATACGTCGAGTCTTGCGAGATCAGGTTGATCTCCTTCACGCCCTCGGCGATAAGCGCCTTCGCTTCCTTGACGATATCGGCCTGCGTGCGGCTGCGGTGCGAGCCGCGCATGCGCGGGATGATGCAGAAGCTGCACGGATGATTGCAGCCCTCGGCGATCTTGACGTAGGCGAAATGCTTGGGCGTAAGCCGGAAGCGCGGCGTTTCGAAATCCGGGATGAATACCGGGCGCTGCGTCACGTCGAAGACGGGCGAGGATGGAGAATTGAGGGTGGAGGATGGCGGCTTGGCGCCAATCATCGTCTTGGTTTTGCCGAATTTATCGGTGCCACGCAGGGATTCTTCGTGGTCGTGGTCGGAAAGATCGCGGCTTTTTTCCAGTTCGTTCAGGCGGGAGACGACTTTGCCTTTTTGAGCTTTGGACGCCGGACTTTGTACCTTGGTCGCCCGGCTGGCGATGGCCTGGCCGACGATAGCGCCGACTTGCGCGACTTGATCGATACCCATGAACGCATCCACCTCGGGCATGAGCTTGGGGAGTTCTTCGCGGAAACGCTGGGAGAGGCAGCCGGAAACGATGACGGCCTGACCGCGCTGGTTGGCATCGCGGAGTTCAATGGATTCCAAGATGGAGTCCACGCTCTCTTCCTGCGCGGAATCGATGAAGGAGCAGGTGTTGACGATCACGGCATCCGCCGAGGCCGCGTCATTGGTGATCTCGACGCCGCCCTTGAGCAGGGAACCGAGCATGATCTCGGCATCCACCAAGTTTTTGGCGCAGCCGAGGGAAATCAATCCAACCCGCAACGGCTTGGCGGCCGGCGGGGAAACGGTCGTGGCACTGGAATTTTTCTTGGTCACAAAGCAAACAGGATAGCAGAAACGGACGGGCCGGTCGAAAGTTATTTGAGGGGGAAAAGCGGTGCGGACGAATGGCTGGCCCGAGATAGAAGAATCGGGGACGGATGACTTTGATTGTCGTCAGCTCTAATGGATGCCCCTTTACCAACCGGTAAGCGCTACGGAAGTGGAAGATGCCCTCATAAACTAGGCCAATAAACACATGTGCAAAAACCATCTGGAAATCGCCTACCAACGAAACAACTCGCCCTGCAACTCGCGCAAAGCAAATGCTAACACGGGCTCACATTACTACTAACCTCATAATACTTTACAAAATTTTCTTAGGAGGCTGTGATACACGAAGCTAAAGCGCTCCTTTATAACCAAGCCTTTGAAATGTTAGGAATTTTCGGATGACAGCACTGAAAGCCAGGCGTTTGCAATCAAACGGGTTTCACTGAACACCAAAACTAACCACTCCCAAAAACTTCAATAGAGAGTCAGGATTGCATTTCACACGCTCAGAGTTGTATTCAAAATTGATGAAGATGACCATCGTGGTTGCTTGATTGACGCCTCTTTCTTCAGCGAGCCTAGCCACTGCGCCCGCATAAGAGTCGGCCCATGAAAATCCTTCGACCAGCTTTGCAATTGGAACAGCTTCTTCTTCAACCTTGCTTTCCGGCATATCGCGCTCGTTAATTTCAAAGTCAAAGTCTTTTTCAAACGTCCGCTGAATGTTCAAATAGTCGTCCAGCTCAATGTCGGAAGCAAAATTGCCTATCCAGACTGAGACTCTGCCGCCTTTTCGAAATTCATCGTGCTTTAGCATATATCTACCTCTCCATCACCAGTTACCAACATTCTCCCATAAGTGGCCTTGATTTGAGCTTGGCAATTCTGGACGATAAATGGCCGGATCATTTTGATATTTAATCCATTGCGCTCGGGTCCATCCTTCATCCGCCGCCCTTATTTGAGCCGATGAGAATTTATTCTCCGGAAGATGACCGGCATCCCATGGCTCGTCAAATTTCAATATTCGTCCATCTGGATTGTAAACATTTCCATCCGCTGATTTAGCGCCATCCCAAACTTGTTGCCTAAATCCTGCGGGACGACTTGGCCGACTGTACAATGCTTGTTCCGCATCAGTTAAAACACGCGGAGCAGTCGTCGTCCCTTCAGCAGCCAATACGTTTAATTCTTCTGGGATTAGTTCTTCTTGTCCAGTAAAAAGCGAAGCAACTGTTAAACCGGCAACTACTGCGGCACTAGCAACCTGCATCCCAGCCTCCAAATTTTGCTGAAAATTTTCGTCCCCCTGATACGAAAAAGTCGTACTGCTGTTTTGGGAGGCCGGAAACCAGAGGTTTGGGTTTGATGCCGGAGAGCCGGCAGAAACCGTCTGAAACGTTGTGGTGGCTGTAACGTTGGGAACGCCGTTCATGGACGTGTTCATCCAGGAACTATTGATCATATTTTCACCCAAGACACCGAGCCCAAAAGGATCACTGGAATTCACGGGATTTCCATCGGCAAAAGCATAGTGATTCAAACCACCGGAGAATCCACTGGGATCCGGATTGATAAAACGGCAGATATACGGATTGTAAAACCGAGCTCGCATGTATAACAGTCCGTTTGGATCCGTCATCACCCCATACCGGCCGTTGTACAAGAACGGTGTATCACTTGTGCCCATGCGATATGTTACTTTGGCATAAGCGCTGTATTCGATCCGATCAGTGACGTTGGTGCCCGTGCCATCCGTCAATGCCAATGTGCTGCCGCGATAATCGTAGTGATACGTCAGCGTGTTGGTTACCGTGGCGGACTCCGTGACTTGATACAGCAGGCCTGCGCCGTAGATGTAGTAATTGGTCACGCCGTTTTGCACGCGCATCAGAACCTGCGACAGCTTGGCATTGGGATTGATGACGTACGCAGCAGAGTTGGTACCGTAGGTGATGCCGACACGGTTACCGGAAGGATCGTACGCATTGGTCACCCCACCCGCGTTTAGCAAACGGTTACGGGCATCATAAACGTACGCAGAAATCGTATCATTCGTGAGCGGCCCGCTCGTCATATTGCCGTCGACATCATTGACGACCGTGTTGCCATCAACTCCGGTCAACCGGTTATCATCATCAAACGTCATGGTCCGTGCAGGAACCCCAGCGGCATGCGGCAAGGGCGCACTATATTCGGTAGCCATCCGAGCCGCGCTGTCCCAACCCAGCTTGAACAAGTTAATAGTACCGCCATTCGACAATTTTTCCAAGATGCTCGTCGTTTGTCCGGCCGCATCGTAAGTGATGACGCGTTGCGTTCCGTTCGGACGCGTAATGCCAGTAACCCGTCCGGCAAGATCGTAGGTCGTGGTGGTCACCCTACCCGACCAATCTGTCACGTTCGTCAAATGGTTCAAACCATCGTAGCTGTAATAAACATTCTTGCCTCCGGGATAGATCAAATTCGTCAGATTCCCACTCAAGTCGTATTTATATTGGATCAAATTTCCGTAGACATCCTTGCTAGTTACCACGCGGTCATAGGCATCATACGTCCATGCGTTGGTCAGACCATTCTCGGTGATGCTAGCCAGATTATCATTGGCATCATAGCTGTTCAGTGTGGTTCCCACGCTGTCAGCGCGGTTCGTCAACCTTTCTTTCGCGTCGTAAGCAAATGCCTGTGTTTGTCCTGAAGGCTCAACATTGATCGCCAGAAGGCCGCGGTCGTTATAAGCCTTTAGAGAAATACGGCCCAAGGGCGTAATGGCGTTGGTCAGGCGATTGGCGGCATCAAATTTGAACTGCCAGATTTTGCCATTGCGGTTGGTCAGTGTGACCAGATTACCGGCGGCATCGTAGCCCCGCCCCACCGTGCGACCTGCCGGGTCAGCCTGTTTGATGAGCGATCCGCGAAGATCGTACTGTTGCGTCGTGACATTGCCGGCGGCATTGGTTGAAGTCAAATTATGTCCATCCGCATCATAACCCATAGTTGTCGTCCGCGACAACGGGTCGGTCACCGCAATCAGACGCTGCGCCGCATCATTGGTATAGTACACGGGCTGACCCACAGGATTCACCATTTTGCTAAGCCAGTCGCGATTGTCATAAGCATTGGAAATGACGCCAGTGCCCGCAGCTGTGGCCGGCAGAATGTTTGCCAACAAATGCTCCAGGTGTTCGTCGTGGAGAAACCACGGGGATCGGTAGTACTAATGACGTTGTCAGCGGCATCATAAACCACACGGGTGATGAGATTCGTGGGACCGATAGAGTTCGTTAATTCACGGCGGGCATTGTATTTGAAAGAGGTCACAAAGCCACGGGCGTTCGTCTGGCTCAACACATCGCCCAGGGCATTATTCAAATAGCCGTTGGTTCCCAAGCCGTTGGGATAGACGACCGAGCTTAAATATCCGTTGTTGTCATACGAGTAGGTGGTGGTGCCGGCGGAATCAAAAGTGGTGGCGAGGGTACCATCCGCGTTGAAGGTCAGCCTTTTGCCATCCCCCATGGCATTGGTGATGATATTCACGACAAACTTGGAGTTGTAGTGATAAAAGGTCGAATTGCCGCGCGCATCCACTGACTGCACCATGTCATTATTAGTGTCATAGATGAACTGGTTGGTGGCGCCGGTGGGATCGACCGTTCCGACCAGATTGTTATTGCCGTCATAGAAGGAGAGATTGGTCTCGTTCAAGGCCGAAATGTTTGCCACCATATGATCCTGGCCATCGTAAACCGTCTGGGTGAGATTGCCCAATGCGTCCTGGTGGCCGATCTGCCGGTGAAGATCATCGTAGAAATAGCATTGCAAACTTCCGGCCGGATCCTGGGAGACGGTTTCCCAATCCGACCAAAAAATATTCCACGTCTTGTTGGTGCTGCCTTGGGTGTATTGGTTGACGATATGACCAAACCCGTCATAGACATTGGACACGACTAGATTGCCCAAGGCATCCAACGTGGCGGGCAGCAGGGTGATATTGGTCACGGTGGTGTGGAGGCCGGAGGCATCCGTAGCTTGGATACTAATTTGATCGGTTCCGTTCAAGGGAACATTTTCCAGCCAGAACATGTTATTTCGCTCGATCAGGCCGGAAACGGTGTTGGTGACGACATTGGTGCCGTCATTGTTGATCACTTGGGCCAGAATGGTACCAGTCTCATCGCTCATGGTGCCGCGGAGGGTGCAATTGGTGCCACTGACGGCGGAACCGTCTGGCGGCCAGATGACGGTGACGAGCGGGTTGGTGGCGCCGGTGTAATCCAAGGTGACGGTGAAATTGGTGGTGGTGTTCCCGGCCCGGTCGGTGACGTGCAGGCTGATCCAGTTGGCATTGGTGACGAGCGGGAGATCGTAGGTCTGGAAATAGTTCGTGGTGAAGCGAAGGCGTTGGTATCAAAGTACTGGTCGCCCGTAACGTTCATACCAAAAAGTATCAATAGTGAGGACTGACACTTGCT
The DNA here is from genome assembly GCA_035943555.1 of Verrucomicrobiia bacterium. Classification (GTDB taxonomy): domain Bacteria; phylum Verrucomicrobiota; class Verrucomicrobiia; order Limisphaerales; family UBA11358; genus UBA11358. The sequence goes on from DASZCA010000459.1 coordinate 28,690, forward strand.
CGCCGCCCTCCTCTTACCAGCCACCCCTCAAATATGTCAATATCAAGAACTGCCCCCTTTATCGCCCGCCTATGGTTGGCGTGTTGAGTTCAATTAAGCAAGTTTCATAAATTTTAATCTTTGTTTGTGCGGTAAAGGGGTCACCTAATTTCTATCGGTACTTTTGCTGAAGTAATTTCATAAAGATCGACGCCGTTGGTTGCGTTCATTCGGATTGACTGGATGGAGGCTTGAACTAGGTATTGGCCCTTCATCAAATTGAACGTGTCGCCAAGGTTGTCGACGTATTTACGTTGAAAGCCAGAATCCAAAAAAATCATGCTGCTGGATGAAGCTATAATGCCAGCATAATCTGGTTTAGCAGCGACGGGCTGGTTAGAAATGCTGCACATTCGATAGTTGGCAACTCCCAACGCTACTTTATTGGCGTAATAAAAACCAAAAAAATGGTTGGTTTCGTTCCTGACCAAAACGGTAGCCCGGACGTTTTCCCCATTAGTGTAGACCGGCTTGTCAAAACGGAGCGAAACATGAATGCCTTTTATGGGTTCGCCCCAGTTACCCTCGGGGAAATTTTTAGCCGGCCAACATTCGGGCATTTGCTTTGCCTGATCAATTATTGCCGGATCGATGTATCGGTTGGTCTCAGTCTCGATATAAACGGGACCGTCATCGGTGATGAAAAGAGCATTGGTTAAATTGGCACCCAAAGAGATTCTCGATTCCAGTTCGGGCAGCATATTTCGCCCCAAAGCGTGAATGGGTGAAAAATGAAGGCAGATGATGGCAAGCAGGGAAAAATATTTCATAATCTATTGTGATTTACATGCAATTCATGTCGATATTTGTTTGATATCCTAGATTAGCTGCGCCATTCACCGCATTTGTCCAGCTTGGAAATACTGTCGCCTTGACCTTAGTCCGAATGGGTGACATTTTTTTTTCAAAACCCCGCCCCGCGGTCATTTAATTTCAAGCGGCACTTTGGCGGACGAGATCTCAATGCCTCCGCCCAAAGCCGCGGAGGCTTGAATCATATAAATTCCATTGGTCAAATCGTATGAATCATTCAAGAGTTCTGCATATTTTCGCTGCGTGCCGGGGAGGATAATTGTGGGAAATCCAGCCATCAAAAAGCCATGATATTCAGGTTTTGAAGGTACCCTCTGGCCTGATTTATCCCAAACGGTGAAACCAATAGCCAAATCTGGCTTTACCTGGTTAGCTTTCACAAAGAGAGAGTATTCATTTGTGATATTACGAACCAAAACCGTCGTGCGAATGAACTCCGAATTGGTAAAAATTGATTTATCCAATCGCAACGATACCCGGACACCTTCCAATTCTTCGCCCCAATTGCCTTCGGGAAAATCCTTGGCCGCCAAAGATTCCCGGTTGGTATTGATCGCTCCATTTTCTGGCGGAACCGCGTCGCCCAATATATTTCCGTCTTTGTCTTTGGTGATGAAAAACGAGTTTGTTTCATGCTCTCTCGGGATAAAATTAGGATCGTGGTAATCAATAACATTGGGAACCCCGACGATTCCCGCCTCAGCGTAAAAGAGCGCTACTATCACGATAAAATAGATGGCGGCACGTTTCATAGATCGTATTTCATATTAATGGTCACAACTCGTATTTGTTATAGAAGTATATCCTTGCAAATTGCTAGCTCCAAGTATGTTTGTCCAAGTGGGAAAATCAGGCGGGTCCAAGTTGCTACCTGTCACGTTTCCATCTGAACCGGAAGAGACCAAGTGCCAACCTCCGCTGCTATCAGCAGTTCCTTGCCAATTCCAAGTCACAATTTTTATCGGAACATTAATCGATCCTGAATCGGAAGGCTGGAACATCCAATATGTTTTAAACTCGGTTGAAATCCAAACGTGGCTGTTAACGCTTTCGCATCCGATGGCCGGATCATCCCAAAAATTCACGTGGTCAAGAGTAGGAAGTTTGTCAATGCCAGCATCCAGTCCGATGCCAGTTATATGCGCGGAATAACCGTTCGTGCCGCAAGCCTCATCCGAAGTGCTCATTGTTTGAATTGGTGTAAAAGTGCCGGAAAATCCTCCCCAATAACTATTTGTCTGTATTTTAAATGTAACACCGGGTTGATTTGAAGTCGCCACAAAATAGCCAAAATGTAAAAAGTTTGTTCTGTGGAATATTGGATCTTCGTATGGCACCCCAAAGGCGACATGCCCGGTTTTTGTTCCGGTCCAAGTCAAATCTGGTTTTGACATAATCAGAGTTGCATAACCAGAAGCGGAAGCAAAAACTTGGCCTGCTTGAACCAAATCACACCCTACGCTGACACGATAATTAGCGGGACTTCCACCCGATACCCACCATGCGTCAACTTCGGCGCCAGTCAAAGAATTTGTGTTTAAAAAATAATTTCTTGAACAGTCAGGATAAGTGGAACCCGGAAACGCATTCGTGAAATCAGTCACATAGTTTCCAGCCAAACCCCATGAAATATTCGTAGCAGAACAATCGGGAGGAATACCTGTAAATTTTAATTTTACCAATTGTCCCACACAGAAATCTGGGGGTGGGAAGGCATCCAGCGAGGTATCATTAGCTGTTATAGCCAGAGCATAATCTCGAACCGGTGGCGTTGAGGCAGAAAAATGCTGCACCCCGGGTATGTGAACAGTAATGTCGTAAATGGAATTCGCCGGGAGAGAGCACCAGACTGTGCCGTCGGCACGGGCCGCACCGAAACTGCCAATCATTAAATTCGTATTGGCCACCGGGGTGCTGGCGAGGGTATTGACCACATCCACACTACCAAATTGGTCATGACGTTCGGCAGAATTAGTTAAGCAGAACAGTGTCCGGCGGTTGACGCCCGCCTTGCCACCCGTGGAAAGTTTCACTTGGGAGGTGGAGTTTATTTTCAGGTCGATGTCCTCGGTCGGCCAGCCGCCTTGATTGTGCAGCAGCCAATGATAATGGGTTTTTGAGGCGAGGTAATCAGAGAGCGAGTCAGCATCGGTGTCCGGTATGGCCGTGACCCAGTCCCAACTGTCATCCTTGGGATCAAGAGGGCCGCTGCCCGATTGTCCGATGTTGTTCGTGTAGCTGGCTGCGCCGGTCAAAGCCGTCCATTCATAATCGGCGTCGGTAAAGGCATTGAAGTTTTCCAGGCTGGGGCCAGAGCGGTTGGCATCGGATACATGGCCATGACAGATGTCTGCCGGATCCCACACATAGTTTGGCGACAGGTAGTTGTAATAATCTTTTTGCCGACGAAAGTCATCGGCCGCGGATTCCATGGTTAGATCTGAATTGGCGAATCCCGATAAATCCCAACTGGAATGGTATTCAATGATAGAAATGAAAGGCGCTTTTTCCGGCGAGCCACTCACCGTGGAACTTCCAGATTGAACATCAAAGACAGCGGTGCCGCCGACATTGATGGGCACACCGGTCGCGCTCCAATCATAGGTGCCGGCACCGTTCATCGTGGGGTTCACGGTGGCGTTGGTGCCGTTGATGGTGACGATGGCGGCGGGGTCGCTCACGGTGCCGGAGACGGTGCCGGTGGGTTGCCACAGGTCATCGCCGGTCGGCGTGTTATCGATCGTCAATTGCACGGTGGCGGGCAGCAGGGTGATATTGGTCACGGTCGTGTGGAGGCCGGAGGCATCCGTAGCTTGGATACTAATTTGATCGGTTCCGTTCAAGGGAACATTTTCCAGCCAGAACATGTTATTTCGCTCGATCAGGCCGGAAACGGTGTTGGTGACGACATTGTTGCCGTCATTGTTGATCACTTG
>DASZCA010000460.1:0-12214 GCA_035943555.1 Verrucomicrobiia bacterium
GGTTGGTGGTCACCTACAATTACAATTCCAGCGGGCAGACTGCGGGAGTGACCGACCGTCTCGCGTCGGTGACATATTCCACCAGCCCGCAAACCAGCAAGTTTTATTCCTATGCAAATCCTGCGCTCCCGTTTTCTCTCACCAGCGTCACCGACGAAGATGGAAATTTTCTGACTGGCTGGACGTATGACGCTCAGGGGCGGGCAACCTCAGCCACTCAAGCAGGCGGAATTAATGCATCATCCATCGGGTACGTTGACAGTGATGGTAGCCGGCTGGTCACGAATGCGCTTGGATTGGTAGAGCGTTACTATTTTTCTAGCCTACAAGGGGTGCCAAAATTTTCGTCTCAAGTCAGGATTTCGCCCCTGCTTCCAGCAGCCTCGACCCCGACCAATATTTATGATGCTAACGGTTATCTAAATGGCGTTCGTGACTGGAATGGCAATATCACGGTGTCGGCAAATGAGGCTCGCGGACTGCCGACTTACATTCTCAAGTCAGCAACCACGCCGGATGTCCAAACGAACGCAATCAGCTATCTGTCCACGTATCATTTGCCGCTGCAAATTGCCGAAGGGCGAAAAACAACTACTTTCACCTACGATAACGCTGGCAATGTCCTAACACGCACGGAAACCGATACTACCTCGCAAACCGTGCCTTATTCCACCAGCGGGCAAACGCGTACATGGACTTTTTCCAATAACATTTATGGACAGGTGCTCATAGCCACCAATTCACGCACGGATGTTGTTGCGGTTACGTATTTCAATTATGAAACCAACGGGAACCTCCTTTCGATCACCAACGCGCTTGGACACATCACCCGGTTCACCAGCTATGACGGGCGCGGCCTGCCGCTGGAAATGGTTGATCCCAACGGGGTGACCAACCGCTTTACCTACCATCCGCGCGGCTGGCTTTTGTCGCGGACAGTACTGGCGACTTCTGGCAATGCCACCAATTCATTCGCTTACGATGCGGCGGGGCAAATGACTGCAATGATTTTGCCAGATGGTTCAAAATTGTTTTACCAGTATGACGCCGCGCACCGGCTGCAATCAGTCAGCAATATCTTGGGTGAAATCATCACCTACACACTTGATTTGGCGGGCAACATCACACGGCAAGACACGCGCACGGCGGGCGGTGGTCTTGCCAAAACCCAAAGCCACGCATTCGACGTTCTCAGCCGGTTGCTCAAAGACATGGGCGCAAACGGGCAAACCAACATTTACGGCTATGATGGGAATGGTAACACGGTTTCGGTCAAAGATGGGCTGAATCACTCGACCACCAACGGCTTCGATGGGCTTAACCGGCTGGTGACGGTGCTAGACCCGCTAAACAACCTTGTGCGCAAGGGTTTTGATATTCAGGACGACCCGGTTGCCGTCACCGACCCGCGTTTGCTTTCCACGACGTTCATTTATGACGGTTTCGGGCGGGTGATTTCGGAAAGCAGCCCCGACCGGGGGACAACGCTTTACCAATGGGACGGCGCAGCGAATTGTGTTTTTGAACTGGATGCTCGCAATGTTCTAAAGGCCCGCACGTTCGACAAGCTCGACCGCCCGCTTACCGAAACGTACACGGCCTATCCGGCGGAGAACATCGCTTACAGTTACGATTCAACCGCTGGCGGCAACAAGGGCATTGGGCGGCTCACCGGCTTTACCGATGAAAGCGGCGGCACTGCGATAAAATACGACGAGCGCGGAAACGCCATTAGCATGACGCGCACAAATTCAGGAACAATTTACACGACGGCTTATCTTTACGATTTGGCTGATCGCGTTATCCACGTCAACTATCCGTCCGGTCATGTGATCGGCTATGGCCGCGACAATTTGGGGCGGGTTACCTCCGTCACTTATCAATCTGGTGCGACTGTGACGGTGCTGGCAACCAACATCCTCTATGCACCTTTTGGGCCGATGACCAGCTTGGCCTACGGCAACGGCCTGGTGCGGTCGTTGGGCTACGATCTGGATTACCGGCTGACGAACATCGTGACGGGCGCAGGCATTGTCAGTAACCAGAATCTTGGGCTGATGTATGACGTGGCAAACAACATCACCGCGATCTTTGACCGGCTTGCGCCGGAGCGGAGCCAGAAGTTTGTTTACGATGAAAATTACCGCCTGAAACAGGCGACGGGGGTGTATGGGGCAACGGCGTTCAGCTATGACGGCGTCGGCAACCGGCTTTCGCGCACAGCGCAAGGCAGAACGGAAACCTACGCCTATGCGCCGACAGCCAACCGGCTACAAACCGTCACCAGATCCGGTGTGGTTCGCAGCCTTACTTACACTTTAGCGGGCAACACCAGCAGCGACAACCGGGGAACGACGACAAATATGTTGTTCGGTTATGGGGGCCGGAACCGACTGAACGCGATGACCAATGGCAGCGTGATCGCCAGCTACAAATACAATGCGCTCGGCCAGCGGGTGATAAAAACCGTTTCCGGCGCTACAACGCATTTTCATTATGACGGCAACGGCCGCCTGATCGCTGAATCCGGCGTCGGGGGCTCGCTGATCCGCGAATATGTCTGGCTGGGCGATATGCCGCTGGCGCAAATCGAGGCGAGCGGGACGATTTATTTCATCCACCCCGACCATTTGAACACGCCGCAAAAGATGACCGATGCGGCGAAAAACACTGTTTGGGACAAAGAACAACAGTCGTTTGGCGAACCTGTACCGCCGATGCTGGCGGCGGTGGGATTCAACGCGAGCAAGAAATTCCAACTGTCGGCGCATGGCGACCCCAACTTTTCGTATGCGATTCAAGCACGAACAAACCTTCTGAGTGGTCTTTGGGTTTCGCTCGTAACTAACGGCCTGCCATACGCCTTCACGGACGCGTTGACGCCTGCCACACGGTTTTACCGGGCGGGTTTGGTTAGCAATTCGACGGGGGTGACGAACAATCTGCGCTTCCCCGGCCAATATTTTGACGCTGAAAGCGGCCTGAATTACAACCTGAACCGCGACTATGACCCGACCATTGGGCGGTATGTTCAAAGCGATCCAATTGGGCTGAATGGAGGAATAAATTTATATGGATATGCGGGCGGAAACTCGGTCAACCTTACCGATCCTAGCGGGAAATTTGTTCCGCTATTGCTTGCCGCTGTATTTGTTGGTGCTTTGCTTATTCCGGAAATTGCAAATGCCCCTGAAAAACCTTGCGATGAAGTTTATACCCGGAGCGTGAACGATAAGCTCGCCATGGTTGGTTTTAGTTATCTAGCAGTGGAGGGGTTGACAGCAGCAGGTGGAATGCTATTGGATAGCCTTTGGGGTGGTGAGTTTCTTGCAGAAGAGGGGACAGTCAACCGAGCGTCATTTGAGGCGTATAAAAATTCTTTACGCGCTCAGATGGAACGCCCGACGGTTAATGACCCAAAGCTAAACTCATTGCTTGATGGGTTGTATCGGCCCAATGCTGAAATTGGCAGCGGCAGTACTGCAGCGGCAGTTCGCCAGGAGTTAGTTACGGGGCAACCGGTTGGCGAGGCTTTTCATAGCCAGAAAGCAGAGGAGTCGATTGTATCACTACAAAGATGGCTGGATAGTAATCCTACTGCAGCTGCAACTGACAGAGACGCAGCGCAGAATGTGATTACGGACATGCAGAATGCATTGAGAGGACAATGATGAATACTTCGCCAATGGATTATTTGCGCCAACTCGCTTCGGAAGTTCCGACTCTTAACGAGAGGTTCAATCGTTGCCTACAAGATTGGGGAAATGAGACACCCCCAGTGACTATCATATTCGCGGAAGTGGGTGAAGCAATTGTTGAAAACTTTGCGACGATCCATGGTGAGGCTCGCAAAAAAATATTCATCTTAATCGAAAATGGCATGACCAGTTCGAATTTGGGTGTCAAGACAGCCGTAGCAACTGGACTCGTGGAGGCTATGGTGGCTGGTGCCGATAAAAAGCCAGATCTTTGGGTGGAATTTAAGAAATTATTTGGTGCTGCTTCCTTAAAGCATGCCGAAGCGTGGCTAACCTTTGGCCGCTAAATCAAACGAATCTTCCTGTTAAATTTCCATTCTTTCCCGCCATCAAAAGCCAGTTCCAAGGGTGACAACCTTTGGTGGAAGTCGGCCATCCGACCGGCATCCAACCGGCGCACGGTTGGTCAGGGTTCCATAAAGGGGGGAACGCACTTCTGTCGGGGTGGGTCAGATGAGGGGCGGAAAGCCCCTGCCGGAGCATGGTGCGGAGGCGGTCAAGCGGAGGTCGTGGAGGCGGCTTTGGAGCCTCCATGCGCGGTGACGTTGCGCAGCAATGTATAACCGCGCCATTACTGGTCTTACCCCCTCGGCTCACTTGGGTCGCCTCGGGCGACCGCTCGGCCTTGCAGCACTTCGCGGCCAACGAAGGTCGCGCACTTCTGTTTCACTCTGAAACAGCGTCCGGACACTGGCGGACAATCTCCGGAAATCAGCACTGAGCGCCACTTTCCGTGAGACTGAATATTTTTTTTCTGATATACTGTTCGTAATAGGGAGGCAGCGCAGACTGTCAAAGGGATGGCAATATACCGGTTAGAAGCTAAAATTTTTTCCCGCGAAAAACGCGGGCGTTCGGTTATTGCCGCTGCCGCCTATCGGGCCGGCAGCAAATTGGTGGACGAAATACGCCAAAAAACTTTTGACTACACAAGGCGGACTAAAGGGGTGGTGGAAACCACATTGTTGCTTCCTGAAGCTGCACCCGCATGGGCGATGAATCCGAGCTCGCTTTGGAACAAAGTCGAGCGAGTTGAAAAAAGGGTCGATGCACAATTGGCACGCGAGTTTATTTTGGCCTGCCCGAAAGAACTTGATGCCAAATCGCAGTTTGAGTTGGCTGTGTCCTGGGCGCAAAGCGAACTGGTCAACAATGGCATGGTGGCCGAAGTTTCGCTGCACCACCCAAAGAACGGAAAAAATCCACACGTACATATTTTGTGCACAATGCGCAAAATTGAGGGTGACAATTTCAGCGCCAAAAAACCAAGGGAGTGGAACGACGTTAGCTTGTTGGTGCGTCAACGCGAGAGCTGGGCGAACGCGGTCAATGCCGCCTTGGAAAAGGCCGGACGCGACGAGCGCGTGGATCATCGCTCCCTCAAAGATCGCGGGCTTGGCGACGTCATACCGCAACCTAAAATCGGTGTAGCGGCCACGGCTATGCACCGCAAAGGTCTCTTGGCAGACCCGGACCGATTCCAATTGGTTCGTTATATCAGGTCGCTGAACGAAGTGCGCCCTTGGGCGCGAGCAATTGAGAAAGCTGGCGAGGTTCACCAGCACGGGATGGGCAAAACTTGGTGGGAACGGTCGCTGATCTTTATGGCAGAGAAAACGCAGGCTGTTCGCGAGACGGTCATGGACACATGGCGGACCTTGCTCAACACGCGGCAGCCGCGCAGCCATGATGCGGGGCCGCGAAATGATGGGCCGGAGCAATCACGATGACTTATGGAAACCCCCGATTATGTAAAGAGGCAGGCAATGGACGCTACTAGAGACAAAGTCGTGATTGCGCAAATGCGAGCCTATGAGGGTAACGGGATGGATGTTTCCAACGAACGTTTCTTTCGTCGTTCGCTTTTAGTCGAGGCAGGTTCGCGACCGGTCCCGGATCATGTAAGGCGAAAGGCGATGGATGCTATCGACAATATGGGAACGAGGGGGCAGATTCGCCTCATTGACGAAAAGGGATCACTTTCCCCGATGGTCAGCATTTCCCCAGGGCTGACTCCGATTACGCACCATAAGGGCCATCAGTCGCATTTGGCGATGCCTGAGATGGCTCAAGATGATTTTGGGAGGGATTGTGCCTGAGGACCCCTTAGCCCAGTACAGGAAATCTCCACAGATACCCCCTGTGGGTACGAGCATACCCCCGGCAGGTACCATGCCGCCCAAAGGGTCGGAGGAATATGTGGCCTTCGTCACGAAGGACAAAGTGAACCGTCTGCGGATTCATAGCGCAATGGCACCGACGCACTCGCCAAGCTACAACATCCTTTTGGACATCGTCTATGATGGTCAATACGGCACAAATTTCGTGCTTCTTTATACTGTGATGATGGTTTTGGTTCGCGGTAAAAACCTGCAAAAAATGGTTTTCGCCATCGAAAACGGAATGGCCGATGGAATTTTTGAATTCGATCCAGACCGTTGGGAAAAACCAAAGGACGCAAGCGCGGCCTTTATCGAATCGATTGAGATCAAAGTGATCGAGGGGGGCATGGCAACGAACGAGACGAAGCACTAGAAAATTGGCCGCAAAAAATTGGACTGAAAGGGAAATGATTTATGAATACGGGAATTCCAGAAACAGGGTTTGTTCGCTTGGCTCAAATCATCGGCAATCCTAAAGCCGATCCGCCGGTGGTCGGCGTGATTCCTTTGGGCAAATCGAGTTGGTGGGAAGGGGTGAAATCAGGGCGATTTCCTCAGCCTGTCAAACTTTCCACGCGCTGCACGGCGTGGAGAGCTGAAGACATTCACGATTTGATTAAACAGTTGGGCGAGCAAAAGCCGCGTATGCATTAAGATGGTGGGCTTCACTCCTCAAGGCTTTCGATGTAGTCCGCCCACCATTGCATCATCTTCCGGCGTTCCGGCAAGTATTGGGCATGGTTGTAGGCGGCGCGAACGCCATTGCGTTCGCTATGTGCAAGCTGGCGCTCAATCACGTCTGGCTGAAAACCCTGTTCATTCAGGATGGTGCTGGCGCAAGCACGGAAACCGTGCCCGGTCGTGCGAGAGCGGTAGCCCATGCGATACAGAGCGAAGAGCATGGTGTTATTGCTCATGCATTTATTAGCGTTGATTTCGTTGGGAAAGACATGCTCCCTGTTGCCGCTGATTCGTTGCATCTCTTTGAACAGGGCAACCGCTTGGGAGGATAGAGGGACAATGTGCGGGTCTTTCATTTTCATGCGCTCCGCAGGGATGCGCCATTCGGCTTTATCTAAATTCAGTTCTTCCCACCGTGCACCGCGCAGTTCTGTCGTTCGGACAAATGTTAGAAGCAGCAATTTTAACGCGATCTTGGTTTGAAGCGTTTCGTAAGCGTTAAGTTTTTGCAGATATTCGGGCAACTGCGCGGCGGTCAAATATGAGTTGTGCTTTCTGACGGGAGTTTTTAACGCCCCCTTCAAATCTGCTACTGGGTTGCGTTCTACATGCCCAGCGGTGACCGCATATCGGAAAATCTGAGCGGACGTCTGGAGCATCCGTTGGGTCATATCCAAAGCCCCTGACTTTTCTATGACGCGCAAAACATCCAGCATGTCAATTGCGGTAAGATTCGCAATCGGGCGGTGCCTTAAAGGCGGGAAGAGGTGGGTTTTAAGACGGTTGATGACGTCAGTGGAATAGTGAGATGACCATTCATGTTTATGTAGCTCGTACCATTCGAGTGCGACAGTTTCAAATGTGTTTGCAGCTTTGAGCTTCACCTGGCGTTTCGCTTCGCGCTTTGCTTCCGACGGGTCGATTCCACTTTTCAGAGTTCTGCGTGCTTGGGCATGCAGGTCCCGAGCCTCGGCGAGGCTGGTTTCCGGAAATGTTCCGAGGGCCAGCAATTTCTCCTTGCCGGCGAAACGATATTTATATCGCCACCATTTGTGGCCGTCGGGTTGCACCAGTAGAAAGAGGCCACCGCCATCTGACATTTTGTAGGGCTTTGATTCTGGTTTTGCATTGCGAATTGCCGTGTTTGTGAGCGGCATGGGGGTAACTCCTCTGCGGGTGGGGGTAACTGATAGAATTTCTACCCCCATTTACCCCCGGATGTCAACAGGTGGCGTTTGGACACCGGCAGACATATTTCTGGCGGAGACTGGCGTGGGATCTAGGCTTTTTGGAGTTTCTTGGACACTGCCAAGCTATGAAATGGTCGGGGAGATAGGATTAACACCGGCACGATTACCAACTGAATTGCTTTGAGAAAATCCGATTCTGAAAAAAATCCTACCCCCGTTTTTACCCCCAAAAATATTGGGCATTTTGGCTGCGGGTTCGACTCCTGTTTAGGTCTGAGTCCGTTGCTGGAAGTTTGAAAATCGTAGCAGAAAAATAAGCAATGGGCAACGCGGTTCATTCGTAGCGGTCTGAAATCGGTCCGGTGTTCCTCAAGTGCCGCCGTTGGCGTGACTGCGGCGGTTTTTAGCCGGTGACGCAAAATGTCCAAGGCTGCTTGCTTCCTTCGTGCAGCTTCGCCCCGCTGTCGCGGCGGGGCGGCCTTTCCCGTTCTGCCCTGCTACCGGCTTTTTTTCTCGCTCACGTCACGCCAATCAAGGCGGACAAGAATGAGGAGAATTTTATGACGATTATCAATCTCGCTTTACTGCTGAACGCTCTTGCCCATTTCTTTTCGGCTCTGGCCGAATTTGCCAGCGCAACGCGGCCACGCCGCCGGAGACGCTCCTAACGCTCCGGTTCGTTCGGCTCGCGCTCTGGCGCGGGTGCGGGAGGTTCAATTTGGGGGGCATGGTTGGCTTTTGGGCCGGTGATTACGAATAATTCCTCGACAATCCCCTGAAAAACTACTACTTACCGCATTGAGCACTCGTGCAAAGGCAATGTTTTTGATCAAAATCATGGAGTTGATTTTTTGCTTTAAGGAAAGCCCGGCTGACATTTGCGACCGATACTCTGATGCCTTCGGGGATTTTCATCAATGTGACTATGACTAAATAGGTTGTTTCATGATTTCCAACGACGCGACACAATCAACAAAGGGGACTGTTTATCAGCTCTGTGTTGCCGTGCAAAAATGCTTTGAGATGCTTGCCGGACAAAAAGTGTTTTTGGAAAGCGAAGGCGATGTAACCATCGCGAATACCGAGCAGGTCGAGACAAAGCTCTACAGTGACCGCCTAACCGATGGGCACAAAAATCTGTGGAACACGTTGCGTAATTGGATGCAGCCAGGATTTGACGAAGGTTTGTATGCTTCTTTGATTCTCTACACGACTCAGCAATTTGGCGAAAAGGCCACAATTGCGCAGTGGAATGATTGTAGCGCCGATGAGAGAATTAAGATTCTCGATGCGATTCACGCGAATTTTGAAAAAAGGTTCGAGGCTGAGCAAAAGGAAAGTGGCGCTACTCCAAAACCGTCCGAAGTTCTCTCGCTTCAAAGAATTGTTTTAGAGCAAAAGAATCGCGATAAACTCAAAAGAATTGCCGCCAAATTTGTCATAGAGGCAAGTTCAGCCACCTTGCCCGATTTACATTCCTTGATTAAGGATCGTTTTATCAAGGGGATTCTTAATGGGAAAAAGGACGATTTTTTGAACGCCTTGATTGGTTATGTTGCTCAACCTGGTGCCACAAAAAATCAAAAATGGGAGATAACGTTCGATCAGTTCGATAAAAAGGTGGGCGATCTTACTTCCGCGTATTGCAGGGAAACACGCTCTTTTCCATCCAAATGTTTTCAAGGCACAAATCCACTCCCTGCAAACCAACTCAAGCAGCATCAGGAGCATAATTTTGTCCTGAAAATCAAAGAGATTGAGCATCACGCCGTCATTGCCGAAGCCATTAGAGATTATCTCGGCGCGATGCAGACCTTGAACGAAGAACTGAGTAAGTATGAAGTTCCTGCAAGCCGGGGTGAGCGATATGCTCAAGACATTTTGACGCTTTTTACAAAACGTTACCGTGTTGCTTGCTCAAAATGTAAAGACCAGAAAATTGACTCGCAGAATTTCTTCGACGAGCACACGGCTTCACCGCCGAATGATTTTGAAGGTTTTACCCACACGCCTTTCGGTTTCAGAAATGGGGTCATTCATATTCAAATGGAGGACGCTCCGAAAAATCTCAAATGGAAACTTGAACCAAATGAGTAACGCGCTTCAAAGCTTGCGGGTGCTTCATAATAATCCTTTTATTATGGCCCCAATTTTCCCGGCTTTTTTCAAAACGTTGGGCGAAAAGCGAAATGGTATGGTGCTCGCCTACCTAGTGCTACCTCTGGTTTTGCCTCCGGCTTCAAGGAAATTTTTAACAAATGCGAAATCTACCAGTTCTATTATGACTTTGGCGGGTAAACCCGGAGAGCGAGATCGCCTTTTTGGAATTGAGGAACGAATTAAGGAATATAAAGCGATTACAAATGTAACGCTTCAATATTTGGTGGATAATCAAATGTTGGCAATTACAGGATATTCCTCTGCACAACCATTATCCTCCATTCAGGATTCGCCACTATGTCCCCGAAATGCTGTTAAATCTTCTACGAGGCTGGGGATGTTGTTCGCTCCATTCGATGTGCCCACGATTTATCGAACACTAGGAATCAAAAATTTATGAAGGCTTTTGTTAGACATATTGGAGTTGTTGATAAAGAAGGGAATGTCAATTCAGTGACGTTTCGTTCTGGGCTTAACATCGTTACCGGCAAATCCTCTACTGGGAAAAGCGCCCTAATTGAAATCTTTGATTTTTGCTTCGGAAGTTCAGATTTCACAGTCCCAGACGGCATTATTACAAACTTAACGCAGATTTATTTTACGGTTCTGCGTATTGATAAAATTGATTTGGTATTGGCGCGTAAGCCCAACCAATCTTGGTCTTTTATTAAGGCGGAGAATGATTTGGATGCGCTTAATGATCCAAAAGTCTTAACTGATTCCTATTTTACCGACGGGTATCTGAGGAATTTAAAAGATTATAATTTGGAAATTGGGCGGTGGCTAGGTCTTGAAATCACCGATACTCAAGAAGACCTGCAAGCGCGGGAATTCACGGTAAGGAAAAATGCAAGTCCTTCGATCCGAAGCTTTGCATCCTTCATGCTTCAACATCAAAATCTCGTAGCCAACAAACATGCCGTCTTTTATCGCTTTGATGAAAAGGAAAAGCGAGAACAAGCAATCGAGCACTTTAAAATATTTCTCGGGTTTGCCGACCAAACTTATTTTATCAAAGCCCAAGAATTAAATAGCTTTAAGGTAAAACGCAAAGCAGTGGAGGCACAAATACCGAAAGCGCAGGATTTGAAAGCTAAAGCTCTCATCAATTTGCAGCAGGCAATGGATGAATACGGTGCCATAAGCGGGTCACGGCTAGATATTGGAAAAACCGCTGAAATCATAAAATATCCTATTCAGGCTCTTGAAAAATTAAGCGAACTAAAAATAGTTCTTCAGCCCCTTTCTACTGAACACTTAAAATTAAGACAGAAGCATGAGGATGATAGGAGTTTGCTCACATCAAAATATCGCAAGGAACAGCAAACATTGAATGCCGTTGTTTCTTCAATCAATTTTGCGAAAACGTATGATCAAGCAACTTCTTCAGTGCAATTTCCTGAATCCGCTGAACTTCACGCCTCTAAATGTCCATTTTGCTCAAGTGAGCATTCGCTAGTGGAGCAGGAAGCCAACAAGCTTTTGGGCGCGATAAACTGGTTGAACGACGAATTGGGAAAATCCACGTATCGGTTGGAATCCTTTGAAGAGCAAGAAAGGAAGTCGCAACTGGAGCTTGAGCAGATAAAAAAAGAAATCGAAGGCGTTGATGCCAAAATCGCCATAATAGATAAGCAAACCGTCGATCTGGCGAAATTGCGTTCGCAATATGAACTAGCTCTTAAGGCAAAATTAAGAGTCGAAGCAATTTTGGAAGAATTAATCTCTAAACCCGATCAAGCCCTAGAGGAACAGCTCAAGGAAATAAACGCAAAAATTTTAGAATTGAGGAAATTTCTTGAAGATAATTACAACGTCGGAGAAAAGCTAAAATCTGCCGAAAAGACAATTCAAGAGATAATGGGCGAATTGGGACCTAGGTTTGAATTTGAGGAATCCTACCGGCCCATTAAATTGCATTTTGGCCTCGACACTTTTGATTTATGGCATGAGGCGCACAGCCGTAAAGTTTTCTTGAGGTCTATGGGCAGCGGAGCCAACTGGCTTTATAGTCATCTTACCCTGTTTCTGGCATTGCAGCGATATTTTGCCATGCTGGGAAATCGTTGCTCCATTCCCTCAATCTTATTTCTCGATCAGCCGAGCCAAGTATATTTTCCAAGCGTTCTTGATAACGCGGAGGAATTTCTTCCGAAGGAATTAGCTGAAAAGGAGGGGGAAGCGCGCAAGCGTCCTGTGGACGAAGATATTAAGGCCGTAACAAACCTATATTCGCAGCTTGTGCGCTTTTGCCGAGAAACAT
>DASZCA010000461.1:0-22123 GCA_035943555.1 Verrucomicrobiia bacterium
GAGCCAATTGCAAGATTCCCTCGTCGAACTCATCCGCCGCACCTCGGCCGAGATTCCCGATGACGTCCACCGCGCCATTCTCACCTCGCTCGACAATGAGAAGAAGAATTCCCTCGCGGCCAATGCTTTCAAGATCATTGATCAGAACATCGCCCTCGCCAAAAACAAATCCCAGCCGATCTGTCAGGACACTGGCAGCATCCTGTTCTATGTCGATGTCCCGGTCGGCTACGATCAGATCACTTTTGCCGAAACCGCGCGTGAAGCCGTGAAGCTCGCCACCAAAAAAGGCTATCTCCGCCAAAATTCGGTCGATTCCCTCACCGGTAAAAATGATGGCACCAACTGCGGCCCCGGCGCGCCGGCCTTTCACTTTCATCAACATCGTTCCGCTGAAGTCTCCGTAAAACTCGTCCTCAAAGGCGGCGGTTGCGAAAACGTCGGCGCGCAATACTCATTGCCTGACGACACCATCGAAGCCAACCGTGATCTCGACGGCTGTCGCAAAGCCATCCTCGATGCCGTGCTGCAAGCCCAAGGCAAAGGCTGCGGTCCCGGCGTCCTCGGCGTCTGCATCGGCGGCGACCGCGCCACCGGCTACGAACATTCCAAGCTCCAGCTCCTGCGCCTCCTCGACGACCGCAACCCCGAGCCCAAACTGGACGCCCTCGAACAGGACATCCTGAAAACCTCGAACGAACTCGGTATCGGCCCCATGGGTTTCGGCGGCAAAACCACTTTGCTCGGCGTAAAAATCTGCACGGCCAACCGCGTCCCCGCCTCCTATTTCGTCAGCATCAGCTACATGTGCTGGGCGTACCGGCGCCAAGGGGTGACATTGGATGGCGCTGCTGGAATTGAAAAATGGCTCTACTAAGGATTTCATCATGATCAAACTTTCCTTTCCCTTTACCGCCGAAAAAGTCCAGGCCCTCAAAGTCGGCGATGAGGTTTTGATTTCCGGCACCATTTTCACCGGCCGCGATGCGGTCCATAAATATCTGCACGAAGGCGGCACGTTGCCGGAGGGCGTGAGCCTTAAGGATGGCATCATCTATCACTGCGGCCCGGTGATGATGAAGCAGGAAGACGGCAGCTACAAATGCACCGCCGCCGGCCCCACGACCTCCATCCGCGAGGAACCATACCAATGGCAGGTCATCCGTGATTTTGGCTTGCGCGGCGTCATCGGCAAGGGTGGCATGGGCGCGAAAACGCAGGCCGCGTGCAAGGAATACCGCTGCGTATATCTGCACGGAATCGGCGGTGCGGCCCAGGTGTTGGCCGAGTGCGTCAAGCAAGTGAAGAACGTCTACTTCCTCGAAAAATTCGGCTCGCCGGAAGCCATCTGGGAACTGGCGGTGGAAGATTTTCCCGCTGTCGTGACCATCGATGCGCATGGCAATTCGCTGCACGAAGAGATTTTCGCAAAGAGCCGTGCGGCCTTGGCAGAGCGGTTGTAAACCGTTATGCGCTCTGCTGGCGAAGGAAGGTCTGCCTCATCGCCCATGCGATTTCGTTGGGACCGGCTGGCGAGCCTGATAGCGGTCACGCTGGCCATTCTCTACGTTTTTTCCCGATTCGTTCCTGCGTCGTCCACGCAAGATTATGCGGTGAACGATGGCATCGACAACGCTTGGACTATGGCGTTGCACGAAGGTTTCGTTGAGCATCTGCAATTCGGCACCGATCTGGTATTCACCTACGGCCCGTGGGGATTTCTCGCCCACGGTTATCACCCGTTGACACATCTCCTCTCTCAAATTGTCTGGGCGGGACTGACGCTGGCGTTTTTGTCCGGCGGCTGGCAACTGGCATGGTCGTTGGGTAGGAATCGTTTTCTCGCATGGGCATGGCTCGTTATACTGGCCGCGCTGGCGACGACGCCGCTAGGCAATGATTTTGACAACCGCCTTGTCCTGTTTGTGACGTTGCCGTTGCTGCTCCATTTTTTTACGGAACGGACCGCGCCTGCCAAGGCCGCGTTGATTGTATCGCTGGGCTGTTTGAGCCTGGTGAAATTCACCGGCCTGGTGGAATCGGCTTTTGTGGTGACGCTGATCTCCGTCGACCAAATTTTTTATTGGCGACGGTTTCCATGGGCGGCGCCGTTATGGGCGGCGAGCCTGTTGTGCTTCTGGCTGCTGGCGTGGCAAAAGATCGGCGGCTTCGGCGCGTTCCTTCTGAATTCCTGGCAAATCGCCGCTGGTTACACCGAGGCCATGATGTCGCCGGGAAATGCTGCCTGGTGGAGCTTGTGCGGTTTTGTCGCCATCGCCATCGCATTGTTGCTGGTGGCAGGCTGGGCTATGCGGTTGCATCGTAAACGGTGGGCCATGCTTCCGCTTGCCGGTGTCGCAATGATCCCGTTCGTCGCTTTCAAACTTGGCTATGTCCGTTGCGATATCCACCAAATCAATTCAGCGATGGCATTGCTGATCCTCACCGCGTTGCTGCTGCCGTTGACATGGCGGGAATCCGGAATTTTGAAGGCCTTAGCCGTGGGCTTGTTAGTGCTGGCCGGACTCTTTAGTGCCACAGTTTTTGAAAACTGGCTCAAGGGCAACGGGCTGGCGGCGCAACTCGCGGGAACGGTTCGCCTTTCCAATTTGCTGGCGCCCCTGGCCGATGCCAGCACCGGTTATTCCAAAGTGGAATATGAAAAACAGATGGCCGGCACTGTGGCGAAAACACCTTTGCCGCCGCTCACTGGCGGCGCTGATTTCTATTCCTATGATCAAGGAATTCTGTTCGCACACCGCCTGCCATATCAGCCGCGTCCGATCATCCAAAGTTACTCCGCCTATACGCCGGCGTTGGCGGAGATGAATGCCGCGTGGTTGCGTTCAGACCGTGCGGCCAGCAATATCTTGTTTGTCGTCCAACCATTAGACCGCCATTTCCCCAGCCTTGAAGATGGCGCATCCTGGCCGGAGCTTCTGACGCGCTATGACGTCAACGCCGCGGCCAATCCGGGCCTGCCATATCTGGTATTACAGCGAAGCGCGACCCCGCGCAGCTACCGGCTGGTACCGCTCACCAATGCCGAAGTTGCTTTTGGTGAAAATATCCAAGTTCCCTCCGTGAGCAATGCCTTGATCTGGGTGGAACTGGACATCAAAAAGACCTCCGCCGGTAAACTGATTTCCGCCGCTTACAAACCGCCCATGCTGATGCTGGCAACTACGTTCAAAAACGGCACTCCAGGATATTACCGCCTCATACCTGGCATGGCTCAAACCGGGTTCCTGCTGTCGCCCGTGATAAATGACACCAAAGCCTTCGCCTCATTATACGAACCAGCTTGGCTGCCCGCGCTCTCGCGTTGGGAAGTGCAAACACTGGCAATCACCCCCTCAACCGAATCGCGCACCAGCATCTGCTACACACCGTCCTACTCCGTCCGATTCTACCGCTTGGAAATTTCGAAATAACGCGGCTGACATCTTGTGAGCCTTGCTTAAAAACGGAAACATCCAACGCTGAAGATTTAACATTTAATTCACAAGGGGCACTGCATGCCTTTCCTTGGATGTTGAGCATTGAATGTTTTGAAATACCGCTTGGCTAAAACTTCCGATTCCACCCATCCACCAAATATTTTTCTGCCACCAATCGCGCCACCTCCGCAGTTGGCAGGGCAGGGGCTGGCTCATCCGCATCCCAAACCTTTGCCAGTGCCGCTTTGACCGCCGCCGCCGGCAAATTCAAGTTGGTCACAAAATTTTCATGTGGCCGACTCGCGCGATAATCCGGCTGCAACGAAGGCATCCGCAACAACTCACCGATCAGCGTCAAATCGCAGTCGAGCAGTAACGTGCCGTGGAATAATAAAAAATTCTTCCGCCGCCGCTGCGCATTGCCCGCAAATTTCAGATCACCCACGCACAAGTCCGTATGCCCGCGCACCGACACCGTGGCAGCGGGCAGCAGCCCCGCGACCGCCGCGCGGTTCTTCTCCATGATGAACTGGTTGGCGGCGGTGATATTTCGCGTTGGACCGGTTTCGGTAATGCGCAGGATTAGGGAATAATTTAACCCGCCCTCCATCTGGACGACCGTGCCGCCGCCCGAGCAGCGCCGGAAAATCGGCACCCCGCACGACTCGCAAGCCTCCACATTCACCTCCGTGGCCACCTTATTGGCATAGCCCACAACGACAAACGTCGATTGCGGCTCCCAGAAAACGAGGGTTTCATTAGCGTTACCGGCTTCGCAAAGTTCGAGCAAAACCTCGTCCGCCGCGAGATTTTCGGCGGGTGAGGTAAAAGACAGGTTGAGCAGTTTCAAGGAGATTGATTTCGCAGTTGTTGGCGGTTGAAATTCAGTTTATTCTGTTTGGCGCTGCCATTGTGTTTTGCACGGGCAGTTTATCCCAGTGAAAGCATCTAAAAAAGAAATTTACGGTTCACGCGGCGGTTTCACCTCCACGACAACCAACGGCAACGGTCACGGCGACAAGCTGGATGACTCCCTGCAATCTGTTTTCGAGCTGGCGCTCGAGAGCCACGGACCGGAACGCACCGCGCAACTGCTCGAAAAGCTCGCGAGCCAGCTCCGCACCACGCCGCGCCCTGTCTCCGGCCAGAACACGCCCTACGTCAACACCATCACGGCCGAAGAGCAGCCGCAATATCCCGGCGATCGCGATATCGAACGCCGCATCAAGAGCATCATCCGTTGGAACGCCATGGCCATGGTAGTAAAGGCCAATTCCAATACGAATGTAGGTGGGCACATCGCCTCCTTTGCTTCCTCCGCCACGCTTTACGAAGTTGCACAAAACCATTTTTTCCGCGGCCGCACCGATGATTTCCCGGGCGACCAGGTTTATTTCCAAGGTCACGCCGCCCCCGGCATGTATGCCCGCGCCTTCATGGAAGGCCGGTTGGACGAACAACATCTGCAAAATTTCCGCCAGGAACTTTCCGGTGGCGGCGGTCTGTCCTCCTACCCGCATCCGTATCTGATGCCAGATTTCTGGCAGTTCCCGACCGTCTCGATGGGGCTCGGCCCCATCATGTCGCTGTATCAGGCGCGCTTTAACCGCTACCTGCATGCGCGCGGCCTCACGAATTGGAAAGAAGAACCCAAGGTCTGGGCCTTCCTTGGCGACGGCGAATCCGACGAACCTGAATCCCTCGGCGCCATCACGCTGGCAGCCCGCGAGAATCTCGACAACATCATCTGGGTCATCAACTGCAACCTGCAGCGGCTCGATGGTCCCGTCCGGGGCAATGGCAAGATCATCCAAGAACTGGAAGGTCTCTTCTGCGGTGCCGGCTGGAACGTCATCAAGGTCATCTGGGGCACCGAATGGGATGACATCATCAAGCGCGACAAATCCGGCCTGCTGCTCAAGCGCATGGATGAATGTGTCGACGGCGATTACCAGAAATACATCGTCGAACCGGGCAGCTACACCCGGCAACATTTCTTCGGCAAATACCCGCAATTGCTGGAACTCGTCAATCATCTGAGCGATGAGCAGATCTCCAAGCTCCTGCGCGGCGGTCATGACGTCCGCAAGATGTACTCGGCCTACAAGGCGGCGACCGACCACAAAGGCCAGCCGACGGTCGTCCTCGCGAAGACCGTCAAAGGCTACGGTCTTGGCGAAGCGGGCGAAGGTAAAAACATTTCGCACCAGCAAAAGAAGATGAACGAGAAGGAACTCCGCGAGTTCCGCAAACGTTTCAACATCCCGATCAGCGATGACGTCATTGCCGACATGCCGTTTTTCCGTCCCGCCCCCGACAGCGTCGAGACGAAATATCTGCTCGAGCGCCGCAAAAAACTCGGCGGCTTCGTGCCCGCCCGCGTATTCAAGCCGGTGACGCTTGATATCCCCAAGCTGGATTATTTTGCCGAACTGTTGAAAGCCGGCAAAACTGAGATTTCCACCACGACCGCGTTCGGCGGCCTGCTGCGCCTGTTGCTCCGCAACAAGGCCATCAGCAAATGCCTTGTGCCCATCATCCCGGACGAAGCGCGTACGTTCGGTCTCGACGTGCTGTTCCGCGAGATTGGCATCTACTCGGCCAAGGGCCAGTTGTACGAGCCGGTCGATCGCAACATCCTCTCGTTCTATAACGAGACCAAGGACGGCCAGATTTTGGAAGAAGGCATCACGGAAGCCGGTTCCATGGCGTCCTTCATCGCGTCCGGTACGAGCTACGCCTCGCACAGCACGCCGACGATCCCGTTCTACATCTACTACTCGATGTTCGGCCCGCAACGCGTGGGCGACCTGTTCTGGCTCGCCGGCGATATCCGTGCGAAAGGTTTCTTGCTCGGTGCTACCTCTGGTCGCACCTCGCTCAACGGCGAAGGTTTGCAACATCAGGACGGTCACAGCCTGCTGCTCACCAGCACCGTGCCGACCTGCTTGCCGTACGATCCTGCGTTCGGTTTCGAACTCGCGGTCATCATCGCCGACGGCATGCGCCGCATGTACGTCGAGCAGGAGGAGATATTTTACTACATCGCCCTCTACAATGAAAATCACGCGATGCCCGCCATGCCTGAAGGCGTGGAAGATGGCATCCTCAAGGGGCTGTACAAGTTCAAGCCCGGTGTCGAAGGCAAAAAGATCAAGGCGCACATCCTTGGCAGCGGCGCCATCATGCAGTCTGCGTTGAAGGCCCAGGAAATTCTCGCCGAAAAATACGGCGTCAGCGCCGATGTCTGGAGCGCCACCAGCTATAAGTTGCTCCGCAGCGATGCCATCCGCATCCAGCGCTGGAACATGCTGCACCCGGCGCTGCCCGCGAAGAAGAATTACGTCGAATCCTTGCTCGCCAAGGAAACCGGCGCGTTTGTGGCCGTTTCGGACAATATCCGCACCGTGCCCGACCAGATCGCGCCGTGGGTTCCCGGCGGCCTGTTCACGCTCGGCACGGACGGCTTTGGCCGCAGCGAGACCCGTGCGCGCTTGCGCCGGTTCTTCGGTGTGGACGCGGAAAGCACCGTCATCGGCACGCTCTACGCACTCTCCGAGAAGAAATTGATCGACCGCAAAGTTGTCGCGCAAGCGATCAAGGATCTGGGAGTGGACCCCGAAATGACACAGCCGGAAATCCTTTGAGGCAGACGGTTTGAATTGCCGCTTGTCATCCGGGCGAAAGTCTGGTTTCATACGCGGCCCGTGGTTCGGCAGAATAGCTCAGTTGGTAGAGCAGAGGACTGAAAATCCTTGTGTCGCCGGTTCAATTCCGGCTTCTGCCACCACTCTTACCCCTTGTGAAAACAAGGGGTTTTTTGTTTCCCAGGCCGGCAAGCCGGTATTTGCCAAGATGTTCAATACCCAGATATGCTGGATGTCGGACAATCGCACTGGGGAAGGTCAAACCGGCGTAGTTTTTGCAAAATGTCAGAAGTGATAAGCCGTACCCCGGGAAGGTTGGTAATGCCTTGAAAAGCCAGGAGGTTTGATGAGTAGTAAGGGAAAGTTGCGGGATTGGAGATGCTTACGGACTGGTCAAGAATCAGCTTCAGTCCGTTTGTCGCCGCGTATTCAGCAACCAATCCTCGTATGTCTTTGGCTAGTTGCCCGCGTGAACGACTTTCCATGTCTTTAATTTCAGCATTTCTTAAATACTTGGCGTGATTATCGGCGTTAGCTGGAAGCGGCGGGTATGTATCTTGGAGAAGTTGTGTGTACAGTGGCGCATGAGGGTGAGCGGCTATAATCGCGGCCATATCAATCATGGCAATCTGATGAAAATAAAGTGGATCCGGGAAGGGCTCGGAAAAGGCATGAGGATGAAAATCTAGGGCAGAAGCCGTTGCTTTTAAATCCGTCGAGCTGATTTTACCTGATTCCAAGTCTATGAGAATTCCTGCCATCGCCGCACCACAGATCAGCAACAGGTATCCATAAAATTGTCGGAGTAAAATTTTCAATCAGTGATTTCGCGGTATTGGGGTTGACAATGAATTCACGATTTCGCCTCAAAATTTCTTGGTGAAACTTTTTATGAAATCAATGCAAAGTGAGCGACGCATTTACCCTTTCTTGCATTTTGCTGTGATTCTACACGTCAGTTTGGTTAAAACGTGTGTTTTAGCAGGTCAGGAATAATGGCAGGGCCGATGCTCATAATCCTTCATGGACAATTCACACGAAAAAATTCACGGCCTCCTCAAGAAATTCGACACGGCGATGCTCGTCACGCACGGACGCGATTACATCGAGCACGCGCGGCCCATGGGCATCGCCGGGGTGGAGGATAATTGCGATCTCTGGTTTTTCACCGAGGCTGCCTCGGAAAAAGCCCGCGAAATCGAGCACGACTCCAAAGTGCTGCTGGTTTTTCAAAAAGACCACGCCGCATACATTTCAATCACCGGCTTGGCGCAACTCACCACGGATCGGCTGAAAGCTGCCGAGCTTTGGAAAGATTCCTTTAAAACGTATTTCCCCGGCGGTGCGAATGATCCGAACTTGATGTTAATCAAGGTGATCGTTCTCGAGGCCGAATATTGGGACAACACCGGCTTCAAAGGCATCAAATATCTGTTCGAAGCTGCCAGCGCCCGTTCCCATGGCACGCGGCCTCATATCGATGAACCGGAACAGCATGGTAAAGTGAATCTGAAGTGAGCGGGCGTTTGGGAACGAAATACGCGTCCTGTTTGATGAACGTTAAAGCGGGACCGCGCTCCGCCGAATGGGGTGCGGATCACCTTGGGGCGCGCTGGCGGTTTACTTCGTAGAGGAACACGGCTGCGGCGGCGCCAACGTTGAGGGAGTCCACACCGTTGGACATCGGAATCGCCACGGCTTCATCACATGCTTCCAGCACCGGCGTGGAGATACCATTCCCTTCGCTGCCTAAAACGATGCACACATCGCCGGTAAAATCCGCTTGCGCCAGGGTTTTCTTGTCTGTGTGCGGATGTGCGGCGATGCACCGCACACCGCGTGCGCGTAACTCGTGCAGTGTTTGCACCAACGTTTTGACCGGATCGTCCCGTCGCTTGAGAGTGCCATCCGCATGGCGCGGCGAGGAGGTTTCGCCGCGTCGACTGTACACTTCCAAGATGGGCAGTTGAAAAATGGTGCCCATCGAATTACGTACCGCGCGACGTAGAAACGGGCTGCTGCACGTCTCGCCTACGATGAGCGCGTGCGTGCCGAAGGCTGCACAATTGCGCACCAGCACACCAAGGTTTTCCGCATTCGTCAGCGCATCCATCGCGACGAAGAGGCGCGGACCCGGGCTGTCGGCCATGACTTTGTCGAGTGACAGCGGCTCAGGAATTTTGCCGATGGCCAGCACGCCTTGAAACATCTCGAAGCCGACGAGTTCCTCCAGAACTGATTTTTTGGCGATGGAATAGGCGCAGATATCCGGTTCGGGTCGCGCGCGGAGCAGGGGTTCAAATTCCGCGAGCCGGTTATCCGGCAGCAGCACGGAGACGACGTCGAAATGGCTTTCCAAAAGGCGGCGGACAACTTTATCGCCCTCGGCCACAAAGATGCCCTGTTCCTCGTGTTCAAACGGACGCTTCAACGTGCGATAGGGCGCGAGTTCCGGCAATTCTAGCGAGTCGATTTTTTCAATGCGCATGTCGGCTATGATACCTGAAAACGATACGCACGTTTGATTTTTCAAGCAAGACGCAAGGGTGGTTTAGGAATTTGAGGCGCAGATCATCTGCGCGCGGATAATATTATTGCCTTTGGCTCCCAATCAACCCAAAGTGGAAACATTGCCGTGGCAACCGTTCGCAATTCCGCGACGAAATCTAAGTTTTGGCGGTCCCATTATGAAAATTAAAGATCTGATCTTCATTCTCGTCCTTGGCCTGTTTCTTTCCATCGGGTGGGTTGTCCATGTTCCGTTTCTGCGGGTGCTCAGTGTGCTGGCGTTATTTTACCTGGTCTGCGGCCTGGTCGATTTTCAACGCAGCCGGCGTTTTGAGATCCAGAACTGGCGCCGTTATTTTTACGGGAACGGCATTTTGACCTGGCTGCTCTCACCCTTCAACCTGGTGATGGATGTGTTCTGCTACAAAAACTATGGCGTGTACAAGCTGGAAAACCTGCCGGAAGACTGCCAGGCGGAGATCCGGCAGATGATCAAGACGGCGACCACCAAGCCGGAGATCATCACGGAATTGAGCCGCCGGATGACGGAGAAAAAGCGCGGGATGATCTTTTTCAAATGGTACGGCAAGAACATCGACAACTCGCTGAGCATCCCGGAATTTCATCAGCAGTTCAAATACATCAAGACCATCGGCGTTTCCATCTTCAACAAGACCCAGAAGACTTCCATCCATTACGGACCGCTGCGCATCACCTTGCGGGTGCTGTATAATCTGGTTCCGCTCGTCAATGACGGGGTTTATATCCAGGCGGCCAACGAGAAGCATTTGTGGCATGAGAACCCGCTGTTCATTTTTGACGACACACTGGTGCACCAGTCGGTGAACGGTTCTGACCAGCTCCGGTATTGCATGTTTGTGGATATCATGCGGCCTTCGCGGGCCCACGGTCTGCTCACTGCGATGTTGAACGTGGTGAAAACGTCGATCGCCTCCTTTAACCGCATTTTCTACGGGAATTGGGATATGATCAAGTGAGGGCGGTTTTTGAAGATATAAGCCCGGAGATTTAATTCCACCCCTCATCCTAACCTTCTCCCCTCGGAGGGGCGAAGGGACCGGAGATGCCGGCTTTACTTTGCCTCGGAACTCTTGGCTTCTTCGATGAGCTGCCAAAACTTTGGATTCTGCTGCAGCGCCTCGTCTTCGCCTGTCTTGATACCGGAACGGAAGAAGAAATCTTTGAGCGTGTTCCGGCTCAGGATGCGATGAACCAGCACGCCGAGCGGGTGGCGCTGGAAATACACGCGATAATCGCCGATGCGGAAACGGTGCAGGATCTGGCCATCGCTTTCCAGTTTACCGAAGTCTTCGAGTTCCGTGCCGAGGACATGCTGGGGCAGGCCGCGAAAATCGCCAAGGATCTGGAGCTGCAATTCTTTCGGCATGCGCCCGAGTTCGGCCGCGCTTGTCGGCGTGAAGATGATTTGAAACGTGGTCATCGCGATAGGCCAAGTCTACGCCGGGCAGGGCGGTTGTGCAACGGTCTTTGCGCTGGCCGTACCCTTTGGAATTCTCCCGATAACAGTTTTATCTCATCGGCAACCGTTCGCATTGGCGGCACGACGGACAGAATAAATAAGCCGCCAGCTGCCCGCTATCGCTATCATGTTCCGAAATGACCTTGATCCGGTGCGATTTGCATTTAAGGCACGACACCGCGAACAATACAAACGGGCTTTCCGGGTGCGGCTCGGCGGGTTGGTATTCCTCGCAACGCATGAAATAGGGGGCGACATTCATGCGTATACTCTGACAGAGCCGGTTGGACACAGGCTGTCCAACCGGTAAGAAATTATTCAACAAAATTGGATGTTTTAGCTATTTCCAATCACGGCGAAACCACCCGGTAAAACCGCCACGGCTGCGACGTGATGCTGTTCGTTTCAGTAAAATTCGTGTCGGTGTTCCCAAAGATCCCCGCCGAGATGATTTGCCAGCCGCTGCTCGCGGCCAGATTGGTCGTGACCAGCACCTTGTACGATTGTCCGACCGGGCCACCGAAGTTGAATTTAAAATTGCCGTTCACCGGCGTGGCGCTGAAGTAGACGCTCGGGGCGACGATGAGGGTGATCTCCACCCGGCCCAAGAACCGGCGGGCGAATGTGCTATCGACGCCGGCGGCGGTGACCGTCACGTCGTATAGGCCGCCGTTCGTTTCGCTGCCGATGCTGACCACATTGGTGCTATGCGCGGGTGCGGCAAAACTGCTCGCCTTGAGCGTGTAACCGTTGGTCAGACCAAACGTGACGGCGGAAGTGGAAAGGTTTTCGAGTGCTATGGCGATGCCGCCGTTGGTCGGGCTTAAAATGGAGATGGCCTCAATCTTTTGATAGTCGGATGCCAGGGTGCCGGCGAACCGACGCTGGAAGCCGTCCGGGCCGTAGCAACTGAAATCGTACTTGCCGGTGGTGGCCGAGAGATCGTACGCCGTGCCAGCGGAAGCGCCATCCAGAACGTCATACGGCTGCGGTGCGTCGGCACGGAAGGCATTGGGATAAACGGCGAAGTGAAAGGACGCCGCGCCGGAATTGGTCATCGTGATGCCCAGCGTGTTGGCCGTGGAATTCAGCGTGCAGAACGCATTCGGCTGGTACGGCAAGGGCCGGGGCGTGAGCGTGCCCGCTTCCTGGGTGGGCATGGTTTGGGTGTTCGGCGGGATCACCGTGGTGCCATCAGGGCAGGTGACGCCGGTGACATCGGTGAATGACGACGCGGGATAGTTAAAATCGGGATGGGCGAAGTCGAACGCGCTGGTAAGATCGCCGCAGACCTGGCGACGCCACGCGCTGATGTTCGGGTTCACGACGCCGGTCCAATCTTCCAGAAAGCGCAGCGTCGAGGTGTGGTCGAACACTTGCGAACAGACATGCCCGCCACGCGTCCACGGCGAGGCGATGAGCAGCGGCACGCGCACACCAAGGCCGATAGGCAGATTGCCGACAAATTCATCCGGCGTCCCAAACGGCGGCAGGATCGGCATGGCATGGTCAAAGAAGCCGTCGTTTTCATCGTAGTTCACGATGAACACCGTGGAGTTATAAACGTCTGGATTCGACGCGATCGCATCCAGAATCGCCTTCGTGAGCATCTGGCCGTTCGCGGGCGAGTTGGGCGGATGCTCGGTGTATTCGCTCGGTCCGATGATCCACGAAACGCTTGGCAACGTATTGCTCGCGACATCGTTCTGGAACAAGTCGATCATCGCGGCGATGTTGTTGCCGATCACCATGGCGTGGTCGTAAAGCGGATCGCCGGGCTTCGCCTGCTTGTACGCAGCGAACTGTTTCATCACATTATCGCTGTCGTCATCGTTGACCTGGTAAATGTTCCAGCTCACGCCCGCCGCTTGCAACATTTCCGGATAGGTTTTCCAGGTGAAGCCGTTGAGCGGTTGGGTGTTGTCGAGTTCCGGCCCGCCGCCGGTGCTGTGCGGATCGAGCGTGCCCGTCATGAACATGATGCGGTTCGGATACGTGCAAGAAATCGCACCGGCATGGTATTCATCGCAGATGGTATAGGCGTCCGCGAGTTCGTAATAGTAGAGGAGGTCGGCACGGTTGTAGTACACCATCGTCTCCGAGGTTTTGTTGGGCACCCATTGGTCGCTGCGGCCGTCATTGAACGTGCTGTGCGTCACCGGCCAGGTATGGTTCAGATCTGTGAGGCAGGTCTCGCTGGAATGGAAGGGCAATTCGTACGCCGACCCCGAACCTGTCGGCTGGTGAAACGCGTTGAGACCGTTCGTCAGCGTCATCACATTGCGGTCGTCAAATCCGCGCCCGCCGTGCAACGTGCCG
This sequence comes from Verrucomicrobiia bacterium, assembly GCA_035943555.1. Classification (GTDB taxonomy): domain Bacteria; phylum Verrucomicrobiota; class Verrucomicrobiia; order Limisphaerales; family UBA11358; genus UBA11358. The sequence goes on from DASZCA010000461.1 coordinate 13,416, forward strand.
AAATAATGATCGTAGGAACGGTTCTCGTTCATCAGCAAGACAACGTGACGGATATCGCTTATCGTGCCGTTAAGCGGCGTGTTGGTGACGACCAATTTTAACTGCGTGGCGGTGTCTACGAGCATGGCCTTGAAGCCGTAGCATTGCAGGCCGGGCGGCTGGGAGAGCGTGAACGATCCGCCGCCAGTCTCTGCACCGTGCTGCAACAGCACGTATGCGCCCCGGTTCGTCAGGGAGATGTTGCCGGTAATGGCGACATTCACCGCGCCGTTCAACGTCAGCGCACCCACGGTCAATGGCGCTTTGGGCGTGAGCAGCAACGAACTGCCGGCGGCACAGGTAACCACGCTATTGATCACTCCGGTTCCTGCCAGTGTGCCACCGCTTTGCACCACCACGTTGCTCGTAGTCAGGACATTGTTGATGGCCAGCGTGGCATTGGTGACGGTGGTGCCGCCCGTGAAATAATCCCAACCGCTTAAGTTGAGCAAGCCGCCGCCCGTCACCACCAACGTCAGCGGGCCGCCATTTCCAAGCGTGCCGGAGAAGGTCGCATTGGTGGTGACATAGACCGTCAGCGTCGCCGCGCCGCCGATATTTTGTAGCGTACCACCACCGGAAAGATTGTTCAGCGTGGCGTTGAAGCCTGCCAAATTCAACGTGCCGCCCAAGGAAGTATCGCCGAAACCATTTCCGCCGGGAATCGCCCCGGAAGCCCCCAAGGCCAATGTGCCCTGAGAAATTGCCGTGTTGCCGGTGTAATTATTTGTCGTGCCGAGCGTCAAGGCGCCGCTGCCTTGCTTGAGCAAACCTGTCGCGCCGGAAATCTTTCCGGAACCGCTCAAAACGTAATCATGCGCGCTGTCCGTCAGCGCGATACCTGCCGGCGAAACCGTGCCGGTCACGCTGACGGTGAAGTTGGATGCCGAATCGTCAAAACTTACGTTGCAACCATCCGCATAGCTGGCGGACGTGCCGTCACCCGTATTGCGCCAAACATTACCACCAGTGAGACCCCAGCTGTTCTGCGGCGAGCCGACCCACGTTAGCGAACCCGGGGGCGGCTTCGGAATGAAAACAAATGAGGCCACGTTGTCGCTGTCCGGTAATTGTTGCAGTTGCGGAGGGAATCCCTTGGTGATGTCGCGGCTTTGGATGTCCCAGCCATCGCCGTTTAACTGGTAGCTGACAATATTATCGACGTTGTTCAACCCGTCACCTTCCGGCGAAATGATCAACACGCCGTTTGCCGGATTCACGCCCGGGATGCTCAGGTGATAGGTGCCCACGCCGATACTGGTGACGATGAACGGTTCGCTTTGCAGCACGATGCCCGTGTCTCCGCGAAATTTTCCAGAGATCACCGTATGGTTCGTCAACGGCACACAAACAAAGGCGATGTAATCTTGTTCGGCCCCGCCATTATCGTCGCGGCAACGGACCGTCCAGGTGCCATCCGTGTTGGTGCCGCCCGTGGCGAAGTTCGCTTCATTCTTACCGCCGACTGCGAGCAACACCGCGTTAGTGCGTCCGTCCAATCCGAACGCGCGCAAATCCACCTTCGTCAGGCCACCCGAGTTGTCAACCACCTGGGTGCCCAGGTGCAGGTTAGTATTGCCGATAAAATGATTGTTCGCGCCGCCGTTGACGCCCGTGGCATTGTTCAGCCAACCGCCCAGCCAGCCTTCGGTGTAGGGAAAATACGCCGCCGCGACATTGAAATTATACTCGCCATTTTCCGGCGCTTGAAAAACCGGAATCCACCATTGGCCGCTTGAGCCGGGTGAGGCGGTCGCACCGCTGTCGATCGCGCTGGTGCCAAAGTTCACGCCGTAGTAAGCGCCGGATTCGCCGTTATCGCGTCCATTCTGGTCGATGGATGAGATCAGAATCCCGTTCGTCACATCATCCGTCGCGCTCGCCCCGATCTGCACAAAATAATCCGCCTGGCTCGAGAGCGTGCCGTTGATCACTCGGAAGTCATTGATGGAAACCGGCGTGGAAAGCGTGACCGAAGTGGCGTTATTATTGGTGTCGTTTTGAACAACGTTGATGTTCGCCGCTGAAATCCGGTTGGTGCCCGAAACCGCGTGTCCGCACGGCACTCCGGCCAGCAGAAAAATTCCGACGAGCCAAGCCGCGCCTTTTGGATTCAATTTGGAATTCACGATTTAAATGTGTATGACTGCAAATGAGAATTTTAAATTTCACACCGGTTCAACTCAACGGGTGAGGATGTCCAAATCCCGTCAATTTTTGCCGGTGACCGCGCTTTTTTACTATTTGAGCTTTGCTCTGATTTCACTCTGGTAGGGACATCGCGCTGCGATGTCCCCGCCCGAAAAGTGAAGCTGAGGGCGGTGCGGCTGTGGCAAATACTACGTCTTTGACGTTCAACAAGAACGGGCGTGGCAAAATATGCGCTTTGCACCTTCGTTTCCGTCGCCTGACGCTGCGCTCGGCGACGGGGACGGCGCAGCGCGCCCATCCCTACCAAAGTTTCACAACGATTGCAGGAATTGCACCAGGGCATCGCGATCCGGCTTGGGAAGCAGCCGGAATTGTTGCTTTGAATGTTCCGCTTCGCCGCCGTGCCAAAGAATGGCCTCGGCAAAACCACGTGCGCGACCGTCATGCAACAGATTGTTGTGAGTGTTCACCGTTTCAATCAGCCCACCGCCCCAGAGCGGCGGCGTGCGCCACTCGCTGCCATCCGCCTGATACACCCGGCGGTGGTCGGACAGATCCGGCCCCATGTCATGCACCAACAAGTCGGTGTAGGGACGGATTGTTTGCCGCGATAACTCCGGAAAACCGGGAGCATCGCCGGTCTGCATTGTTGGTGTGTGACAAACGGCGCAATCAAGTTCATGAAATAATTGTTCGCCGCGTAAAACTGTTTCATTGGTCGAATCGCGCCGGGAGGGCACGGCAATGAGCCGGGAAAACAGCACTGTGGCGTCAAAAACTTCGTCGGACACTTCGGGACTGCCACCGCTCAACGCATTGGTCAGGACATCCTCGGCTTCGGTGTTGTTTTCCTGCGGGCAGATCGTCGTTGTCAGGCCCATATCGCCGTTGAAAGCCGAGGCGACTTGCTGGCTAACGCTGGGCTGCTCGGCCTTCCAGCCAAACCGGCCCACGACGATTTTTCCCGCCGTCGCGTCCCAGACCATATTTACATGGCCGCTAATGCCATCCGTACGCTGTCGGTTTGCCAGTTCGCGTTCGCGCAACGTTTTTTCCGGCACCGCTTCGAGCAGGCCCAAGCCGATGATGGCCGGTGCGACCAGCGGTGAGATGGTGGCATTGGTTTGAAACGGCCCGTAACCGAGATTGGACAGACGAAATGTCGGTTGGCGCAGGTAATAGGCTTCACCATCGCCGTAACTGCCGCGGATAATGCGGTAAGAGCCCAGCACTTGTGCTTCGGGCTTGCAGCCGGGCAGGGCATGCGTCTGCAATTGCAGGCCGTAAGTCGGTTCGGGTTTTGGTCCACCATGTTCGCAGGCGCCGGGTATGCTGATACGGACGACCATGGAATCCGTCGGCAAAAAGGAATCAGGCGCGCGTCCGCGACCATTGCGGATGTGGCAGGCGATGCAGGAGCGCGCCACGAACATCGGCCCCAAACCGTCACGGTCGCTGGGCGTGACGCTGGCGGCCAACCAGCTTTCATCAAAAAAGAAACTGCCCATCGTGTAGGCCGTGCGATGTTCCGGCAGCAGATTCCGCGCGGCGAGCGAGAAGGCATTGCGCGTGGAGTCAAAAGCCGTGGTATCGCCACCGGAGAAGTCCGCGTTCGTCTCCATCTCGCTGGCGTGCCCGGCTACCACCCCGGCGAAAAATAAAATGAGGAACCACGCTTTCAATTTTTTAGATTCAGCCGGATATGTAACTCGGCGGCCGCCTGCAGGATGGAACTGTTTTGCGCGGTCAGAGCATCCAAGGCCTTTTTGACCGCCTTGCGCCCGGGCGCGGAATCATCGCCCAAGATGGCCTGGTCAAACGGGGTCGGCATGGCGCGGATGGCGTCAACGCTGTTTTCGAGTTGTGATTTTAACGCGTCGGCCAATTTGGCATTCGCCTGTTCCAACAACACCAACAAGCCGGGGCCAGCGATGACCGTGCCGTCCGTGCGCTCATAACGGCCGAGCCAGATGTCTTGCACGCCGAGTTCATTGCGCAACAAATCTGTTTCGGTTGTGTCGCTAAAGCAACATTGCTCGTTTTCCTGGCTCTTGGTCGTGTAAGGCACCAGCATCCGTTCGCCCGCCAGTTCCGAACTGCTCAGATTGCCGACGCCGGCCATCATTTTTCCAACGATGCATCAGGTGGTGCGGACAAAAATTTTGCACGATAATTGGTCGGATCATTCGCCGCCCATTGATCGGCCACATGGAGTAACTGGTCTGAAAGCAGTTGTGTGACCAGCCGCAGATATTCGCGGCGGCGCGCGGCGTTCAAGCCAGGGCCAGTTGGGGCGTCAACGTAATCTGTGTAAGGGCGCCGCCCGGGTGAATCGGCATACACATCCTGACCCCACAATAAAAATTCGATCGCATGGAAACCGGTGCTGACGGTTTTCTCGCCCTCTTTTTCGTTGGCACCAACCAGCACCTCGCGTGCGAGCTTGGGAAACAGATTGGTTTGATTGATGATGCCGGCGTCCGGCATGCCGATGGTGTAATCGATGTAGTTCAGATCCAGCGGCCATGCATTGATGTATTCCTCCACCGGTTCGATTGGCCCGTCATAGAAACGGGCGATTTCGCTTTGCGAATAGGGCTGGCGGCCCGCCACCCAGCTTTCGCGGGCGGCGGTCAGTCCGGCGACGGAAGGGTTGTGCAAAAATAGCAGGATATTCGTCCGCATCTGCAAAGAGGCTTTCCACGCGTCCTCGTATTGCGCGTGCAAGATATCCGCGTAGTTCGCGACGACAGCCCGCTTGAGCGCAGCCGACGGATCTTCATTCCCATCGGCCGCCAATACAGAACAGGGCGGGCACGCGGCAAAGAGCAAGAACGCCAAAGAGAAATATTTACTCATCTTACAAATAAGCAGGCTAGTTCATATGTTTTCCCCGCCAAGTGACAAACAGGTGACGAATTTTAAGCCCTAAAGCCAGACGGGCGGATACGGGATAAATCGTTTTTTAAATTTAGAATTTCTCCGGTTTTTTGAATGCCGGACGCTGGGAGCTTGTCTCTTCGTTCGCATTGAAAAGATTGACCTTTAAGCGTTTTGCCCCGAACCTAGGGTCTGGTATATGAAGGCCTCTGTTTGGAATTCACTCTGGTTGAACAAACGTAAAATATTGCGTTGGGGCTTTTGGTTGTTGGTCGCCTATACCGTCATCGGCTTCTTCATTTTGCCGCCGATCGTCCGCCATGTCGCCGTCAAACAGCTTTCCAAGCAATTGGACCGTGAAGTCTTCATCCAGAAGATCAAAATCAATCCCTTTGCGCTCTCGACCACGATCCGTGGCCTGATGATCAAGGACCGCGACGGTGAGCCGTTCGTTTCGTGGGATGAGGTGTATGTGAACTTCCAGATTTCATCGCTCTTCACCAAGGCATGGACGTTCGATGAGATCAGGACGTCAAAGCCGTACGTCCGGGTGCAGATGAACTGGGATTACACGTTCAATTTCTCCGACCTCATCACGAAATTTTCCACCAATGCGGCGCCGGCCAGGCCGGTTGCGGATTCCAAGCCGCTGGTGCTGCGAATCCGCCATCTGCACATCGGCGGAGCGGAGGCGGCGTATGCAGATTACACCACGCGCGAGCCGTTCAAGCGCGTTCTCGGCCCGCTGGACATCACACTGGATGATTTTCGCACCGACCCCGATAATAAAAATCCGTACGCCTTCACCGGCACGACCGATGCCGGCGAACACATTTCGTGGAGCGGATATTTCTACCTGACACCGCTGCGCTCGCAAGGTTCGCTGACGCTGGACAAGTTCACGTTGAACAAATACGCGCCGCTGTACCAGGACCTTGTACGGTTCCAGGTGCGCGATGGCAGCATCGGCGTGCATCTGAATTATCGGTTTGAACTGAGCCACACCAATCGTGTTATGCAGGTGAGCGACGCGGCCTTTGCGCTGCGCGATCTGAAACTTGGCGTACCGGGGGAGACGAACAACCTCACGGAACTGGCGCATTTCTCGGTGACGGGTGCGAGCGCGGATCTGCAGAGCCATGATGTCTCGGTGGATTCAGTGGAGATCACCGGCGGCAATCTGTTCCTCAAGCGCGACCAAGATAACAAGGTGAACGTGGTGGAACTCGCCAAACCGCCGGCAACCTCGGCCCACGCCGCCGGCGGAATCGTCCTTCTGCTGCGCTCGGTGACGAATGCGGTGGCGATATTGCTCGACAGCACCAATCAATGGAAGGGCACGGTGCGAAGCGTCGATATCACCAACTGCGCGCTGCATCTGGAAGATCAGATGAACGTCCGGCCGGCGCGGCTGGACCTGAGCGACATCCATCTGGCGGCCCGCAATATCTCCAACCTCCCGGGCACGAACCTGACAGCGGATTTTTCCCTGCGCTGGAATACGAACGGTTCCATCAAGACGGTGACCACGGCGTCGTTCCTGCCACCCACGGCGGAAGTCCAGATGGACGTCGATCAGGTCGACCTTGGTTCGCTGGATGCGTATCTCGAGCCGATGGTGAACCTGTATATTCTAGGCAGCAAGATCGGCCTGCATGGCAAATTGAACCTCAAGACCCCGGAGGGCGAACTGCCGCAGGTGACTTTTCATGGCGATGCCTCGCTTGACGATTTTCACACCGTCGATGGCGACCTCGGCGAAGACCTGTTGAAATGGGATTCGCTGCGTTTCACCGGCATTGACGCCAACCTCAATCCGCAGACCGTGGCCATCAAAGAAATTCTCGTAGATAACGCCTACGCGCGGGTGGTGATCGAAACCAACCGGACGATCAATCTCTTTAACGTGCTGCGCATGACCAATGCTCCGGCGACGAATGCGGTCAAAAGTGTCGCCACCAAGGAGCCGGGGGTAACGAACGCGCCGCTGCCGCAAATTTCAGTGGAGGCGGTCATCATCACGAACACGGCGCTCAGCTTCACCGATCATTCGATGACGCCGGAAGTGAATCTGGCGATCCGCGATGTGGATGGCAGCGTGGCGGGAATCTCGACCGAACAACTGCAGCACGCCATCGTGGACCTGAATGCGAAAGTGGACGGGGTGGGGCCGGCCACCATCACCGGCGTGATCAATCCCCTGAACGGCGCGGCGACGAACAACATCAAGATTTCCTTGAAGGACATGGACTTGACGCCCGCGAGTCCTTACGCGGCGAAGTTTGCCGGTTACCGTATCGCGCAAGGGAAGTTGAACCTTGATCTGAACTACGAGTTGGTCGGGAAAAATCTGAAGTCCAAAAATGTCATCACGCTGGACCGGTTCATGTTTGGTGAAAAGGTGGAGAGCCCGGACGCCACGCATCTGCCCGTGCGGCTGGCCATCGCCATCCTGAAGGATCGCGAAGGGAAAATTGTATTGGATGTGCCGGTTGATGGCGCGACGGACGATCCGAAGTTCCATGTGTCCAAAGTGGTGTGGGGCGCGATTGAAAACATTTTGGTGAAGGTGGCGACCTCGCCATTCTCGCTGCTCGGCGCGCTCGTTGGCGGCGGTGGCGAAGAACTGGGCTATCAGGATTTTGCGCCGGGAACGGCGACGTTGACGGACGATGACAAAAAGAAGCTCGATGCCATGACAAAGGCGCTGCATGAACGGCCGGCGTTGCAATTGCAGATATCGGGCGGTGTGGATCCGGCCAGCGATCGCGAGGGTTTGCAACGCGTGGCGCTGGACCGGCAAATCCGCGCGCAACTCTGGCGCAAACTGCGCAAGTCAGAGCAGGCTACGAACTCCGTCGACCAGATTGTTTTAACGCCGGATGACCGTACCCACTGGATCATGAAGTTTTACGGCGATGCGGTCAGCACGGGCAAGCTCACGCCGGCGTTGATCGCGGCGAATACCAATCTCGCCTTGTTCGCAAAGCAAGTGGCGGCGCGCAAACCGTCGAACCCGAAAGGTGCGAGCCAGTTGGTCAAAGCCACGGCCAAGGAGGATGCGAAAAACGCGGGCCCGACCTATCAATCCAAATTGCTGCCGCCGCCTGATGCGAATGAAGCGCTGTTGCTGGCAACCTATCCCGTGAGCGAGGGCGACCTGGAAACGCTTGCCGCCGCCCGGGCCAAAGCCGTGCAAGATTATCTCCTCCAAAGCGGCGAAACGGACGCGGGACGTTTATTTTTGACGGCGAAGGGTGAGGCCCTGCGCACGGATGGCAGCAAGGCGTATCTGCAATTTCAGTAACATTTGCACAGGGCCTTTAAAACTACATCTTGATGGGCGCTTTACAAGCTAACGGAGCATACTGGCAGATGAACGGTTAAGCGGCGTAAACGCCGTGCTCCGCCGGAAGGAGCGCGATCCGCTCTGCGGGATCGCTTCAACGTTCAGAGGAACGGAGACAACGTACGTTCTAAACTGTTTCCGCAGGAAACGGCACACCATGCGGATCAGGCGGCGCGTTTAAAATTTCATCCTGCAAGGCTTGCGCCAGCGCGGCCGCTTCGCGGTCAATCTTTTCCACAAGCGCCGGGGCGCTCTCCATGGTCTTCGCCTTGCCGATGCGTTCGAGTTC
>DASZCA010000462.1:0-15765 GCA_035943555.1 Verrucomicrobiia bacterium
CCCGGCTTGAGTTGCGCCGCCGCCGAGTTGCCACGATCTGGCACGCCCACCGCACCACGGATGCCGAAACCACGTTCGGTGAAATTCAAACCATTGCGCACGCTGCGGCCGATGCCATCGTCCTCGCGCCACTTGAGGTAATCCGTGCAAACGCCGCCCTGCATGATGAAATCTTCGATGAGATGACCGACCTCATTGTCCACAAACGCGGTGCAGACGGCGGTCTTGTAGTTAAAACATTTGCGGAGACCGCGCGAAGTGTTGTATTCGCCGCCGCCTTCCCACGCGGTGAACGAGCGCGCGGTGCGGACACGCCCTTCGCCGGGGTCAAGACGGAGCATGACTTCGCCGAGGGAGATCTGATCGTACTTGCAGGTGGATTTATCGCGTAATTGGATTGCCATAAAATTTTGGTGGTAGAAAAAGTTTAGACCTGGACGGATTTGAAATCAGCCAAATTCCACGTCGCTTCGCCGACTTCGTGCGCGAGGTGGTTGAGTTCTTCAATCTCCGCCTTGGTGAACAGCAGACCGCCGTATTGCTTGGAGAGGCCGCCCCAGCGCGCTTCCGGCTGGCCGGGCAGCATGCACTTCTCGTTGCCGTGACCGAGCACGTCTTCGATGACTGCTTTCACGTTCTGGGTTTGCGTCCGGCCTTTGACATAGTCGTTGCCCTTCATCGCATCCGGATGGATGACTTGGAAATAGAACGTCGAGCCGCGCTTCTCACCTTCGCCGCCCAGCTTGGTGCCGCGTATTTGCGGCAGCGAACCGCCGATGTAGCCCGCGTACAATTCATCAATCAAACCGAGGCCGTAACCCTTGTGCGCGCCGAACGGCAGCAGCGCGACCGCCTTGTTCGGGTCGGTCGTCGGATTGCCTTCGGCATCGACGGCGCAACCGGGCGCGAGCTGTTTGCCTTCGCGTTTCATCACTTGCACGCGGCCCATGGCGATGGTCGAGGTAGCCCAGTCGATCACAATCGGAAAACCGATCGCATCCTGCGTGGGGAACGCCCAAGAATGCGGGTTGGTGCCCATCGTCGGCGTCTTGCCGCCAAACGGCACGACTTCGGATGTCGCCGAGGTGCAGTTCGTATAAGCGATATAGCCCTTCAGTGCGACATCCATGACGTAGCCGCCGCCCCAGAGATAGTGCGTGGCGTTATCCACGCTGACCATGCCCACGCCGTACTTGTCGGCGAGTTTCATGCACGTGTCCATCGCCTCATACGCCACAGCCTGCCCGAGTTTGTTGTGGCCGTTCCAAATTTCGGAGGCGGCAAAGCGTGACGGTAATTTTTCGATGGTTGCACCCGGCGTCCAGCGACCGACCTTGCTGCCGAACAGTTCATCAAGGTGCAACGCCTTGATGGCGTTATGCGTGCGGATGCCGTAATACGCGGCGCTCGCGCAGAATCGCGCGCCGGCGGCGGCTTCGGCGGCGTTGTAACCGCGCTTGAGATACGCCTTGGTCACAAGGCCGTCATGTTTGGCTTGGGGAATGATGTAATAAGTAGTTTCGGGCATAAAAAATTAAGTTATCCGTTGAATGACCTTGAAATCTCCGCTTCTAGTTCGCCACGCTTCGACCCAAGGCTCTGAATCGCGAATGGTCAAAACCATCAAGTGCTCATCGATCAGGTCATGCCAGTCATTGTCTTGTCCGGGCCAATGCCAGCCTCCAAGGACAGCGTAAATATCTGAATCGAAGTAAATAGGATATTCGCTACGCCATACTTCATTATATGCCTTGGTCGACTCCTCGTCTGCAAAGTTGCCATTGAAACGGTCTGCCCGCCGCCAATCATTGGCCCTCAACCAGTCACCAACCGCGTCAGATCCTCGGGCAATAACAGCATCTAACGGCGGAAGCACCAAAGCAGGGTGGGCGTATAGTTTTACACCTTTTCTTTCTGGCCAAGAATCAGCAACTTCAACACGTCCGCTTTGGCAGTCCTCCTCATTGGAGAAAACGCTTATGAAACCTTTGACTGACGGGTGCAAACCGGGGATAAAACGCGCATCAATTGTCAACCAGCACTGATGGCCAGTTTCATCAATTTCGTCATCGTCTCTTTCGTGCCAAATTGCGGCAATTTCCCCGGAAACTTCCGGCCGTAAAAAATAGCACGGACGTTGAAGTTTCCGCCCTTCAGCAATGAGTTGTTCCGCAGTCACGGTAGTATTTATCTTAAACCACTTTCTTCACCGGCACTTCCGGATTCACCTGTGCGATCGGCTTTTCACCGTTCATAGCGAGGATGAGGTTTTTCACGGAGCAAGTAGCTTGGCGCACCACGCTCTCATATGTGCGGGAGGCGACGTGCGGCGTGCAGACGACGTTCGGCAGGCTCAATAACGGATGATCGGCGGGCGGCGGTTCCTGATCCAGCACGTCCGTGCCGTACCCACCGACCTGCCCCGATTTCAAGGCGGCCACGAGGTCGTTCGTGTTCACGACTTCACCGCGCGCGCAGTTCAGGAGCAGCACGCCCCTCTTCATCTTGGCGATGCTCTTGGTGCAGATCAGATCACGCGTTTCCGGCGTGAGATTGGTGTGCAAGGAGATGTAGTCGCTGGCGGCATACACTTCATCGAGCGAGGCGGCGCACTTCACGCCGTATTGCTTGCCGAAGGCCTCGTCAAAATGATGATCGTAGGCGATGACCTTCATGCCGAAGGCGTGCGAACGGATCGCCACTTCCTTGCCGATGCGGCCGAGGCCGATGATGCCGATGGTCTTGTCCAGCAATTCGTGGCCGGTCTTGCGCTTCCAGTTCGTCTTGGCATCTCCGCTGCGGGTGGAGTCAGTATGGTAGAGGAAATTTTTCTCGAGCGCGAGCAGCAGCATGAAGTTGTGCTCGGCCACGGTGGTATGGTTCACACCAGGCGTAAAGAGCAGCGGGATGCTGAACTCGGTGCAGGACTTCACATCGATCTTGTCCACGCCGATGCCGTATTTGCTCAACACCTTCAACTTCGGGCGGGCCTTTTCCAAGACCTTGCGGGTGATGGCGTCGTCGCCACAGATATAGCCATCCACATCACCGACCAAGGCCAGCGTATCCGCCTCGTTGAGCGGGCCGCGGGCGGTGATGATTTCCCAGCCGGTCTGTTTGAGCAAATCATGGTGCGCGCCGGGGGTGTCTTGAAAAGAAGTGGTGGTCAGCAAAATTTTCATCGAACGGGAATGGTAGGAAAGACGGGCCCCGGGGTCAAAAAATTAACCCTCGAACTTATGTTCGAGGGTTGCATTTCGTTTTGAAAATTCGGAATTCGAATCAAAAACGGATCAAAACGTGCCAAAAGGCGAGCGGGCCATGGCACCCAAACGGGCGGATGCCTGCGGGGTCAGCTCGGTGAACAGCATGGAAACGTGGTAGCCGGCATGTTTGGTGCCGGTGCAGGCCACGATGACGCCGTTGGCGGAAAACTTGGTGCCGTCAACCGGTGATTGCAGGGACACAGTCATTTCGCTCCATTCATTGAACGGGGTCGGACTGCGGAACTCAAGGCCACTTTTGTGGATGGAGACGGTATCGGCTGACAATTCCAACTTTGCCTGCCGCGCGACAACCGTCACTGGTTTATCAAACGTACTGCCACTGACGAATTTTTTAGCGCTCATAGAACATTATCAAATTACCACGTTGTTGCATTCCGTCAAATTAGCAGAATGAATATTTTATATTAGTCACCACTCGATAACCGCCGCACCCCACGTCAATCCGGCCCCAAAAACGACCAGCAAAATCAGGTCGCCCCGGGAAATCTTTCCGGAAGACACCGCCTCGTCCAGCGCGATGGCCACGGAAGCGGCGGAAGTGTTGCCGTATTTGTGAAGATTCACGAAAAGCTGCTCCGGCGTGCCTTTGAGGCGTTCACCGACGGCATCGACGATGCGCTGGTTCGCCTGATGCGGAATGATGCATTTGATTTTGGTGATGTCGATATCGCAACGACGCATCGCCTCATTGGCGGCGGAAACCATTGCGTTGACGGCATTTTTAAAAGTTTCTTTGCCGTCCATGCGGAGGTAATGGAGGCCGTTGGCGACGGATTCCGGCGTAGCCGGGCAAGCGCTGCCGCCGCCGGGCATGGAGAGCAAATCCGCTTTGTTCCCATCCGCACCCATGACGGCGGTAAGCAGACCATGCGAATTGGCGCGGTTCTGTAAAATTGCCGCGCCGGCGCCGTCACCGAAAAGCACGCAGGTGTTGCGGTCCTTCCAATTCACGATCGATGAAAGTTTCTCCGCACCAACGACCAACACCGTCTCATAGGTGCGTGACATGATGAATTGCTGTCCGATCTCCAGCGCGTAAATGAAACCGGAACAGGCAGCTTCCATGTCAAACGCGGCCGCGCGCGACGCGCCCAGCTTCCGCTGCACCAAGCATGCGGTCGAGGGAAACGGCATATCGGGCGTCAACGTGGCAATGATGATAAGGTCGATCTGGTCAGCGGTGACGCCGGCCATTTTCATCGCGCGTTCAGCCGCCTTGGCCGCCAGATCAGAGGTAAATTCATTCGCGGCGGCGATGCGACGTTCCTTGATGCCGGTGCGCGAAACAATCCATTCATCCGAAGTCTCGACCATCTTTTCCAAATCCGCATTCGTCAGGATTTTTTCCGGGACATACGAACCGACGCCGGTGATGGAACAGGTGCGACCCTGAAAATCATGGTTGGCACGGGGATTTTTGAACTGGTGGCTCATTAATTATTTGGGTGCGGCCAGGCTGGCTTCGTAGGCGGCAATCTTGATGTTCGCCGCCGCGATTTCACGGGCGATAATCTGGTTGATCTGGTTTTTGACCGTCGTGGTGGTGACGCGGATGGCGCTGGCCACCGCACGTTCGCGGGCGGAGGCGTGAGCTTTGAACACCAAACTGTTGAAGCCAAGCATCGGCGCGCCGCCATGGACATCCGGGTCCAAACGCTTGCGAATGGAATGAAAAGCGTCCTTCGCCAAAAAAGCGCCAATGTGCCGCTTGGCGTTTTTGGTCAGCTCGCGCTTGAGCATGGAGAACATCGCCACGGCGAGGCTTTCAGAAGTTTTCAGGACGATGTTGCCGACAAAACCGTCGCAAACGACCACGTCCACATGGTCTTTGAAGAGATCGTGGCCCTCGACATTGCCGATGAAATTTAGGTCAAGCTGCTTGCACAACTGGAAAGCGGCGAGGGAAAGGTCATTGCCCTTGGACTCCTCCGTGCCATTGCTCAGGATGCCGACACGCGGGTTTTTCTTTTTCAAGACCTCGCGAGCGTAGACATTGCCCATCACGGCGAATTGCGCGAGGTGCAAAGGTTTGCATTCGGTGTTGGCACCGGCATCCACCAGCACGAACTCGTTCATCTGGCGGGGTATGACGGCGGCGATGCAACCGCGCTTCACACCAGCGATGCGTCCCACCTTGAACGTTCCGGCCGCAAAAATCCCGCCGGTATTGCCAAGAGAGATCAACGCATCCGCCTTGCCTTCCGTGACCAGGTCGGTACAACGGACGATGGAAGAATCCGTTTTCTTGCGCATCGCAGACACGGGTTCGTCTTCCATTTCCACCACTTGAGAAGCATGGACGACGCTGACGCGATGGTCGCGAAAACCGCGCTCGGGCAGCGCGGCATGGATCGCCGCACGATCGCCGACAAGATAGATGCGGGAGATTTCCTTGTTCTCCTCCAAGGCGCGTTTCACGCCCGCGATGATCACACCGCAGCCATGGTCGCCGCCCATCACATCCACTGCTATACGCATAGATGAAATGAAAAGGCGCGGAACACCGTTCCGCGCCCAAGCACAAGATTACGCTCCCGCCGAGACGGTCAACACCTGACGGCCCTTGTAGAAACCGCACGCCGGGCAAACCCGGTGCGGAATGGCCGGTGCGTCGCACTGCGGGCATTTGCCCAATTGCGGAAGTTTCAGCACGCTGTTATAAGCGCGGCGCATACGCTGCCGGCTCGTCGATGGTTTTCTTTTTGGGACGCCCATAAATTCAAATTATTGCTAAATTACAGTTTCAGTTTATCCAATTCAGTCCACGGAGACGGCGGTTTTTCTTCCGCCTCGTCCTTCTGGACCTTGGTTTTTTTCTTCAATCCCGCACACTCCGGTTTGCACAACGGATGTTGCGGAAATTCGATAAGCATATCTTCCCGCACGAATGGAGTCAAGTCTATGCAATCATTCAAAATGGATACCTTATCCTCCCCTTCCAGAGGCAGATGCAGCGCCCAACCGGTCAAATTCAGCTTGTAAGCGAAGGGTTTGAGACAACGGACGCATTCGCAGTCCAAAACCAGCTTCAAAGACCCCGTCACCAGCAAGCTGTCGTGCAACTGTTCGATCTGAAGGTCGTATTTTAAGGGCTTCTCCACCCGGATCATCTCGTCTTGGACGCCAAAATCCAGTTCCGCCACGGGCATTTCGCCTTTGAGACGAATCTCGTGTTCCTCCACATGACGGATATTGACGACAAGTGACATTTCAGGCCTTTAACTTCTTTTTGAGGGCTTTTTGCACGTTGGCCGGCACAAATTGGGTGACATCCCCGCCCAAGCGGGCGATTTCCTTGACGATGCGCGAACTCAAAAAGGTGTAGGTATCCTTCGGCATCATGAAAATCGTCTCAATATTTTCATCCAGCTTGCGGTTCATCAGGGCCAGTTGGAACTCAAATTCAAAGTCCGATACGGCCCGCAACCCGCGGACAATCGCCCGGGCTTTCTTAGCCGCGACGTATTCCACCAAAAGACCGTCAAATGAATCCGCCTCCACATTGGGCAGGTCGGCCACCGCCTGTTTGACAAGCTGCATGCGCTCGGCCTGCGTGAACAAAGGATGTTTGCCCTCGTTCTTGGCCACCGCCACGATGACCCGGTCAAAAAGCTTGGCCGCGCGCTGCACCACGTCCAGATGGCCGTTGGTCAGCGGGTCGAAACTGCCGGGATAAATTGCGGTTCGCATCTTGATTACAGGCGTTTTGCCTCCGGAATAACTTAGGGCTTAACCGACAGAATTCAAAACTATTTGTTTTCCTGCCATGGCACCTCGTAGATGCGCACGGCATCTTTGAGGCCTTTCACACTCACGGGAAACAGTTCCACGCAGACCGCCGCCAGTTCCGGTGCGTGTCGCAACAACTGAAAATAGGTCAGGTCGCTGATGATGATGCGGCCACTGCCGGACACACCCTCCAACCGGCTCGCCAGGTTCACCTCGCGGCCAAAGACAGTGTAGTTGAATCCATGATCTTCCGATCCCATCAAGCCCACGGTCACCAGGCCGCTGTTGATGCCCGTGCCGAGTTGCAGCGACACGTTCAGCAATTTGGGCGGCAGACCGGCGGCGATGCGTTCGCGGCTTTCCTTTTCCCGCGCCGGATTTTCCAGCTCCCGTTTTACGTTGAGTTCATGGATGGCCCGCTGCGCATCGATAGCGGCACGGACGGCGGCGACGGCGTGTTTCTCATTCGGCGTCGGGGCGTTCCAGAAGGCCATCACGCAATCGCCGATATATTTATCAAGCGTGCCGCCATTTTTCTTGATGGCCTCGGCCACGGCGGCGAGGTAGACATTCACGATCTCCAACGTTTCCCGTGCGGATTCTTCGAAATATTTTTCCGCCTGCGAGAATTCCACCTGGTTGGTGCGGATAAATTCGGCGACTGATTCCTGCATCTGGTCCGTCAAGGTGGTGAACCCGCGGATATCGGCAAAAAACACGGTGACCTCGCGATGCGCGCCACCGATCATGAGCCTGTCCGCACGCAGCAGTTCATTCACGATCTCCGGCGAAATCATCTTGCTGAAAACCGACCGCACCCGGCGCTTGTCCTGTTCCTCAAACACCACCAGATGGACCATCAAGATGCCGTGCAACGCCATCATGGAGCCGCCCAACGGATAAATCACCGGCAGCCAGTAGCGGAAATGGGTGAAGACAAAGACGGTTAGCCAATAATATGCGACCATCAATAAAACCACGGAAACAGTGGCGGCAATGGCGCGCAACCGCCAGGTGATAAAAGCCGTAAGCATGCCCAGAAAAAGAATGAGCGGAACCTCCAGCGCCAGCGGCGAACGGCGGATGAACTGCCCGGTGATGACCGAGTTGGCGACGTTCCAATGTTTGCTGACCAGCAACGTCTCGTTTTCCAACGGCGTTGCGCCATGATCGCTCAAGTCATTTCCCTGCGCCTCGGAACCGATGACCACAAGCTTGCCCTTGAAAACGTCCGGCAGATTTGTTGCGCCTTGCAGGCGCGATTTGTCCTGCCTCAAAATATCCGCGATGGTGGCACGCGTCAGGCGCGGATCATGCGCCGCCAGTTGCCAGTTGATGTAAAAAAATCCGTTGGCATCGACCGGAATGGTGCGTTGAACCCCGTTCGCGCCGCGCAACGTTATTTTTCCGCCCGGCAAATCAATCGCAGCCTGTGCCAAATCCAGTTTGAGTTCCTGCGCGGCCATGACGATGCCCAGGTCCCAGACGCGTTCGAACGGCTTGTCGAAGCGCTTCATGTTCTTTGGAATTTCATCACCGACAAAATCGGCGAGATCGAAGTTTCCATCATGGTCGAGCGTCACCGATACATTTGTCCCATCGGGCAGTGGCAGGATGATTTTGTCTGGCAAGAGTTGGGCGGCATCCAGATTGATCGACATTTCATGCGCAGCGGTCTTAAAAGCCGGATGCCATTTGAGGTTGAAGCTTTTTATGCGGCGCAGGGCGCCATCAGAATCCTTTTCGGTCGAAATATCGCCCAGCGCGAACGAATTGGTCGTGAACAGATCCGGCGGGGTCACATCAACGGTGAAAGCGGCGATGACGTTGCTGGCTCGCTGGGTTTGCAACGCAAAGAATTCATCAGATTCAATCAAACTGCCATCAGCCATCGGCACTTGCCCGTGATCCGGGCGCAGTTCGCCAAAAAGCACATCGAAAGCAACGGCCTTTGCGCCTTGCGCGGAAAGCTCCTCGACCACCCGGCCATAAATATGGCGCGGCCAATAAAGCCCATATGGCAGCCCCAGCAGTCCATGGCGGATAGCCGCGATGCTGGCATTATCCATCGCCACAAACGCAAGGTTCGTGGCGGCAGGTGCGGAGAATTGCTGCGCATGGCGGACACGCAGGTCGTAGGTCATCAGTTCCGCCCGCTCGACCAGGTCAGGATTCCAGATACGGGTGCTGCAAACGACCGCCAAGACGACGATGGCGAGGATGACCGGGGCGCGTTTGAATCGCTTGGATTGCACGCCGATGGATTAAACAAAAAACCAGCGCAACTCAAGGCTGCGCTGGTTTGAAACTTTGCGAAATTGGCGGCTTATTGCTGATTACCACCGCCATGATGACCGGTGGTCGGAGAAATATAACAATCGTTATGATCTAGTTCAAAGTTGACCACTTGGAAATAGGTCGTCCGCAGGGCGTTGAACACGTCATGGAGGATGCGATTCAATTGCGGTGAGATGTTCGCCGGCTGGCCAGTGGCCGAATCCATCACAAAGCCCGGGGCGATCACGAATGTCTTGCTGCTGCCATCCGCCAAGGTGAGGGCGAGGATCACGCCGCCGCCGGTGCTTTCAAAGCAGGCCACCGCGCCATCCACGTCGATGCTGAACAATGTGCCGCGGACGCCGGCAACGCCGTTGGGGAGTTTTATGATGTATTGGGAAGCGCCGGAAAGTTTGCGGACGCTGGCAAAAATCTTGCCCTTCTTCAGGTCCAATTCGGTATCGCTGACGGCATCAGAACCGGTATCCACGATGGTCAGCTTGTCGATGGCCAAGGTGGAATTCGGGGTGAGACGGATGGCGTTTTGATCCGCAGAAGGGGCATAGGTGACATACCCGCGCACAGCGGCATCCGCCGCCGGGGAGATGCGTTCCGGCGACCATTTGGCCTGTGGCAACTCAACTGACTTGCCCAAAATCAAATCGGCCACGCCGTTGTCCTTGGTGAAGACAATGGCACCCGGCGGGAGATACTTCCCCGCGACGAGCGGATATTCCGGCTGACCTTGGCCAAGTGAATAGGTGACAGTGCCTTCCACGCGCACAGCGGTGACATATCCCTGCTTGGTGTTTTGGGCCGAAGCCGTCAGGGCAACGCTGGCAACAGCGAGGCCAACAATGGTGGCCAAAACATTCTTAAAAATTTTCATAAAAGCCTTTGTTCCGGTTTATTAAACCGATTTGAATATAGCCGCCGAACCTAAAGTTTGTCAACCGACATTTCCAGTCATTTCATTCAATAGAACATTGGCAAAACTGGCCGGCCGGAGGCTTTTTCGATCAATTTTGGCTCGCAAATCTCCAGATAATTCCGGGCGGTCGGGTTGTCACCATAAAAACTCATGGAACGCTGAAAACACTGCCGGGCGGCCGCATAATCGCCGATCTGGACATAATGCCAGCCCAGTTCGCTGGCAAAATAGTAGCTGTTCGGGTCGCGCAATTCAGCCTCGGAATAATACTTTTCCGATGCCGCATGCTCGCCCAGCCAGTCGAGGCACATGCCAGTCCGCAGGTAATTATAGCCGTCAAGCGGATTCAAGGGCATTGCCCGGGCATACCAGTCTTTGGCCTTTTGGGTCAGTTGCTGGTAATCTTTGCCCCCCTCCAAGCCTTCCGTCCGGTAACATTCACCGATATCATAGGCGACTTGGGAGTTTTTTGGCTCGGCGGCAAAAGCTTTTTCCAATAACGCTGCCCGTTCGGGTGAAAAATTACCCTCCCGTTCCGCCAGTCCTTGCCAATAGACAGCCCGCCCCTGCCGCCATTCCTGCACTCCGAACACCAGCACTACCGCCACCAGCACACCGGCCAGACCGGTTTTTAACGGTACGCCGGCGCGCACCCAATATTGCTCGGTGGCGAACCGCACATTGCTGGCCAGCAAGCCCAGCAGCGTCACGCCGATGAGCGCATTCGCCGGGATGTGCAGGTTGAAATCCATCATGGAGTGAACCGCCAGCGAGGCCAGCCCGCCGGTCGCCCCCAGAAAAAATGCGAAACGGTTGCTCTGCCCCGACCCGAAGGCATTCTCTTCGCGCCGGACATGCGGCCAAGTTTTGAACAGTCCAATGATAAAAATACCGATCCCCGCCAGCACGATCACACCGCCAACCGCGCCCCAATCCGCCAGCAGGTTCAGGTAATCATTATGGCAGCGGTCCGGGCGCGCCTGCAGATCCGCCGGGCGATACTCCCGGAAACGGTAATCGAAATGCGCCGGGCCGACACCCCACCACGGATGATCCAGCCACATCCGCTCCGCCGCATCCCACATCTTCAAGCGTGACGTCCAGTCATAATTGCCCGGGCCGGCCACGTCTTTGATCTGCACATGATGGGTGAAGCCTTCCAGCTTGGACAAATAATGTGACACGAACACGCCCCCGCCGATCAACATCACCGCCAGCAGGATCATCGCGCGCCAGCGGTGGTTGCGATGGCCCAGCAAAACGCCCAGCACCAACACCACCCCCACCGCCGCCGAGACCCAGCCAGCGCGCGAGAAGGTCATCGACAATCCCAATGCCACGGTGATCACCGCGTAGCCCAGCAGGATGCGCGGGATGATCTTCATCTTGCCCACCAACAAAAATGCCAGTGCCAGCGGCAGGATCATCTCCAAGAAACCTGCCAAGTGATTGGGTGAAATATAAGTGCCGCTCGCCCGCGCGAAATCACCCGTGTAAACATCCCACACCCGGTCCGAGTGCGATAGCATCTGGCCAATCGCATAGCACGCGACCAGCGAGGCCAAAGCGATGAGCGTGTAACTGACCCACTCCGTCTCGTCCTGCCCGCGCAGATTGTTCACCACGGCGAAAAACATGAACGCCAGAAACAGCACCTGGATCACTTCCACCCGCGCCACGAATTCGATATCCGCCGTGAAATATCGGCCCACCGCGTACACGGCGAACACCAGCACCACCCACGCCAGCGGCGGCCAGAGCAGCTTGGTCTTGGGGCTCAAGCCCAACCGCGCCGCCCACAGCATAAAGACGCCCGCGCCCATGCCTTGCACGATGAGATACGCCCGCGGTTCCACGGCGCCAAACGCCAGCGGCGCGAACACCAGCATTCCCAGGATGAGAAACAGCATCCCGCGCTCGCACATCCACTCCAGATTTTTTCGGGTCAAGACCATTGCCAGCGGCAATTTTACCACGGAGACACGCTCCGGCACACGGATAAAAATCACGGACCCGCCGTGGCATGCCGGCGGGTTTGCGTTCATGGCCATTTCCCTCTATCCTGCCTCCATTATGACCGACCCGCGCTACACCAAACTGGCCAAGCTGCTCGCGAACTATTCCTGCGCCTTGAAAAAGGGCGAACGCATCCTGCTCGACATGATCGATGTGCCGGATGAGTTCACGGTGGAGATGATCCGCGCCGTGCGCGCGGCGGGCGCGACGCCGTTCGTCGAGACGCGCCACACGCGCGTGGGCCGTGAACAGTTGCTCGGCATGACCGAGGCGCAAGCGGCGGACGTGCGTGACTTCGAGATGTTCCGCATGAAAAAAATGCAGGCGTACGTCGCCATCCGCGGCGCGGACAACATGAACGAGAATTCCGATGTGCCCAGCGACCGGATGAAGATGTACTCCAAGGTCATCCGCCCCGTCCTCGATCATCGCGTGAACAAGACGCGCTGGTGCGTATTGCGCTGGCCCACGCCGAGCATGGCGCAGGCGGCGGGCATGAGCACGGAGGCGTTCGAGAATCTATACTTCGACGTCTGCACGATGGATTACGTCAAGATGGCCAAGGCCATGACGCCGCTCGAGAAGCGCATGAAGAAAACCGACCACGTGCATCTCGTCGGCCCGGGCACGGACCTGGCGTTCAGCATCAAAGGCATCGGCGCGAAGAAGTGCGAGGGCACGCGTAACATTCCCGATGGCGAGGTGTTCTCCTGCCCGACGTTGAAATCCGCGAACGGCATCATCACCTTCAACACGCCCACGCTCTATTCCGGCACGAAATTCGAAGGCGTGAAACTCGAATTGAAAGACGGCAAGGTCGTCAACGCCACCTCCAACAACACCAAGCGCCTGAACGAGATCTTGGATACCGACGCCGGCGCGCGTTACATCGGCGAATTTTCGCTCGGCTTCAATCCGCACATCAAGAACCCCATGTGCGACATCCTGTTCGATGAAAAGATCGCCGGCTCGCTGCACTTTACGCCCGGCCAAGCCTACGAAGATTGCGGCAACGGCAACAAGAGCGCCATCCACTGGGACATGGTGCTCATCCAGCGCAAAGAATGGGGCGGCGGCGAAGTCTGGTTCGACGGCGAACTCATCCGCAAAGACGGCATCTTCATCCCGAAAGATTTGAAGGGCCTCAACCCGGAGAATCTGAAATAAGGCCGCGCGTGGCGCTTTAACAATGGGCGGCGGCTGTGTCCCAGACCAGCCGCAGCGCGTGGAAACCAGAGCGACACTGGTTCATCCGAACGCGTCCAGCATTGCGAAGCCGCTGCGGCTGATTCCGCCCGGCGCGGAGCACAGCCGCGCTCCGCTTGCAACACCACCCGCACATCCAGTCGCACCAAATTTTCAAAGAGCGCTCGGCAAGATCACGCCTTTTCCGGATTTTGGTGACCGTACGCCCTTACAAAAAAATCCGTTGGGAAATCGTGGGATATCCCTGTGATCTCGCAGTACCTACTTCGTCATCGCCGGCCGCGGACGCGGCTTGTGAAAGAAAAACGTATCCGTCTGATGCCGGTCGCCAGACCTTCCATTCCCCGCATTGTTCGACGCGAACGCCGGACCGCTCAACCGGCTTGACGGCTGGCCCGTTTTGATTTCGTCCACCAGATCCGCCACGCTCTGCAAAATCCGCGTCGGCTGGTATACATAATCGCCGACATTCTCCAATTGCGTCGAACCGCTCAGCACGAGATACGATTGCAACCCCGCCTCCACTGCGCCGCGGATGTCCGTCTCCATCGTGTCGCCGATCATCACCACGTTCTCGATGCTGTTCATCGACAGCTCCGTCAGTTTGCGCCGCGCGCGCTGGAACATATAACCGTTCGGCTTGCCGAGATAATACGCGCCCCGTCCCGTGCTCGCCTCGAGATACGCCGCCGTGGAACCCGCGCCCGGCCGCGTCTTCTCGCTCGAGACCGGGCACCAGTTGTCCGGGTTCGTCGCCAGCAACCGCGCCCCGCGCTCGATGCACTCATGCGCCTTCGTCAGGCGCTCCATGCTCGTGATCCCCTCGCCCACCACCACGTAATGCGGCTGGATGGAATCGCTCGCGATCTTGTGCTCGTAGAGCGCCGAGAGCAATCCGCCCTCGCCGATCACGAACACCGTGCACGCCGGATGCGTCTCCGTCAAAAAATCCGCCGTGTTCATCGCTGACGTATAAAATTGTTTCGGTGAAATGCCCGAGATGCCCAGATGCCCCAACCGCACCGCCAGGTCTTCCGGTGTCGGCGCGGAATTATTCGTGAGAAACAGGAACGGCGTGCCCGTGAGTTCCAGGGCGTGGACAAATTCCGCCGCGCCGGGAATCAAGTTATTTTCCCGGTAAATCACACCGTCCATGTCGATCAAATAGCCAGTTTTCATAGGTTTTTAGAAAAGGGGAATCTCCTCCAACACACACGGCCCGTAGCGAAAGGTCCAAGCCGCGCCCACCCTAATCCTGCTCACCCTTCCTGTCAAGAGCCTGTGGGCTAGGCTCGTATTTTTATTTAAAAATATTTAAAAAACTGGAAACATTCAACATTTAACGTGCTTTGTAGAAATCATATTGGCAAGCGAGCTTGGAAGGGGAATTGCCCACCCTCACCTGTTTCCTCTCTTCCGCGAGGAGAAAACAGACAATCTCCAATTCCCAGGAAAAATTGCGGACGCGGATTTCGTGTTTTATTTTCCGGATGCTGGCTGTCGGAACGAGGCCACTCGCAAAGCAATTTGTCGATTAAGCCGCGAAACCGGTCATCCGCGCTTCACGGCTACCACATCATTTTTTAAATCCCAAATAAGCCAGAACAGCGGCAAAAACCGCAAAAACGGCGAGGGCAATCCACGTCAGAATATGAGCAATCATTTCTTTCCTGTAAAGTTTTGGACGATTTGAAACCGCACCTCTGTTTCAGGTGTTTTAACGAGTGCCCTGAAGGATTCTGCGGATGGTTTCCAGCAATTGAGCCGGCGTGAACGGTTTCTGCAGAAAGTTTTCGCCGAGCTGGTCCTCGATCTGCCGGCCGGCGACTTCCGGGCTGTAGCCGCTGATGAAGATGACCTTCAATTGTGGCTTATCCTGCTGCAATCGGTGGGCGAGTTCCTGGCCACTCATGCCCCCTGGCATGACTAAATCTGTCATAAGCAGCATCACCGCTTCGCGATGCTCCATCCAAAGTTTGAGGGCCCCGACGCCATCGGATGCCTCCAATACGCGATAGCCGTGGAGTTTTAGCATCGCACAGATGGACATGCGCACGGCCTCATCATCTTCCACCAGCAGAATTGTTTCAGTGCCACCACGCGGCTTGGGCCGTTCCGGTTCGGCGAGAGATTCGTGCGGAGCCTGGCTGGCCGGCAGAAAAATCCGGAAACACGTCCCCTTCGCCGGCTCACTGTCCACCTCGATAATACCGCCGTGTTGCTTGACAATTCCAAACACGGTGGCCAGTCCAAGCCCCGTGCCTTTGCCCGGTTCCTTGGTGGTGAAGAACGGCTCAAAAATGCGCGGTAAAATATCCA
>DASZCA010000463.1:0-28320 GCA_035943555.1 Verrucomicrobiia bacterium
CTCGGCCTTGACGTGAAAAACCACATCCTCTTCGCCATGTGCGCCGATCCGTTCGTCTGCGTGGTCGTCGATGCGGAGGATGGCAAAGTCATCACCACGCTGCCCATCGGCAAAGGTACCGACAGCGGCGGTTTCAACCCCGCTACGATGGAAGCCTTCAGTTCCCAACGCGACGGCACCCTGACCATCATCAAAGAAAAGAGCCCGACTGAATTTGAAGTTTCCCAAACCGTGGCCACCAAGCAAGGTTGCAAGACCTGTTCCTTGGACACCAAGAACAACGTCATCGTCACCATCTGCACCGAACGCCTCCCGCAAGCCGCCGGCGCCGCTCCGACACCGGCCCCGACGAACGCCCCCGCCGGCCAGCGTCGCGGCGGTCAACGCGGCGGCCCCGGCAATTTGGATGTGTTGTTTGTGGGGAAGTGACGAAGGGTGGATGACAAAAGGTTTTAGCGGAAAAGACCAAGTGTGGTTAGGCAAAAGTTGAAGCGATCCCGCAGAGCGGGACCCCGCCCCTGCGGAGGAGCGCGACCTTTAGGTCGCTTCAACGTTCAAATCCACGAGGGCATCATCAGATTTAAACGCATGCTTAACCCTTCGAACAAACAAGCAGCGTATTTTTCTTAAAAGCGGCGAACGTTTCCCCCTCTCCTGGAGGAAAGATTTTCACTCATCTAAACAAGCTTTCTGCAAAGCAGGTTGGGCGTTGAATGTTAAGCGTTGAATGTTTCTTTTTTCTATTCACTGCTTCCCCTTCACCAGCGCCTCCACCACCTGCGGATCCGCCAGCGTCGAGACATCCCCGATCTGGTCCGTCTGGTTCTCCGCGATCTTGCGTAAAATGCGCCGCATGATTTTGCCTGAACGCGTCTTCGGCAAGCCGGGCGCGAATTGAATCTTGTCCGGCACGGCGATGGCACCGATTTCTTTACGCACGTGGTTCGCCAGTTCCTTCTTCAATTCGTCGCTCTCGCTGATACCATCTTTCAAAGTCACAAAGGCATAGAGCGCCTGGCCCTTGATGTCATGCGGCATGGGCGCGACCGCAGCCTCCGCGACCCTCGCATGACTCACCAGCGCGCTCTCGACTTCGGCGGTGCCGATGCGGTGGCCGGAAACGTTCACGACGTCATCCACGCGGCCGAGCAACCAGTAATCACCATCGCCATCAATCCGGCAACCGTCGCCGGTGAAGTACATATTCTTGTACGTCGCAAAATAAGTATCAATGAAACGATTATGTTCGCCCCACGTCGTGCGCATGATGCCCGGCCACGGCGTCTTGATGCACAGCTTGCCGCCCTCGTTCGGTTTGCATTCCGTGCCGTCATCGCGCAGGACGACCGGCTCGACGCCAAAGAAAGGCTTGTTCGCGCTGCCGGGTTTCAGCGTGCTGACGCCCGCGAGCGGGGTGATGAGGTGCCCGCCGGTTTCCGTCTGCCACCACGTATCCATGATCGGACAACGCTCGTGGCCGATCTGTTTGTGATACCACATCCACGCCTCCGGGTTGATGGGTTCGCCGACGGAGCCGAGCACGCGCAGGGAACTGAGATTATATTTCTTCGGCCATTCTTCACCCAGACGGATGAGCGCGCGGATCGCCGTTGGCGCGGTGTAGAAGGAATTGACCTTGAACTTCTCGACGATTTTCCAGAAGCGCCCCGCATCTGGATACGTCGGCACGCCTTCAAACATCAGCGTCGTTCCGCCATTGCACAGCGGCCCATAAACGACATAGCTGTGACCGGTGACCCAGCCAATATCTGCGGTGCAGAAATAAACATCACCCGGATGGATATCAAAAACGTATTTGTGCGTGAGTGCGCTCCACAGCAGATATCCCGCGGTGCTATGAACAACGCCCTTCGGCTTGCCAGTAGAACCGGAGGTATAAAGAATGAACAGATAATCCTCCGCATTCATCTTCTCCGGCGGGCATTCCGCCGCCGCCGTCGCCATCAGGTCATGATACCAGACATCGCGCCCCGACACAATGTTGCACGGCTCCGCGTTGCGCTTCACCACGACGACTTTTTCGATGGTCGAAGTCTTTTGGAGCGCAATATCAGCGAGTTGTTTGAGAGCCAGGCTTTTGCCCGCGCGCAAAGAAACATTCGCCGTGATCAGCAGCTTGCAACTGGAATCATTGATCCGGTCCGCCAGCGAGTCCGCGCTGAACCCGCCGAAGACAACCGAATGGATCGCGCCTATACGCGCGCAGCCGAGCATGGCCACCGCCGCCTCGGGAATCATCGGCATATAGATCGCAACGCGGTCGCCCTTCTTGATGCCGAGCGATTTGAGAACGTTGGCAAACCTGCACACGTCCGCATGCAATTCGGAATAAGTGATGTGTTTGACGTCCTCTTCCGGTTCGCCCTGCCAGATGATGGCGGTTTTATTGCCGAGCGTTTTGAGATGACGGTCTAGGCAGTTGGTCGTGACGTTCATTTGGCCGTCTTCGAACCACGTATGCTCAATCTTCCGGGCATCCGTCGCCCAGGTATATTTGCGCGCCACGGTCGGCTTCTTGGACCATTCTAGCGTCTCGGCCTGCTCCAGCCAAAATGTATCCGGTTCACGGATGGAGCGCTGATACATGGCCTCGTATTGGGTGGCGTTGAGCAGGGCGTGTTTGACGACTTCAGGTGCGGGCGGAAAGGTCTGGCCGGCTTGTTGCAATGAATCGGTGGAAATGGTCGTTTGGCTCATGCGCTTTTAATGGATATCGAGTCGCTGAATTTCGGAAAATACGGGGCCGGTGTCAATGCGGACCATATGGGAAATGACAATGAGGAATAGTTGTCGTTGGACGCCAACCCCGTTAGTCTGGCGTCAACATGCCCCGATTCATTGCCTTGGCCGTCGTCGCCATTATAGTCGCCAACCGTGGGCTGGCAGAAGATGCCGCCAACACCGCGCCCTTTCCCGTGACCATCACCGTCGATGCCGCCAAACCAATCGGCGATCTGAAACCCATCTGGCGCATGTTCGGCGCCGACGAGCCAAACTACGCCACGATGAAGAACGGTAAAAAACTCATCGGCGAACTCGGCGCGCTAAAACCCAAGGATATTTATTTTCGCACGCACAATCTGCTATGCAGCGGCGACGGCACGCCCGCGCTCAAATGGGGTTCCACCGGTGTGTATTCCGAAGACACGAATGGCAATCCCGTCTACAACTGGAAGATCCTCGATGCGATTTTCGATACCTACATTACGAACGGCGTAAAACCCTATGCGCAGATCGGTTTCATGCCCGAAGCGTTGTCCACGCACCCGGAGCCGTACCAACATCACTGGCAACCCGGCGCCAAATACAGCGACATCGAAACCGGCTGGGCCTATCCGCCGAAAGATTACAACAAATGGCGCGAACTCGTCCGCCAATGGGTAAGCCATTGCGTCGCGCGCTACGGTCGCGCCGAAGTGGAGACGTGGTATTGGGAAGTGTGGAACGAGGCGAACGGCGCCTACTGGAAAGCTGCGCCGTGGGAATTCTACAAACTCCAGGATTACGCGGTCGACGGCGTCCGCCTGGCGCTCCCCACCGCGCGTGTCGGCGGCCCGGATGTCGCCGGCTCCGGCGGCAAATGGACGCGCGATTTCATCGAGCACTGTTTGCACGGCACCAACTACGCCACCGGCAAGATCGGCACACCGCTGGATTTCGTTTCGTTCCACGCAAAAGGTTCGCCCGTCTTCACCAACGGCCATGTGCGCATGGGCATCGCCAACCAACTGCAGGCATTGGACTCGGGCTTCAACATCATCAAGTCCTATCCGGAACTGACCAACATCCCCATCGTCATCGGCGAATCAGACCCCGATGGCTGCGCCGCCTGCCAGGGCGATCAGCTTGGTTATCGGAACACCACCGCCTATTCCAGCTACACCGCCGCCAGCTTCGCACGCAAATGGGAGCTTGCCCGCCGTCACGGCGTCAACCTCGACGCCGCGCTCACATGGGCATTCACGTTTGAAGACCAGCCGCCGTTTGCCGGTTTTCGTCAACTCGCCAGCGCGGGCATCGATCTGCCCGTGCTGAATGTCTTCCGCATGTTCAGCCGCATGGGCGGCCAGCAACTCGCCGTCACCAGCGATGGCGCAGTTGCCTTGGATGACATCCGTCGCCACGGCGTCCGCAGTCAGCCAGACGTCTCCGCCATCGCCAGCCGTTTTAAAAACAAGATCACCGTGCTCGTCTGGCATTACCACGATGACGACGTCCCCGGCCCGGACGCACAAGTGGATGTGCAATTAGATGGCATTGCGTTCCCGCACGACAAAGCCAGCATGACGCATTACCGGATCGATGCCGACCACAGCAACGCCTACGAAGTCTGGAAGAAAATGGGTTCGCCCTTGCCCTTAAATGAAAAACAGTTCGCCACGCTCGAACAAGCCGGACAACTCGCGACCTTGGGCCAGCCGGAAAGCGTAGAGATCAAAGCGGGCAGGGCGGAAGTGAAGTTCAATCTGCCCCGACAAGGTGTTTCTCTGCTGGTTATCACCGGGGAATAAAGTTGTACGCCCCGGTTAAAATCAGGAATCATCAATTGTCTGCGACAACGTTTGATTTAAAAAGAACATGAGATATTTTTTTGCCCTCACACTTGCATTTGCCGCCGGCCTGACCGCCTTGGCCGAAGACGCCGCCCCGAAGAACCCCCGTTTCTCCATCGACTACTTGGATCGCTCCGTAAGTCCGGGCACGAACTTTTACGAGTTCGCCGCCGGCCAATGGCGGAAGGATAATCCCATTCCCGCCGACAAGGCGCGCTGGGCCGGATTTACCGAACTGTCGGAACGCAATTGGTTTGCCATCCACCAGATTCTCGATGAAACCGTGCAGGCCGATGCCGCCCCGCGTTCGCCGCGCTATCAGATCGGCAAATTCTATATCGCGGCCATGGACACTAACCGGATTGAAAAGCTCGGCCTCAAACCGATTCAATCCGATCTCAAACGCATCGACCGCATCAAATCCACCCGCGACTTGTTCGCGCTGCTCGCGGAATTTCACGATGAAGGCATCGGCGGGCTGTTCGGCGCTGACTTTAGCCCGGATGAAAAGGATAGCACCATCTACGCCGTCCATCTGGGGCAGGGCGGCTTGTCGCTACCGGACCGCGATTATTATTTGAAGGACAGTTTTGCCGAAATCCGCGACAAATACCGCCTGCATCTGGAAAAAATGTTTTCGCTGCTGGGTGAAAAACCGGCGGACGCGGCGACCAATGCCGTCACCGTGTTCAGTCTGGAAACCGAACTGGCCAAAGCCGGTCGCACTCGTGTTGAATTGCGCGAAGCCGATAAAAATTACACCAAGTTCACCACTGCCGAACTGTTGGCCAAATATCCGAA
The DNA here is from genome assembly GCA_035943555.1 of Verrucomicrobiia bacterium. GTDB lineage: Bacteria > Verrucomicrobiota > Verrucomicrobiia > Limisphaerales > UBA11358 > UBA11358. The sequence continues at coordinate 5,376 of DASZCA010000463.1, forward strand.
CCTGCCGTGGGCTGACTATTTTTCCGCCCGCAAGATTGACGCGCCAAAATACGAGATCGTCGGCCAGCCGGAATTTTTTGACGCTCTGAACCGCCTGATGCAAGAGCGTCCGCTGGCGGACTGGAAAATCTACCTCCGCTGGCATTTGCTGCACGGCAGCGCTACGTTTTTGCCGCCGGCATTCGATCAGGAGAATTTCGCTTTCTTTGGCAAGACCCTAAGCGGCCAACCGCAGCAAGAGCCGCGCTGGAAGCGCACCGCCCATGTGCTGGATGGCACGCTCGGTGAAGCCTTGGGCCAGCTTTACGTCGAGAAATGTTTCCCGCCCGAGGCTCGTGCGCGGATGCTGGAATTGGTGCAAAATCTTAAGGCCGTTTATCGCGACCGTCTGGCCACCGTTCCCTGGATGACCGAGCCCACCCGTATCAAGGCGCTCGCCAAGTTCGACCGCTTCACCCAAAAAATCGGCCATCCGGACACCTTCCGCGATTATTCCTCCATTGATATCCGGCCCGATGACTATCTCGGCGACGTCCGCCGCAGCTCCATTTTCGAATCGCGCCGTGAGAGTGCGCGCGTCGGCAAAACGGTGGACCGCACCGAATGGGACATGACGCCGGAAACCGTCAACGCCTATTGCAACCAGCAGCAGAACGAAATCGTCTTCCCCGCCGGTATCCTGCAACCGCCGTTCTTCGACGTCACTCTGGATGATGCGGTGAACTACGGCGCCATCGGCGTGGTCATTGGCCATGAAATGACACACGCCTTTGACGATCAGGGCCGCAAATTCGATGCTGATGGCAATCTTAACGACTGGTGGAGCCCCGCCGATGCCCAAGCCTTCGAGACACGCGCCCAAAAACTGGTGGATGAATTCAACGGCTTCGAAGCGTTGCCCGGCATGCACGTCAACGGCAAGCTCACGCTCGGCGAAAACCTCGCGGACCTCGGCGGCGTCAGCATCGCCTACGAAGCCTTGCAACGCGACTTGGCCAAAGACCCATCCCGCCGCAAAACTATTGATGGCTTTACACCAGAACAGCGTTTCTTCCTCTCCTTCGCGCAAGTATGGCGGATCAACATCCGCGAAGCAGAAGCGCGCCGGCTTGTCACTGTGGATCCCCATTCGCCCGGTGAATTTCGCGCCAACGGCTCGCTGATGAACAGCCAGGAATTTCTGGACGCCTTTGGCATCCAACCGGGTATGCCCATGTGGGAAGCGCCTGACAAGCGGGCCAAGGTTTGGTGAATTGTTGAAAAACAAAAAGTCCGTGCTTCACGGGGAAACACGGACTTTTTCGTTTGAGATGGTGGAGCCTAGGAGGGTCGAACTCCTGACCTTCTGAATGCCATTCAGACGCTCTACCAACTGAGCTAAGACCCCATCCCCGAAACGGATGCCTAGTTTAGGTTCTTCAGCGGCCAAGTCAAAACATTTTCGCCGGGAAATTGGATTGAACCCGCGCCGCAAAATTTCTAGCGTCTGTCCGTGCCGCAAAAACTCCGCATCGCCTTTCTCACGCACGAACCGTTTTACCCGCCCTCCGGCGGCGGTTCGGCCGAGGCGGTCTATCTGGTGCAAGCGATGGCACGCCGCGGCCACGCCGTCCATGTTTTCGGCCCCAAGATTCCGGATGCCGATGCCGTCGCCAAAAAGTTTGGCATCACTTTGCACCAGTTTCAGAAATGGGAAATGGGCCGGTATGCCAGACTGCGTAATTTTAAATATCTCGCCTATCCGTTCTTTCTAGAACGCATGGTGCTCGCGTCGGCACGCGAAACAAAGTTCGACCTGATCTTCTCCCAGCACGCCATTTCCGCCGTCGCCGCCGGAAAATTAAAAAAACAGCTCGGTATTCCGGTGGTCATGAATTTCCCCGACCTGCTCACCGGTTTCATGGAAACGTGGCCGAGCTATATCGCCCCCAAGCCGCTCGTCCACGCCCTGATGCGTTACGAGATTTCCTTGCCCGTCCGTTACGGCGTGGACGGCGTCTGCGCCATCTCGGATGAATTTGCCGCCCGCCTTGCCGCGCGTGGTTATCCGCGTGAAAAAATTTGCCCCATCTATTATGGCTACGATGCGCAGGCGTTTCCCTTGCGCCAGCAACTGCCGCCGCCCGGTCAGCCGCCCGTCGTCGTCATGCATGGCTCATTCGATGCCCATCACCTCGGCCAGATCGCCTTTGACGCCGTGAAAACCGTTGTGGCAAAGAAACCCGAAACCATCTTTCGTTTCGTCGGCCGCCGCACCGCCGGCCTGGAAAAATTTCTGCAACGCGCGCAAACCATCCCCGGTTTCAAATCTGATGTCCCCGGTTTCACGCCCTACGCCGAAGTTTCCGCCAAGCTCGCCAGCGCCACCGTCGGCATCGTGCCCTATGAAGAATCCGCCGGTACCCATTGCGCCTTCGTGGCCAAGATCGTCGAGTACGTCGCCACCGGTCTGCCGACCGTCTGCACCCCGTTGAAAAGCGTCCAAGGCTATTTCAAAAATGATCCGCTCGTGAAATTTGCCGGCTTCGATGGCGTCAGCTTCGGCGAAAAAATTCTCGAATGGCTCGCCGCCCCGGTTTCTCAATGGCAGCCATGCACGGAAAAGTCTTCCGCCCGTGTCCGTGCCGAACTGGACTGGCAGCCGCTGTGTGGCAAGGCGGTGGATTTTGCCGAAAAGGTCCGGCAGGGCGGCTGAATCCTTGACAATTTTTTTAGCCAAATTACGCTCGCGCATGGGAAAATTTGTCGCGCGGCCCGCGCTCTTGATCACGGTGCTCGTGCTGTTCACCGGCCTGGCCTTCGCTATTTTTACGCAGCATATCTGGGAAGATTATTGGATCACCTTTCGTGCCAGCAAAAATCTCGCGACTGGAAACGGCCTTGTTTTCACTCCCGGTGAACGTCTTCACACTTTTACCTCGCCCCTCGGCGTTCTCCTGCCCGCCGCCTTTTACCTGCTCACCGGCAATCATTCGGATTTGATCGCCCTCTGGCTGTTCCGTGTGGCCAGCCTTGCGTTTCTCGCCGGGGCGTTGTTTCTTTTGTTTCAAACCTTGCGCGTCTTGTGGCTTCGCGACTTTTCCATCTGGCTTACCCTTGCCCTTATTGGTCTCGATGCCAAAATTCTCGACTTCAGCATCAATGGCATGGAGACCGGCCTGCTCCTTTTTTTTCTCGCTCTGACCATTCATGGCATCTTTGTTGCCGGACCCCGGCAAGTTCTGCGCCTTGGCGGCGGTTGGGCCGGCCTGATGTGGTCGCGGCCGGACAGTTGTGTTTACATCGCCGTACTGGGGGCGGGCTCACTGTTTTTTCTGACCAATTTTTCCAAACAAAACGCTGTCAAAAATACTGCCTGGCTAAAAATCTTGCTGCAAGCCGCTGTCGTTTGCACGATTCTCTATCTGCCTTGGTTCATTTGGGCATGGTGTTATTACGGTTCACCCGTGCCGCACACGATCGTCGCCAAAGGTGCCACGCAGCCCCCGTTGCATCTGGCCCCTTTGCTTCACAGCCTGCTTCTGTTTCCGCATGAATTGTTGTATTCCAATCTTACCAGCCTCACCGCCGCCTTTCTTCCCGGTTATGCCGGATATGGCGAGTGGCCGGGATTTTATTTATCGCTGGCTTACGTGCTCGGCTCGATCGCCGCGCTGGCCTGGCTGATCCCGGTGGTGCGCCCGCACACCCGGTTGCTGTCCTTCGGTTACTTCATTGGCAATTTTTACCTCACAGAAGTTTTGAAATATTTTCCGCCGTGGTATTTGCCGGTCGTCGCCACGCTCGGCTATCTGACCTTTGGCCTGCTGTTCGATCAAACGCTCGGATTGGTCTTGAAATTTCCGCAGTTCGGTTGGAACCGCGGCTGGTTTGCACGTCTGCCGGAAATCTTACGCGGCGCTGCCGGCGGGCTCGTGATCGGTCAATTGGCGGTGACGCTGTGCGTCGCCCGGCAATTACAAGTGCAGCAAACGGTCATCGAGGACGGCATGCGCCAGCCCATCGGCCTCTGGCTCCGCGATCACGCACGTACGCCGCACGATTCCGTCCTGCTCGAACCCCTCGGTTATATCGGCTATTATTCCGGATTGAAGATGCTCGATTACCCCGGGCTCGCCTCCAAGGAAATGGTCGAGGCCCGCAAACGTCTCGGCGCCGAACATCAAAACCAGGCCTACCGCGAACTGAAACCGGACTGGCTGGTGCTGCGCCCGGAAGAAGTAAGCCGCGGAACCTACGTGGACACTGGCGGGTTGAAAGAACAGTATGACCAAGTGCAGGTCTTCGATGTCTCGGACAAGCTGAAAGCCATCGATTGGCTGCCCGGCCGGTCCTATTTGGAATACGACCAGACTTTCATCATCTTTCACCGCAAACCGGACGCCGACCAAAAAGCGGCCAATTGAACCGGTTCACCAACGGTTTGCGCACCAAGAGAATTGCGCAGAGTTTCTACCCGGGGTTGTCTCTAATTCTCCACGATCACGGGCGAATCATAGAATTCGATGGTCGGCTCGACATGAAACTTCGTGCGAATCATCGGCACGACGCGCTCTATCATAAAGGCGCGGGCGGCCAGTTCATCGTTCCATAGATAGACTCCGCCGGCGGTGCGGCAATCCTTCGAATGCAGGAATTGTTTCCGGACCAGGCCGGGCACGTTGCGAAATTTCGGCACCGCCTCTTCAAACGCGGCGCGGATCTGCTCGGCACTCAGGCCGGCCGGCAGTGGAAAGCGGGTGATGACCGTGATCAAATTATTCATGGACAACCGATACGGCATGAATGGATTTTTGCAAATGGAACTAGAGGCGGATTGTTTTTTGGAGCGAGCAGACGTGGGTTGAATCGAAATGATTTGGCGAACTCAGAAAATCGGATTAAATCCAGCGAGCACCATCCGTGAAACGCAAACTCACATTCATCCTCGCGCTCGTTATAAGCTTCTGTTTCTGGCTGGTATGTTCGCCAGGCGTAGGGGTGAAGAAATGGCTGCTGGACCGGACATTGAACCCGGCCAAAGCTACCATGCTGCGCACCGATGCCTCGGCGGCGGCGGGAACGTGGAGGAAGAAATTAAAAACGCCGTGGACGGATACCAAAGCGGTTTTGTATCGGTCGAACGGTGAAGTGGTTCAATTGGATGCCAAAGCCGCCGTCTATACCGTCTGCTCGACGAAGCCTTTGACCAATCCGACAAATCTGCATAAACCATTCGACATTCCGGTCATGGCGTTCATCGACCCCGTCACCAGCAATTTTTGGTTCGGCGAAGCCAACATGGGACAGCAGGTCGAATCAAACGGCCCGGTTTATACAAACCTTTTCATCGAAACCGGCTCTGAAATCATCCGGGCGGACAATGTCATGTATGATGGAATTTTTGACTGGGATGACAGCATGGTCAAAAAATTGCCCGCCGGAGCAGGTTGGGAGGCGCTGACCAATTACGTTGAAACTACGCCCGGTGATTCGTGGCCTTTTGCTGGCACGCTATGGGAAATTAATCTCAAACCATGCTTTCGGGAAGATTTTTTTGACCAGAGAGAAATAATGCATGGTGACGAAAGTGTCAGCCATATCGAAATGACAGGCGGAAAGCTGCGGTTAGATTTTTCTAATCCAGACAGCAAGGCTCAAGCCAGCGTCTGGATCGATTTGACGATTCCAAAGGTTTTGAAGACCACTGAAACCAAACCGGACCAAACTGCCTTGCAAAAGGATTTTTCCAATTTCCCGCATTGATTGCGCGGCGGTTTTTCGCTTTCATCTGCCCTTGCAATTATGATTTCGAACGCCGCACCGACCCGCCAACGCAAACTGCTCGTTGCCAACCGCAGCGAGATCGCCATCCGTATCTTCCGCGCCGCCACCGAGCTCGGTTTCCGCACCGTGGCCATCTATGCGCAGGAAGACCGGCTCGCCATCCACCGCTTCAAGGCGGATGAGGCGTATGTCGTCGGCGAAGGGAAGGGGCCCGTCGGCGCGTATCTGGACATTCCCGGTATCATCGCGCTGGCGAAGGAGAAGGGCGTCGATTTCATCCATCCCGGCTACGGATTTCTTTCTGAGAACGCCGAATTCGCCAAAGCCTGTTTCGATGCCGGCATCACGTTCATCGGACCGGACGAAAATCTCTTGCGCATGATGGGCGATAAAACTGCCGCACGCTCGCTCGCGCAAAAAGTCGGCGTGCCGACCTTGCCCGGCACGGAAGACGCCATTTCGGATCGCGGCGAAGCGCTCAAGACGGCCAAGGAAATCGGCTTTCCACTCATCATCAAGGCGGCCTTCGGCGGCGGCGGACGCGGCATGCGCGTCGTTCACAAGCCCGGCGACCTCGCCGACTTGCTCGACGAGGCGCAGGGTGAAGCGGGCAGGGCGTTTGGCAATCCGGCGGTCTTTCTCGAACGCTACATCCCGCGCGCGAAACACATCGAAGTTCAGATCCTGGGCGACAAGCACGGTCGCGTGGTGCATTTGCACGAGCGCGATTGCTCCGTGCAGCGTCGCCATCAAAAAGTTATCGAAATCGCGCCCAGCGTGGATTTGGACATTAAGGTTCGCAATGAACTGTGCGATGCCGCCGTGAAACTCTGCAAGGAGATCAAATATAACAACGCGGGCACGGTGGAATTTCTTTACGACCAGGACACCAAGGAATGGTTCTTCATCGAGATGAACCCGCGCATCCAGGTGGAGCACACCGTCACGGAAGTGATCACTGGCATTGACTTGGTGCGTTCGCAGATCCTCATCGCCGATGGCAAGCCGATGCACGGCGAAGAGGTCGGCATTCCCGCGCAGGACAATATTCCACGCAACGGCTACGCCGTGCAGGCGCGCATCACCACGGAAGATCCGGAAAATAAATTTCAACCCGACTACGGTCGCATCCTGACCTATCGCAGCGCCGGCGGCTTTGGCGTGCGTCTTGACGGCGGCATGGGTTACGGCGGCTCAGTCATCACGCCTTTCTACGATTCTTTGTTGGTGAAGCTCACGGCTTCCGCCCCGACCTTCAGCGCCGCCTTGCAGCGCATGGATCGCGCATTGCGCGAGTTCCGTATCCGTGGCGTGAAGACGAACATCCCGTTCCTCGAAAACGTCATCCACAACCCCGTTTTCAGCAGCGGCCAGGCGACCACCACGCTCATCGACACCACGCCGGAACTGTTCAAGTTCAAAGCCAAACGCGACCGCGCCACCAAGCTGCTCAACTTCATCGGCGATGTCACCGTGAACGGCAATCCGCAGGCGAAAGGTTTTGTCCCGAAGGAAAATTTCACCGCCGCCCGCGTGCCGGCCTACGACACCAAGCAGGCGCCGCCGAAGGGCACGCGCCAGTTGTTGCTCGAACTCGGCCCGAAAAAATTCGCGCAGTGGACCCTCAAGCAAAAGCAGTTGCTCGTCACCGACACGACGTTCCGCGATGCGCATCAATCGCTCTTCGCCACGCGCATGCGCAGCTATGACATGATCGCCGTGGCCGATGCCGTGGCCCGCCGCACACCGAACCTGTTCAGCATGGAGATGTGGGGCGGAGCGACGTTTGACACCGCCATGCGTTTTCTCCACGAAGACCCGTGGCGCCGTCTGCGCGTGTTGCGCGAGCGCATCCCGAACATCTGTTTCCAGATGTTGTTCCGCGGCTCGAACGCCGTGGGCTATTCCAATTATCCGGACAACGCCGTCGCCGGTTTCGTGAAACATTCTGCCGAGGCGGGCATGGACATCTTCCGCGTGTTCGATTCGCTGAACTATCTGCCGAATCTCAAAGTCGCGATGGAAGCCGTGAATGAAACGCACGCCATCTGTGAAGCCGCCATTTGTTACACGGGCAATATCCTCGACCCCGCGCGCGATAAATATTCGCTGAAATATTACGTCAAGCTCGCACAGGAGCTGGAAAAGATGGGCGCGCACATGCTCGCCATCAAGGACATGGCCGGCCTGTGCAAACCTGCCGCCGCCAGCGCGCTGGTCAAGGCGTTGAAGGGCGAGATCGGCATCCCGATCCATTTCCATACGCACGATACGAGCGGCATTGCCGCGGCATCCATCCTGTCTGCCGCCGAAGCCGGCGTGGATGTGGCAGATTTGGCCATCGCCTCGATGAGCGGTTCCACCAGCCAGCCAAATTTGAATTCCATCGTCGCCGCGTTGCAATTCACCAAGCGCGACACCGGCCTTGATCTGGAGGCGTTGAACCAGTTCTCGGATTATTGGGAACAGGTGCGCGGTTACTACGCGCCGTTCGATACCTCTCCCAAAGCCGGCAGCGCCGAAGTGTATCTACATGAGATGCCCGGCGGTCAGTTCACGAACCTGAAAGAGCAGGCGTCCGCCATGGGCTTGGCTCATCGTTGGCCGGAGATCGCGCGCACCTATGCGGACGTGAACCAGTTGTTCGGCGACATCGTGAAAGTGACGCCGAGCAGCAAAGTCGTCGGCGACATGACCATGTTCCTCATCACACGCGGCATCAAACCCGCCGACGTGTTGAACCTCGAACCCGGCAGCGTGCCATTCCCGGAATCTGTCATCGATATGTTGAGCGGCGGTCTCGGCCAGCCTATGGGCGGCTGGCCCAAAAAGGTTCAAGCCGTGGTGCTGGGCGAGCGCAAACCGATCAAAGGCCGTCCGGGCGCGGAATTAAAACCGCTCAATTTCAAAAAGATCGAGGAAGAACTGGCCGCCAAACTTAAGCGCGATGTCACCGAGGATGATGTCTTCAGCCATATAATGTATCCCGAAGTGTTTGCCGGTTATGCGAAGATGGAGCGCGATTACAGCGACCTCTCCGTGCTGCCGACGCCCGCCTTTTTCTACGGCATGAAGATCGGCCAGGAAGTTTCCATCGAGATCGAATCCGGTAAAACGCTGTTCATCCGCCTCGTCAACATCGGTGCGGTAGATGCCGAAGGCAAACGCTCGGTCAGTTTTGAATTGAACGGCATGACGCGCCAGCTCTCTGTCGTGGATCGTTCCGTGAAACCCACCGTGAAGGCCCGCCTCAAGGCCGATCCGGCCAAGCCGTCGGACATCGGCGCGCCGATTCCCGGTTTGGTCACGACGCTGTCCGTCAGCGTCGGTGCGAAGGTGGCGAAAGGTGACAAGCTCTTCGTCCTCGAAGCCATGAAGATGCAGACCACCATCTATGCGCCGTGCGACGGTGTTGTGGAGCAGATCGATGTCCGGGTGAGTGATGCCGTGGAGAGCAAGGATCTGATGATGAAGATCAAGCCGGCGTGATACTCCTGACATTTTGTGGCCATCCGGCCTGAACCGTGAAAAATGCACGATTTGCCCAAAAAACTCTTTACATTGTTTGGGCAGCATTGATGCTAGCCACATCGTTGGTTGGTATTAAACCTTAAATGCTTATGTGGTATTACTTGGAAGAGGGACAGCAGCGAGGACCGGTTATGGATGCCGATTTGGCGGCACTTCATAGCGACGGTAAAATCAATTCCGAAACGATGGTCTGGCGCGAAGGTATGGCCAACTGGCAGCCGTTGCGCGAAGCCCAATCCGGTATCGGCGGCACGGCCACCGCGACCGCGGCTCCTGCTGGCCTCGGCCAAGTCGTATGCTCCCAATGCGGCGGCACCTTTCCCGCCAGCGAAGTTATCCGGTACGGTTCCACCTCGGTCTGTGCCGCTTGCAAGCCCGTTTTCGTACAAAAATTAAAGGAAGGTGCGAATGTCGCCGGTGGTGCGATGGAGTTCGCTACTTTCTGGACGCGTTTCGCCGCTTTCTTTGTGGACGGCGTCATCGTTGGCATTGCCGGTGCGATTGTAGGTGGAATTTTTGGCGCCATCATCGGGGCATCGGGCATGTTGTCCGGAGGCGATAGAAACGGGGGGGCTTTATTGATCACTTTTGGCTCGGCTTTCATCGGCTTCCTCATTCGCGCGGCCTACTTTATTTATTTCACCGGCAAGAGCGGCCAGACGCCGGGTAAAAAACTGTGCCGCATCCGCGTGGTCAACGCCGACGGTTCGCAGGTGAGTTATGCCAAGGCCACGGGTCGGTTCTTTGGCTATTATTTGAGCGCACTGATTCTTTCCATCGGTTATCTGATGATGATCTGGGACGATGAAAAGCGCACACTTCATGACCGCCTCTGCAACACGCGCGTGATCAAGGACTGACCCATCATGCCGGCCATCGCGCAACCTATCGCGTGCCCAAAATGCAAGGCCGTGCTGGGCGCGGAATTCTTCAATCAGCCTGTGTGGTTGCCGTGCCCTTCGTGCGCCTCCGGGCTGCGCGTGGCGGTTTTCCCGGCGTTATTCCGTGAGGAAAAGACGGTTGCCGCCGAGCGGATCATGACGGAGGGCGAAGCCAGTTGCTTTTACCACCCGGAAAAAAAAGCCGCGGTCGTCTGTGAATCCTGCGGGCGTTTTGTCTGTGCGCTATGTGACATGGATTTCAACGGGCAGCACCTTTGCCCCGCCTGCCTGGAATCTGGCGGCAAGAAGGGCAAGATCGCCAAGCTGCAAAACACCCGCACCCGGCACGATCGCATCGCCATCGCCTTGGCGGTATTGCCGATGCTCATTTTTTACTTCACGATCGTCTCCGCGCCGGCGGCATTGTTCTATTCCATCTGGCATTGGAAATCTCCCGGCAGCATCGTGCCCAACTGGCGGCGGCTGAACCTGGTGATTGCCATCATCATCGCCTCCTTGGAGATCACCGGCTGGGTGGTTTTCTTCACCTGGTTGGCCATCAAAAAATAGCATGCCTGACGCCGCACCAGTCCAATATGTTCGCCTGCCGGGTCGCGGGTTGGCGCGCAAGGGCCTGTCATTCGTTGCCGCCAGCCGTTCGAGCTGCCGGTTGTGGCTGGGGGATGATCATCTGTTGCAGGTGGAATCCATGGGTGGCTATTCTGAAGGCTACAAGCGTTTCTACTTCCGCGATATCCAGGTATTTTATCTGCATCGCACCCGTTCTTGGTTCGTGAACAACATTGTTCTTGGGTTGTTGACGGTTTTATTTTTGCTGTTTGCCTGGGTCGTCGGGGAAACGGGCGGGACGATCACTCTCGGCGTCATTGCCGGATTGTTTGGTTTTTTCATGGTGGTAAATCTTTTGCGCGGCCCGACCTGCCGTTGCTTTCTTAAGACGGCGGTCCATTTGGAGGAACTTCCGTCCCTGCGCCGCCGGCGTAACGCGGAAAAAGTTCTGGCCCGCCTCCAGCCGCTCATCGAGGCGGCGCAAGGCGCCGCTGCCGCCGAGACCATCGCCCCACAATATCAAGCCTTGTTGGCCAGCGCCCATGCGCTGGCCGCCACGCCCGGGCAGATCACACGGTTGGCGGATCCGGCCGTGAGCGTTTATCGCGGGCGTTCCCATCAGTGGCTTTTTATCACCTTGCTCGTCGCCGCCGTGCCGGAGCTTTTGAACATCTTTTTGCCCTGTTCACCGGTGGTGTTCTTGGAAATGATTGTGAGCGGCATCTTGGCCGTTACGCTGATCGCTTCGCTCGTCAAGCAGCAGCAGACCGATCTGAAACCCGCCGTGCGCCTGGTGACGTGGATCACCGCCGCCGCCGTCGCCATCAGCTACATCGTCGGTTATGTCGTCATGTTTTTGATCACGGCGGGCGGGCACAACACAGACGGTACGCAATGGGGCTACATCCGGGGTGTCGCTGAATTGCGGCCGCTCGAAACCACATGGTTTCTCGTCATCCTGTCCGTCACTGCCGCCGTGCATGTGCTGTTGGGTGTGACCGGCTTGCTGTTCCTGCAGCAACATTGGCGGGAAAAGGAGATCGCCGCATGATCCAGTTGCACCAGCAATCGTGCCTGAACCACGCCACGCGCGAGGCGGTGGCGCGCTGTCCTGAGTGCGGTCATTTTTACTGCCGTGAATGTATCGCCGAGCATGATGACCGGGTCATCTGCGCCGCCTGTCTGCGCAAGCTGCTTCGGCCGGCGGAAAAAAAACAAAGCCCCGCGTTCCGTTGGCTGCTGCGCGCGGCGGCGTTTGGGTTCAGTCTGATGACTGCTTGGCTCGCCTTTTATGTTGTCGGTAAAATCTTGCTGAGCATTCCCGTAAAAATTCACGATGGCACGCTCTGGCATGACGGTTTTCTGGGGGACCAATGAAAAAGAAGTTCGCCCAAGACGGCCGGCCGGCGTTAGACCTGATCGAGGATGCCGTGCATCTGCTGCGCGCTACACCGGCGCGGGTGTGGCTGGCCTATTATGCCGGCGCCATTCCGTTCTCGCTCGGCCTCCTCTTTTACTGGGCGGACATGAGTTGCGGAGCGTTCGCGGAACGTCGTTGTCCGTCCTCCGCCTTCGGTCTGGCGATTTTGTTCGTCTGGTTAAAATGCTGGCAGACGGTTTTCACCTCCGCGTTGCGCACTGGCCTGGGGGCAGCGCCCGCCGGAAAATGGACTCCGTCCCGCGTGCTGCGGCTGGTTTTAGTGCAGGGTATCCTGCAGCCTTCGCGGCTGTTCGTGCTGCCGGTTGCGGCCATCATCATGCTTCCATTCGCCTGGGTGCTGGCCTTTTATGAAAACGTCACCGTGGTGGGCGATGGCACTGAACCGGGCATCCGCATGACTCTCCGTCGGGCCATGGGGCAGGCCAAAGTTTGGCCGCGCCAAAATCATACGCTGCTTCTGGTGCTGGTTTTGGTGGCCTTGGTCCTGTGGTTGAATGCCTTTATCGCCGTTCTTTACGTGCCGCAGTTGCTTAAAATGTTTCTGGGCATTGAGACCGCCTTCAGCCGCGCTGGCGAGTGGGTGATCTTCAATACCACTTTCCTTGCCGTCACCGCCGCCCTGGCGTGGCTGGCGTTTGATCCGCTGATCAAGGCGGTCTACACCCTTCGCTGTTTCCACGGCGAAGCCCGCAAAGATGGCGCCGACCTGCTGGCCGAACTGTCCCTCGTTCGTGCCCGGAACAAATTGGCCGCCGTTGCGACACTGCTCTTTTTTACGCTGCTTCCTTTATCCGTCCGGTCAGCCGGGGCCACCGATCCCGCTCCACCTCCGGCTCCGACCCACGCGCCGGCAGCCACTCCGACACAGATCGATGACGCGGTGAAGCAAACGTTGCAGCACGATAAATATGCCTGGCGGCTGCCCCGCGAAAAAATTACTGATAATGACAGCCCCACAAAAGGCTGGTTGCGGGCATTTTTTGACAGCATCGGCCGAACGGTCGCCAGTTGGGCGCACACGGTGGGCGATTGGATCCGTGATATGCTTGATTGGTTTAACCGGCTCATGCCCAAGCGCAAACCAGCGGCTCCCAGTCCGGCTGGCCAACCGTTTGACTGGTCTGGTGCGTTGCGTTGGTTTGCGTATGCCTTGTTGCTGGCGGCAGGAGTGGCGCTGGTATTGCTCGCAGTACGCGTGTGGCGCCAAGGCTGGCACCGGCCGGAGACCATCCGCGCCGAGGTCATCGCCGGCCGGCCCGATCTCAACGATGAAAATGTCACCGCCGCACAATTGCCGGAAGACGAATGGCTCAAGCTGGCGCGCGAACTTCTTAACAAGGGCGATTTGCGCCTGGCCCTGCGTGCATTTTATCTGGCCACCCTCGCGCATCTGGCTGCGCGCGAAATCGTGAGCATCGCACGTTTCAAATCCAACCGCGATTATGAGACCGAGGTGAATCGCCGTGCGCGCGGTTCCGCCGAATTGCGGGCCGCGTTCTCCGCCAATGTCAATTCGTTCGATCGCGCCTGGTATGGTCTCTACGATGTGACCGCCGACGCGATCACGCAGTTTCAATCCAACTTCGAACGTATCCGCTCATGCTAAAACGCCCGGCCATCCTGTGCGCCAGCCTGCTGTTCGCGGCAGTGCTGGTGTTTGGCCTTGTGCACCTGTTTGAGTTGCGCTTGGATCAGGGCGATGTTTACCCGGAGTATTCAACGCTCCGGGCCGATCCGCTTGGCGCCAGCGTTCTCTACGAAAGTCTGGATCGTGTGCACGGTGTCACGCCGCAGCGTTATTTTGACGAGACGTTCAAGATCGATGACGGCCCCGAGCATGCCTTGTTCGTCCTGGGCATGGAGCCCGGTTCCATGACCATGCTCTCGCGAACGGAATACGATACGATGCAGCGTTTCGTCTACAATGGCGGTCGCATCGTCATTGCCTATGCCCCGCAAATCGAAGATCCATGGTCGTTCCGTCGTGCGTACACCAACGAAACCGACGATGCGGAATCCGGGCCAAAAAAATTCCGCCGCAACAACCATAAAAAGAAATTAAGTGCAGATACGGACAAAGACGGCAGCACGACCAATCTGGCTGACAATGTAGATCAGGCCACGGGCACGAACAATCCAACTGCTTCCACCAACAGCGTGGCCGCCAAAGCGAAATCTGCGAAAGTACGTCACGACCGTAATACCCGCCGCGCGCAAGATTCACCGGATGACGATGAAGAGTCGGACCCGTCGGCGTTTCAGCACAAATACGCTGATTTGACCACGGAATGGGGCTTCCAATTGAATTATAAAAAACTGGAACGAAACGACAACGGCGACATTGAATTTCCCGGCGCTAATCTTGCCACGAAGCAAACTGAATTGCCGCCCCGGCTGGCCATCCATACCTCGTTATATTTCACCGATCTCACCAATGGGTGGGTGGCGATTTATCAGCGCGACAAAACCAACTCCGTCGTCGTCGAGCGAAAATTCGGCGCCGGCTCGGTGGTGCTCGTGGCGGATTCCTATCCGTTCAGCAACGAGGCGATGTTCAAGGACCGGAACGCATCATTGATCTCATGGATGCTCGGTGGCGGTCGCGATGTTATTTTCGAAGAGGCGCACCTTGGCATCGTGGAGCAGCCGGGGATGGCCACGTTGATGCGCCGGTACCAATTGCATGGTTTGATCTTCAGCCTCATCCTTGTCGCCGGCCTGTTTGTCTGGAAAAATTCGATCAGCCTTGTCCCGCCGCATGAAGAGTCACAAGGTGACGCCGGTCTGGTGGTCGCCGGCCGCGATTCGGCCTCCGGTTTCGTGAACCTGGTTCGTCGCAGCATTTCTCCCGCGGAAATCATTGATGTCTGTTATGCCGAATGGAAAAAATCCGGCGCCCGTGTGGCGGCCCTGTCGCCGGTCCAGCGGCGTGATTTGGAACAGTTGATCCAGCAACAATCCGCCTTGGAACCCAATCAACGCAAACCTTTGGAAAATTATCGCGTCATCAGCCAGATCTTAAAACGTCGCCAGTGATATAATTATGAATCAAAACCTCGAACAACTGAAAGAAGTCCTCGGGCGCGCCCGCCAGGAGATCGCGAAGGTAATCATCGGTCAGGGTGTGGTCGTGGATCATGCGCTCATCGCCATTTTCACCGGCCAGCACGCGCTGATCGAAGGTGTGCCGGGTGTGGCCAAGACGCTGCTGGTGCGCACGCTCGCACGGGTGCTTGGCTGCGAATTCTCCCGCATCCAGTTTACCCCGGACCTCATGCCTGCCGATATCACCGGCACCAACGTCTACAATCTTCAAAAAAATGAGTTCACCCTCGTGCGCGGGCCGGTCTTTACCAGCTTTCTGCTCGCGGATGAAATCAACCGCGCGCCCGCCAAGACCCAATCAGCCCTCTTGCAAGCAATGCAAGAACGGCAGGTGAGCATTGATCGCGATACGCATGTGCTGTCGCCGAACTTCACCGTTTTCGCCACGCAAAACCCGGTCGAGTACGAAGGCACCTACCCATTGCCGGAAGCCCAGAAGGACCGGTTCATGCTGAAAATTTCCATGGTCGCGCCGGAACGTGATGATGAACTCATCTTGGCCCGCCGCATGTTGGGCAAGGACTCGCCCGAGTCCACGCTCGCCGCCGGCGCGGTGCAGCAAGTCATCACCGGCGAGGCGTTGGCGTCTTTGCGTGGCGAACTCGACAGCATTACTCTTCGCGAAGAATTGCTCGCTTACTTGGTGGACATCGTTCGCGCCTCACGCTCACATGAAAGCGTGCTGGTCGGGGCAGGGCCGCGCGCCACGCAATCGCTGCTGCTCGCCAGCCGCGCTTTTGCCGCCATTGCCGGCCGCGATTTCGTAACGCCGGATGATGTGAAAATCATGGCGTCGCCGGTGCTGGAACATCGCTTGGTGTTGCGGCCGGAGTTTGAGATCGAAGGCGTGACCGTAAGCGAGGTCATCCAAAAAATCCTCCAACAAGTCGCCGTGCCGCGCTGAAATGATGCTGTCCTGATGCTTTCACCGCGTACCAGATTGATTTGGTGGGTGACCTTCTTGGTCGTGCCCTTTGCCACCATTGCCGGCGTCCTGCCCGCCTATGCGACGGTCGCCGTGCTGGCCATCTGTGCGTTCATCGTAGCCGTGTTGTTTGATGCCGTTTTTGCCTTCCGGTCGGTTCATGATGTGAGCGTGGAATGCGCGGAAACCGTGCGCCTCTCCAAGGACCGCACCAGCGAGTTGGAATTGCATTTCAAAAATATTTCGCCCGCGAATCGCTTGCTGCGTTTCGGCCTGCCATTGCCGCGCGATATCGAATCCCCGCAGGAGGATCTGATGGTTGAGATTCCGGGTGCGGGAAAAACCTCGCGGATCGGCTGGACCTGCACTCCGCGCCGCCGGGGCAATTACGCGCTGACCCGCTGCCATATTGAAGGCGCCTCGCCGCTCGGCTTCTGGTCGGCCCGCACTGCGCTGCCATTGCGGACGGAAGTACGCGTCTATCCCGACCTCATGAAGGAGCGCAAAAATGTCGCCGCGCTTTTCTTGAACCGTGGCACTCTCGGCATCCACGCCCAGCGGCAGGTCGGCAAAGGCCGTGATTTCGAAAAACTCCGTGAATACATCCCCGGTGACAGCTATGAGGATGTCCATTGGAAAGCCACGGCCAAACGCGGCCGGCCGGTCACTAAAATTTTCCAGATCGAGCGCACGCAGGAAATCTACGTCATCATCGATGCTTCACGGCTGTCAGCACGCGAGGTGCCCGATCCTGCCGATCCATCTGTGCATCAAAGTACGCTCGAACGTTTCCTCAGCGCCGCGTTGGTGCTCGCGCTTGCCGCCGAGCGGCAGGGCGATCTGTTTGGCATGCTGACATTCAGCGATCGCGTGCATGAATTCGTCCGCGCCCGCAATGGTCAGGCGCATTACTCCCTGTGTCGTGATTCCTTGTACACGCTGCAGCCGCAATCCGTCACGCCGGACTACGACGAATTGTTTGCCTTCATCCGCACGCGCCTACGCCGTCGCGCGTTGCTGGTTTTCCTCACCGCCTTGGACGACCCCTTGCTGGCCGAAAGCTTTGAGCGCAACGCCGGCCTGGTCTGCCGCCAGCATCTGATGCTCGTCAACATGATCCAGCCGCCGGGCGTCCGCCCGCTGTTCACCGACCCCGGGGTCACGCGCATGGACGATTTGTACCGCGAACTGGGCGGCCACATCCAATGGCAAAACCTTCTGGAGCTTGGCAAGAAATTAAAGCGGCACGGCGTGCAATTTTCGCTCGTCCAAAACGAACGATTAAGCGCTGACGTGGTCACGCAGTATCTGAATGTGAAGCGGAGGCAGCTCGTATGATCATCGATCTCGCCAAATTCATCGCCGCCGAGCAGCCCGCCTGGAACGAGCTGGATGCCATCCTGAAAAGATTCGAGGAAGATCCAAATCGCGCGCTGCCGCTCGACCAGATGCGGCGCTTTCATTACCTCTACGAACGCACCGCCGCCGACTTGGCCAAGCTGAACACCTTTGCCAACGAGCCGGAGACGCGCCTTTTTCTCGAATCGCTCGTTGCGCGCGCCTACGGAGAGATCCATGAGACGCGCGAGAAGTCACACCGTTTTCAACCGTTGCTTTGGTTTACCGTGGTTTTTCCGCAGACCTTCCGGCGTCATATCAATATTTTTTGGCTGACCTTGGCCATCACCGTTGCGGGCTGCCTTTTTGGCGGCTTGGCCACGATTTTCGATCCGGATTCCCGGCATGTCACGATGGCGTTTGGTCATGACAACATCCGGCCGAGCGAACGCGTGGCGCAGGAGGAGAAGGCCAAACATGACCGGTTTGCGGGTGAGAAAACCACGTTCTCAACCTACCTGATGACGCACAATACCAAGGTCTCCATCTTCACGATGGCGCTGGGCATGACGTGGGGCATCGGCACCATCCTCATGCTGTTTTATAATGGCGTCATCCTGGGCGCGATCTCCGTGGATTACATCGCCGACGGGCAGGGGAAATTTCTCGCCGGCTGGCTGTTGCCTCACGGGTCTTTCGAGATTCCCGCCATCCTGATCGCCGGCCAGGCGGGGCTGCTGCTTGGCCGCGCCCTCATCGGCCGTGGCACGCGAAAAAATCTCGTCGAACGCATGCGCGAAATCTCCAATGACCTCGTCGCCCTCATCGGCGGCGTGGGTGTGATGCTTATCTGGGCCGGGCTGGTGGAATCCTTTTTTTCACAATATCACGAACCGGTCATGCCGTATGTCGTGAAGATCGCCTTCGGCCTGGTTGAACTGACCATGCTTGCCTTGTTCCTGTGGAAATCTGGGAGCAAAACCAAACTGCCCGGATGACCACCACCCGCACCAGCACCTTGGCCATCCGCACGCCCGAAGGCGTCGTTTTTGCGCTGCAACTTGCCAGCCCGGTCACGCGCTTCCTGGCGTGGTCCGTGGATCTTGCCTGCATCACGGCCGGTACGTCCGTTCTCAGCATTGCGCTGCATTTGTTGGCTATCATCAGCGTGGATTTTTCGCGGGCGATAACCATTTTGATGTTTTTTGTCGCCCAGATCGGCTATGGATTTTTTTGCGAATGGCTCTGGCGTGGGCAGACCATCGGCAAACGGATGTTGCGCCTGCGCGTGGTGGACGCCTATGGCCTGCGGCTGCAATTCAGCCAGATCGTCATCCGCAATCTGCTGCGCTTCGTGGACATGCTCCCGGCCTTTTACCTGGTGGGCGGCATTGCCACGTTGCTGAACGCGCGCACCCAGCGGTTGGGCGATCTCGCGGCCAACACCGTCGTCATACGGTCGCCGCAGATCGAGCGGCCGGATTTGGAACAGATGCTCGCCGGGAAATTCAATTCGCTGCGCAACCACCCGCACCTCGAAGCCCGTTTGCGCCAGAAGATCACGCCGGTGGAAGCCAGCCTGGCCTTGCAGGCGATCTTGCGTCGCGATGAATTTGAGCCGCGTGCCCGTGCCGAGCTGTTTCACCGGCTGGGAGAATATTTCCGCTCCCTCGTGGAGTTCCCGCCGGAATCCGTGGAGAGCATCACGGACGAGCAATACCTTCGCAATGTCATCGACACCATTTTCCGCTCACGCAAAACGACGGCCTGATCCGCGGCCTTAAATCATCTGCGGCACCGTGAAATGCCGCTGCGCGATCAATGCGATCGCTCCGCGCAGACGCGGCCACGCTTCCGGGTCGGTTGCCAGGATGCGGGTTTTCGCATTCGTAAAAGAACGTTTCTTGATGGCGTCCGCGATGATCGGCTCTACACGGCTCCAGACCCGGGTGACATCCCCGACCACCACCAGGACATCCGGCGCGAGACCGGTGACGAGAATAGCGAGCCCGGCGCCCAGATGATGCGCCATCTGGTCCAGTGCTTTGCTTGCTTTCGGATCACCTTGTTCCACCAGCCGCAACAGGTCGCTGAACGGCACGGGTGACATATTGCTTTTCGTGCCCACATCACCTTTGCGCGACGATGAAAATTCTGCGTAATAACGCACCGCAGCGGCATTGGACGCCATGACTTCCCAGCAACCACGGTTGCCGCAGCGGCATTCCAGATTGTTCATGCCGAGCGAGACGTGGCCGAACTCACCGGTGATGCCCTGCGAGCCACGCAGCAACTGGCCGTTCATCACCATGCCCACGCCGATGCCTTCCGACACCGTGACCGCGATCAGGTTGGACACGCCTTCGCCATGACGCGCCGACCACAGTTCAGCCAGCGCACAGGCATTCGCCGCGTTCTCCAATTCGACCGGCAGTCCCGTCAATTTTTCCAGCGGCGTTTTGAAATCAACATCGTTCCAGTGCAGATTTGGCGCGAAGGTCAAACGCTGCGAGGCGACATCGACGCGGCCGGGCACGCTGATGCCGATGCCTTCGTAAGAACTTTTCGGATGCGCACGCATCAGGTCGGTCACGCGTCGGCCGAGACGTTCGATGAAATCTTTCGGATCGCGTCCCGTCGGCATGGATTCATGCGCGAGAATTCTCATGTCCATGCTGGAGACCGCCAGCGTGGTCACGTCCGGATGGATGTCCACGCCGATGATGCCGGCGCGGTCGGTGTTGAGATGAAGGAAAGTGGGCTTGCGTCCGCGGGGCAGGTGGCCGGTCGCGCCTTCCACGACCCAGCGTTCCGCGATCAACTGCTCGGTGATGGCTGAGACCGTGCTGCGCTGCATTCCCGAATGCCGCGCCAGGCTCGCCCGCGAAATGGGCTGATGCTTGCGCACCAGATTCAAGACGATCCGGCGGTGTCCCGCGCCGTCTCGCTGCTGGCAACCCGAAAATTGTTCAGGTCAATCTTTCGCTCCATAAATTCAGAATGCACTTAAGCCGTCATGGTGTCAAAACCCAATGCTGGCGCCGCCATCCACCGGCAGCACGACCCCCGTCACGAATTTTGCCGCCGGCGAACAGAGGTACACCGCCGCCAGCCCGATGTCTTCCGCCGTGCCGAACCGGTTCATCGGCGTGCGGCCAAGGATTTTCTTCGAGCGCTCCGGGTCGCCGCTCAAAGCCTTCAGCATCATCGCGGACTCGATCCAGCCTGGCGCGATGGCATTCACGCGCACACCCTGCGGTGAAACTTCCGTCGCCAATGAACGCACCAGTCCAAGGTGCGCCGATTTGGCGGCCGAATAGGCCGCCACCAGCGGAATGCCGAACAGTGAAGCCATGGAAGCGGTGAACAGGATGTTGCCGTGCTTGCGTTTCATCATGCCCGGCAACACTGCCGTCGTCAGGCTGAACGCCGCCGCGACGTGTGTTTGAAAAACCGTGTTGAATTCCGCCGCCGTGATTTCCACCGCCGGTTTTTTGAGGTGAATGCCCGCGTTGTTCACGAGGATGGAGATGGCGCCGGATTTCTTTTCCACGCGCTGGATGAAGTTTTTCGCTTCGTCCAGTTGGGTGATGTCGTGGACCGCAAAACTCGCCGCTTTGCCCAGGTCCTTGACAGCCGCCGCCAACGCATCCGCCCGCCGTCCGACGAGCACGACCTTCGCGCCCGCCGCGACAAAGCATTTGGCCATGCCCAGGCCAAGCCCCGTGCCGCCGCCTGTGATCAGGGCGGTTTCGCCCTTGAGTGAAAATGGGTTCTTCATTTTTCCGATGCCGACAATTGCCAGATGCCCGCATGTGCGGACGACATGCATATCTTTCGCCCCAACCCGTCCCGCTTCAAGCCGGAAAGTGCCGTTTCGGAGTATTGTCCATGCAATTCATAACATCTTCCATTCGCGGCTTGCTCCGGATGCGTTTTAGTGGGCACGCTTTTGAAAACCACCTCGCAAATCAAGATGAACTTCGCGCTGCGTCACATCTTTCGCCTCACACTGTTGCTGGCGTTTTTTGCAGCGAAAACCTGTCTGGCCGCCGAAATTTTTACCAATCCAATCATCTCCGGCTTTTACCCCGACCCCAGCATTTGCTCCGTTGGGGAAGACTACTATCTGGTCAACAGCTCGTTTGAATATTTTCCCGGCGTCCCGATTTTTCATATCCGTGATCTGGTTCATTGGGAACAGCTCGGCCATGTCTTGACGCGCAAAAGCCAGTTGAACCTCGACCATATGTATTCCTCCGGCGGCATTTTCGCACCGGTGTTGCGCTGGCATGACGGCACATTTTACATGATCACCACTGTTGTCGGTGGTGCTGCGGGTGGTGGGAATTCCTACGTCACCGCCACCAATGCCGCCGGGCCGTGGTCGGACCCGGTCTGGCTCGACAAGGACGGCATCGATCCTTCGCTCTTCTTTGATGATGACGGAAAGGTTTATTATACGCGCCAAGTGGATGGGGAGCACGGCTACTCGGGCCAGCAATTGTTGAATCTAAAAACCGGAAAACTTGAAGGCGAACGCAAGGAGCTTTGGCGCGGTACCGGTGGCGTCTGGCCTGAAGGTCCGCACCTCTACAAGATCAACGGAAAATATTACCTGATGATTTCCGAGGGCGGCACCAGCTACAACCACAGCCTGACTATTGCGCGCAGCGATTCGCCTTGGGGTCCGTTTGAGGCTGACCCGGCCAATCCCATCCTCACGCACCGCACGCTACCGGAGAATCCGTTTCAAGCGCTGGGCCACGGCGACCTCGTCCAGACGCCAGCCGGTTGGTGGATCACCTTCCTTGGCTTCCGTCCGCAGGGCGGTCAATTTGAACATCTCGGTCGCGAAACTTTTCTTGCGCCCGTGACGTGGAGCAACGGCTGGCCGGTCATCAATGGCGGCAAACCGATTCCGGCCACGTTGCCGGCACCGGAATTGCCGGCGTATCCGTGGACGGCTGAACCCGCTCGTGATGAGTTTGATTCCACCAACCTGCCTCTGCGCTGGATTTATATCCGCAATCCGGTGGAGCAAAATTATTCGCTCACTGAACGGCCCGGTTGGTTGCGCTTGCACGGTTCGGCTGTGACGCTCAACGATCAGGACACGCCGACGTTTGTCGGACACCGGCAGACGGATTTAAATTGCCGTGTATCAACCCGTTTGGATTTTCAACCGCAATCAACCAACGAAGAGGCGGGACTCACGTTGCGCGGTAACGACCATAACCATTTTGACATCGTGGTGCAGTTACATGATGGAAAAAGACAGGTCGGTCTGCGGAAAATTCTCGATGGTAAATTAAGCGAGCCGGTGCAATTTCACGAAATCGCGGTGAAGCACAAGCAGGCCATTGGTTTCAAGGGCCAGTTTTACAT
>DASZCA010000464.1:0-5480 GCA_035943555.1 Verrucomicrobiia bacterium
GAAGATACGGAAGACGTCAGGCCAAAGCCTTGGGCATCTGCGCGCAGCGTGGCGGCAAAACACCCGGCCAGGAGCATCAAGAACAATGACAGCCTCCGCCAACGCGCCATCACATTCATGCCGCGCAACGAGGAAATGAAACCCGCATAGTCATTTAAACCCACAGCGTGCCGAAAGTTGCACCCCGAAGCAAACTCGCATTACCGCCGGCAATCCTCAGGGATTTCTCAAGCGGAAGAACAGGTTGCCGGCAGGATTCGTCAGGTTCAGGTAATTCGTCCCCCCGATCAATGTCGCGCTGCCATTGGCGGACCAACTGCCAAGCGTTGTCGTCAGGTTTCCGTTCTGGATCAGGTTCCAGCCCGCCACATTCTGCCAATATACCGTCACTACGTTCCCGCTGCGGCTGATGTATAATGTCGGTGCTCCCGGCGTCTGCACCACGTTGATCAAACTCCAGAAACCGCCCGTCACCGCATAATTTCCCCCGCTCATCACGCCGCCGGCATCCGGCTGGCCGATGGTGCCGGTCACGGCATAGGTCGCCCCGGTGCTCGTGCCGCCGCCGCCGGCAACCTTGTACCAGTCAATCGCGTATTGTTGGGCAAACCCGGCCAACGGAAGCGACAACAAACAAAAAAAGCAGATCAGTTTTTTCATGGTCGTTCCTCATTTGACGATCGCCTTCACGGCGGCTTCCAGTTCATTGAGCCGGCGGGTCAGCGCGTCATTTTGTTGCTTGAGGGTTTGGATCTCGGCGTTCTTTTCATCCACTTTTTGGTTCAACCCTTGGATGGCCGCCAGCGCCACGCCGCCTTCGTCCACCGTGGAAATATGTTTGTCGTCCGAACCGTTCAGTCCAAAAGCCGCATGGAAATCCTGCGCCATGGGACCGATGTGTTCGGTGCCTGTATCTTCCACTTTGTATTGCCACTTGGTGATCGGCAGCGCCGAGACCTTGGCCAGGACTTCGCGGGGATCGACGGTGCCAAAGTTCTGCTTCGTATTCCGGTCGGATCCGTTCACCCAAGTGGTGCCGTCGCAATAAGCACCGCTCGTGCCCACCGCCAGCAGGTGCGTGGTGCTGGCGGCCCCGATGGCCACATGACCAAGCAACGCCGAGGCGCCGCGAACATTCAAACTGGTGGTGGTGAGCAGGTTGCTGACGGCCACATTGCCGCTGGAGTCCCAGCTCAAACAAACTGTATTTGGAGTCAGCGCCCCCAGGCTCCCGCCATAATAGCCGGCCAGCCATGGGCTGGCGAGGGCAGTATTGATGCCCGGAAGCCCGCCGTTGCCCCATGCCAAGCCGTCGTTGGCAAATGAACCGGATGATGCCGGTTCCAAATAAAGCTCATTGCCATCTGTTCTGATGCCGCCGTTGACTTCCAAAAGCGAGGCCGGATTGGTGGTGCCGATGCCCACGTTGCCATTGCTCAGAATGGCCATCCGGTTGAGAAAGCCGGTAAAGAACTCCAAGTCGTAAATATTGGCACCCGTACGCTTGGAGGCGATGCCTTCGCCACTGCCAATCCCAAAAGTCAAGGCACTGGCAGCGACACTCCCAACGTTCTGGCCCGATTGGTCCACATTCAGGCTGTTCACGCCCAGATTGGCCGGAATCACCGCTGCCGGCAAAACACCGGTCAGGCTGCTGGCGGGAACGGAGGTCAACGAACCGGGCGGGATACTCCCGATCAGGGCGGCGGCATTCAGATCAGACAGGCCGTTGCCATTGCCGGCAAAAGCACCTAAAAATCCGCCGGCGGCGGTCACCGCAGGTGAGAGGTTGAATACCACCGACAAGGTGTTATCAGCGACATTAGCGCTGATCAAATCCAATTTACCATCTCCGTTCACGTCTGCGGCAGCCACATAGCATGTGACACTGCCGGCAGCGACCGTGGCATAGATACCAAAGCTGCCGGCACCGTTATTCGTCAGCACCGTGAGGCTGTTGGCGGCGTCATTGGCGGTCACCAGATCCAGTTTGCCGTCTCCATTGATATCAGCCACGGCCACTCCGTCCACAGCATAGCCGCTGATAGGAAGCGAGGCATAGAGGCCAAAGCCGCCACTGCCGTTGTTGGTATCGATCATGATGGAGCCGGTTTCGGTGCCCCAAATCAAATCCGGTTTGCCATCGCCATTGAGGTCCTTGGCCACAAGTGAATCCGGCCCCAACCCGCCAGGCAGCGTGGCGCTAAGAACAAACCCGCCATGCCCGTTGTTTGTCAGCACCGTCAGGGTGCCGTCATAATAACTGGCGCAGGCCAGGTCGAGCTTGCCGTCGCCATTGAAATCCATGGCCACAACCGAGTTGGGACCCTTGCCCACCGTAAGATTGGTGCTCCAGCCCCAGCCGCCGCTGCCGTTATTCGTAAGCACGGTCAGCGTGTTGGTCGGTATGCTTCCCTGAAAATAATTCGCGCTGATCAAGTCCGGCTTGCCGTCGCCGTTGACATCCGCCACCGCGATGCCAAGGGGCCAGCCACCCACACCGAACTGCCCGGCGGAGACAAACCCGCCGGTGCCATTATTGGTAAATACCTGAAGCGCATTGCCGTAGATGTTCCCGCATATCAAATCTGGTTTGCCATCGCCATTCATGTCCGCAACCACAACGTAGACCGGGTTGTTAGCAAACAAGGTGGCGCTTAAGGCGAAACCTCCGTTGCCGTTATTGGTCAAGATGGTCAGGCTGGGGCTGGAGTTGTCGGCGCTGATCAGGTCCGGTTTGCCATCGCCGTTGATGTCCGCAACCGCGACGCATCTCGGATTAACCCCGACGGTCAGCGGGATGGCCGGGGCAAAGGCATTCGTCTGCTTGCCAAACGTACCCGCCGCACCGATGCCGGCCAGCGGCAGGTTGGTCAACCCGCCCGCATTGCCCGTGAAGGAACCGGTCAGATTCACGCCGCCTTCACCATTCGTCAAAACCGCGCCGGGCAACAGCGCGGACGAAAGGGTACCGCTGGTGATTTGCGAGGCGGACACTGTTCCCAGAAGATTGCTGGCGCTGTAGGCCATGATGGCATAGGGCGCCGGCGTAACGGGTTGCCGCGGAACCAGCGTGATGAACAGGTTAGCGCCGTTCGTGCGCACGGCAATCTCCAGCCAGCGGCCCGGGCCGGTGAATACGCCGGCGCCAAAATCAAGCGCCACGGTGAACAGCCCGTTGCTCACCGCCACGGCGGAATTGGTGACCGGGCCGGCGATCAGATTTCCTGCGGGCGCATTCGTATCGTATACTGTGAACTGCAAATCATAATTTCCACCAGCCAGCGCGCCGCCGCTGTTCAACCGGCCTTGGTAGGTGAATGACGTGCCTTGGGCATGGCAGGCCATGGCGACGGTAAAAGACAATGCGAGCGCGATGAATAATTTGGATGGCGTCATAATGTAGTGGTTGGTTTCCCCAAGTCCCCGGCGGATTACTGGGCGACTCTTTCAAAGTTTCGCTATCAGGTCAAAGACAATACCGGTAAATCTTAGATGAAATGGTAGAACCTATGCTCCTGGCCACCAGCCACGGTCAAACAAACGCCGGATAAAGGAGGATTAAAGATAAAATCAGGCCGGGTATTTTTGAACACCCGGTAGTTTAGCCCATCCCTGCCAACTAACTACTGTGCGTGTCGCGCACACCCCTTCAAGCATGAAGCTGAAGAAAATTCCGCCCCAGTCCGCACTTACTTGGAATGGAGAATTTTTTGGGCCGCTTCACGGATGGAATCAACCAGTTCCTTCGGTTTCAGCACCTCCGCATCACCACCCCAGCTCAGAACCCAGCGCTGCACTTCGCCCAGGCTGGAAAGCTTCATCTTCAACTCCGCGCCGCCATCTTTCAACTCGCGCAAGGTCTGCGACGGATGCCACTTTTTTTCACGGATATAATCCGCCGCGCGCGGGTTGAAGCGGAGGATCACTTCATATTCACCTTCACCGGAGTGAACGCCAAAACTGTCACGCAACCGTTTCTCGAGCGAAAATTTCTGGGTGCGCTCGAAGGTTTTGCCGGTGGCCGACAGGGACTGGATGCGTGCCGGGGCAAACGTGCGGATGTCTTTCCGCCCGTGATCGAACGCGAAGAGAAACCATTCGCCGTTGATGTTTGCCAGATGATAAGGATCTACGATACGCGGCTCGGCTTTCTGGCCGGGCTTGCGGTAATGCAACTCCAGTTGCTGCCGCTGCGAAACCGCCTTGGCCAGCAGGTCAAAGGTCTTAAGATCGAGAATCGGTTCGGCGCGGGTGCGAAAGGAGATGGTCTGCTCGATATCCGCCAGGTTCAGCGAAATGGTATCGGGCAGCGCCTGCTCCATCTTTTTGATGGCGGAGAGCAGCGGCCGCTCAAAGCTGGTGCCGCGATATTGTTGCAAGGCCTTTTCCGCGACGACGAGCGCGAAAATCTCGCCCTCGGTGATCTGCATCGTGGGGAAGGCGTTGACCTCGCTCGTGTAGGCGAAACCGTTGTGAAGGTGATTGTACTCCAGCGGCAGGTTCATCCGGTCGCGCATGAACTCAAGGTCGCGATGGATGGTCTTGGTGGAAACCTCGATCTCGCGGGCGAGCGAGGTGGCGTTGGGATAACCGCCCGCTTGCAACACTTGGTGAATGCGGAGCATCCGCTCCAGCGGCGGACGGGATGAGGGAACGCCGGTCGACGCAAGGCGGTACGCGGGATTGTCAGACAATTTGCTTTTGGCCATGTCTTGCCTCTCGCGTCACGCCCGGGTCATCACGAACCTTTTTCCATCTTGGCCAGAAACTCGTCGTTGGTCTTGAATTTCTTCAAAGCCGCCGTGAGCGTTTCCATCGCCTCGATGGGGTTCAGGTCCACCATCGTGCGGCGGAGCTTGCGGATGGCTTCGAGATTCTTCGGCGCGAAGAGTTTTTCTTCTTTGCGCGTGCCGGACTTCGGGATGTCGATCGCGGGGTACAAACGGCGGTCGGAAAGCTTGCGATCAAGGATCAATTCCATGTTACCCGTGCCCTTGAATTCCTGGAAGATGAGTTCATCCATGCGGGAGCCGGTGTCCACCAGCGCCGTGGCGATGATGGTCAGCGAGCCGCCGTTCTCGATCTTGCGCGCGGAGGCGAACATCTTGCGCGGAATCTCCAACGCGCGGGCGTCCACACCACCGGTCATCGTCCGGCCGGAACCGCCATGCACGCTATTATAAGCGCGGGCGATACGGGTCAATGAATCCATCAACACGAAAACATCCTTGCCGGATTCCACGATGCGGCGGCAGCGCTCGATCATGAAGCGGGAAAGGCGGACGTGCGTTTCGAGTTCCATGTCATTCGAGGAGGCGACGACTTCGGCCTTCACCGAGCGTTGGAAATCCGTGACTTCCTCCGGACGCTCATCGATCAGCAGTACCATCGCATGCACTTCCGGATGGTTGGTGGTGATGGCGTTGCAGATCTGCTTGAGGATGGTGGTTTTGCCCGTGCGCGGCGGTGCGACGATG
>DASZCA010000465.1:0-9682 GCA_035943555.1 Verrucomicrobiia bacterium
ACATTGATCCGCCGGGTTACTTACGATCTGACCGGCTTGCCGCCGACCCCGGACGAGGTGACTGCGTTCTTAAATGATAAATCCACAAATGCCTTCCCGGAGCTGGTGGATCATTTGCTGGCCTCGCCGCGTTTTGGAGAACGCTGGGGCCGCCATTGGCTGGATGTGGCGCGCTACGCCGAATCCACCGGCCCCTCGCGCAATGTGCCATATCCCTATGCGTGGAAATATCGCGATTACGTCATCGATGCGGTGAACCGTGACGTGCCGTTCAACCGGTTCATCCAAGAACAGATCGCCGGTGACTTGCTGCCGGCGGCGACCCCGGCGGAACGCGACCGTTTGAGCACCGCCACCGGCTTTCTGGCGTTGGGCGTGAAGGATGTGAACCAGCGTTTCAAGAATCGTTTCATCATGGATAACGTGGATGAACAGATCGATGTGGTCACCCGTTCAACGCTGGCCCTGACGGTCAGTTGCGCGCGTTGCCACAACCATAAGTTCGATCCGATCCCGACGACGGATTACTACGCGCTCGCGGGGATATTCACGAGCACGGAAGATTGCGCCGGTGTGCGCAACAAAATGGGCGGTGCCGGGCTGGCCTATTATGATCCGACGAATCTGGTCAAGCTGACCGACTTTGTCGCCCAAGAAGTTCCCAAGGAACAATCTGAGAAGCTTCAAGCCCAGCTTGACGCCGCTAAAAAAGATTGGGACGACATTCGCGGTACTCCCAAAGGCTTGGCGCTCACCAACGGTGTGCCGTACCAGCGTCGTTTCCGCGTCAAATATGAAAAATTGCAGGCACAGATGCTGGCGTTGACCGACCCGGTGTCACAAGGCCACGCGGTGCATGGCGTTCGTGAAGCCAGCCGGATTGCGGATACGGACGTCCGTATCCGTGGTGAAGCGGAGCGTCGCGGTCCCACGGTGCCACGCGGTTTCCTGACGACGTTTACCATCCTTGATGCGCCCACCATCAAGACGAATGAGAGCGGCCGCTTGGAACTGGCCCAATGGCTTACCAGCCCGGAAAATCCGTTGTTCGCGCGCGTCTATGTGAACCGCATCTGGGAACACCTGTTCGGCCAGGGCATCGTGACTACGGTGGACAACTTCGGCGTGATGGGCGATCGCCCGTCGCATCCTGAATTGTTGGACTATCTGGCGAATACGTTCATCCATGATGATTGGTCCACAAAGCAGTTGATCCGCAAGATCGTTTTATCGCACGCGTATCAACTGGGCTCTGATTCCGCGGCGGTCTATGCCAACGTTGATCCGGACGACCACTTGGTCTGGCGGCACGCGCCCCGGCGGCTGGAGGCGGAAGAAATTCGTGATGCGATCCTGGCTACCGCCGGTGATCTTCAACTCAAACCGCCCGCCACGCCGGTGGTCAATTCATTCCCGATGGTCGAGATCCGCGACAACGGGGGCGAATCTAAAAAAATCAACGAAACGGCTGATCGCGCCGTTTGCCGGAGCGTCTATCTGCCGTTGCTGCGGGGCGTGACGCCTTCAGCCTTGGCGGCTTTTGATCCGGTGGACCAGACCTTGGTCAGCGGCCAGCGCGAATCCACCACCGTGCCGACGCAAGCCCTGTTCATGCTGAACTCGTCCTTCGTCGCCAAGGAATCACTGGCGCTCGCCAGACGGTTGCTGGCCGAAAAGGATGAATCTGATTCCGACCGGATCAAGCGTGCCTATGAGCTGATCGTGGACCGCACGCCGGACCGGCAGGAAATTTCCCGGGTGAAAAAATTTATCACCCAATACGAGCTGGCCTGTCCAACGGCATTGCCTCCGGAATTGCCGGCGGTGGAAAAGCCATCACCGGCGATGGCGGATAATGCTGGTGGAACCGATGGCAAGGCCAAGCTGGTGGTGCCGGAGAATCCCGATGATGTCGACACGACCGATGTGGCCGTGGTAAGCGAAATCGTTCAACCGAAGACTCCGCAGGAGGCCGCCTGGATGAGTTTTACCCGTTCCTTGTATGCCTCGGCCGAATTCCGTTTTGTCCGCTGATCTGAATACACAAATTAAATATGACAAACTTTAATCCCTCACTCCTGTCGCGGCGGAAAGTCTTGAAATCCGCCGGCGCCGGTTTCGGCTATCTTGCTTTGGCGGGACTCCTCGGCCAGACGACCAGCAAGCTTCTGGCGGCGACACCGGCAGCGGCAATAAATCCGCTGGCGCCCAAAAAGCCGAACTTTCCGGCCAAGGCCAAACGCATCATCTTTGTCTACATGTCCGGCGCGATGTCGCAGTTTGACACGTTCGATTACAAGCCGGCGCTGCAAAAAGATGATGGCAAATCAGGCCCTGGCGGCGGCGTCATCACCGGCTCAAAGTTTGCCTTTAAGCAATATGGCCAGACCGGCTCATGGTTTTCCGAACTGTTGCCGAACATGGCGCAGCACGCCGATGAGTTGTGCTGGCTGCGCGGATTGCACACCGATACCCCGGCGCACCCGCAGGCCGTGGTGCAATTGCATACCGGCAGCGCGAATGCCGCGTTGACGCGTCCGAGCATGGGCGCGTGGCTGCTCTACGGGCTGGGCACGGAGAATCAGGATCTTCCCGGCTATATCACCATTGATCCGCCGCCGAATTTTGGCGGCGCGGTGAATTATGGCAGCGCTTTCCTGCCGGCTTACTATCAAGGCACGCGCATCAATGACGAAGGTTTTCTGCCTAACCTGAAACCGTCCTCGGCCAGCAGTCTAGAGCGCCGGGAACTCGACCTGATCCAGTCCATGAATCACGATTACGCCGTCCACGCCGGTGCGCCGGATCCGGTCGACGGGATCATCAAATCCTACGAGCTCGGCTTCCGGATGCAGGGGAAAGTTCCGGAGCTGCTCGACATCTCCAAGGAACCACAACACGTTCTCGACGCTTACGGGATCACTTCCGGGCCGAAAAGCTCGTTCGCCCGCCAATGCCTGATGGCGCGACGGTTGAGCGAAGCCGGGGTGCGCTTCGTCGAAATCTGCCAGGGCGGCTGGGATCATCATACGAATCTGCACAAAGGTTTGATCGACCGGTGCGGTTCCATTGATCAGCCCGTCGCCGCGTTGCTGGCCGATCTCGGCCAGCGCGGATTGCTGGATGAAACGCTGGTGCTGTTCGGTTCCGAATTTGGCCGCCAGCCCACGTCGCAAGGGGTGGACGGTCGCGACCACAACATCACCGGCTATTCCATGTTCCTCGCCGGTGCCGGCGTGAAGAAGGGCTTCTCTTACGGCGCGACGGACGACTACGGCTTCCGGGCGGTCGATGGACAGATGCATTCTGACGATCTCCACGCGACGATCCTTGCCCTCATGGGATTGGATCACGAGAAATTAACGTATCGCTACGCCGGACGTGATTTCCGCCTCACCAATGTGGCGGGCAAAGTGGCCACCAACATTTTTGCCTGATCACCATCCGGATCAAACCGGCAAACAAAAAATATAAACGAAAACGACAACAACTATGACTGCTAAAACTAACCGCATCATGAAAAATCTCGCCTACGCCTTCGTATTCGCGGCGGCGACAGCCACGGTTCACGCGGCCGATGTCTCCGGCGATTGGACCTGGACCACTCCCGGTCACAATGGCGGCCCGGAGCACACAACCACCCTGACGTTAAAAGCTGATGGCGCCAGCCTGACCGGAAAAGTGGCCACGCCCGGCCGGGAAGGGAAGATCAACGAAACGCCCATCGCCGAGGGCAAGGTGAATGGTGACAGCATTTCTTTCATCGTTATCCGCCAAAACAAGGGCGTATCGGTGACCAATAATTATTCCGGAACCATCGCCGACGGACAACTGACCGGCAAAATTGAGACCACGCACGATGGCACGCCCCAATCGCATGATTGGAGCGCCAAACGTGCGACGGAAACCAAATAATTCCACAGAACCCTGATACGTGCGGCGCCCCTCAACCGGGCGCCGCGCTTTGAAATTTTTATTTTGTGAACCGTTTTTTTCCCACCTTGGCGATTTTGATTTGCGCGAGTGGGCTGCAAGCCGCGCCGATATTGACCTTATTCGCCGGCACGGGCGTTGCCGGGTTGGGTGGGGATGGCGGACCGGCAACGCAGGCGCAGTTGAACAATCCTTTTGGTTTGGTACGCGGGCCGGATGGGGCGTTGTGGTTCGCGGATTATGCGGCAAACGTTGTCCGTCGCATCACGAAGGATGGCGGCATCACCACCGTGGTTGGCAATGGCCAGACGGGTTACACCGGCGATGGCGGTCCGGCGCGCGCGGCATCGTTAAATCATCCGCATGAAATCCGCTTTGACCACGCGGGAAATTTGTTCATCGCCGATGCCAGTAACAATGCCATCCGCCGTTATGACGCAAAATCCGGTTTGATCACCACGTTCGCCGGCAACGGCCAACCTGGCTACACCGGCGATGGCGGGGTGGCGGCAGGCGCACAACTCAAAAGTCCGATCAGTTTGCAATTTGATGCGACCGGTAATTTGTTCATCGCGGACATCGGTAACCAAGTCATCCGTCGCGTGGATGCAAAGACCGGCGTGATCACAACGTTTGCCGGCACGGGGAAAAAAGGCGAGACACCGGAAGGCGCGCCCATCGCCGGGACGCCGTTGAGCGGCCCGCGTTCGCTGGATTTTGATCGCGCAGGAAATCTTTGGGTCGTCACTCGCGAGGGAAATCAACTGCTTCGCTTTGACCTGGCAGCCGGTGTGATTCATCACGCGGCTGGTACGGGCAAGAAAGGTTTTACCGGCAACGGCGGGGCTGCTGCGGATACGACTTTATCGGGGCCGAAGGGTATTGCCATCGCACCCAATGGTGACGTCTATCTGGCGGACACGGAGAACCATGCCATCCGTCGGCTTGATGTGAAGCGCGGCACCCTCGAACTGGTCGCGGG
Organism: Verrucomicrobiia bacterium; assembly: GCA_035943555.1. Classification (GTDB taxonomy): domain Bacteria; phylum Verrucomicrobiota; class Verrucomicrobiia; order Limisphaerales; family UBA11358; genus UBA11358. The sequence goes on from DASZCA010000465.1 coordinate 4,916, forward strand.
CACGGGTATCGCGGGCGATGGATTGGAAAAGGATCCATTGAAAACACAGCTCACCCGCCCGCATGGAATTTTCGTGGACGCCGACGGCACGGTCTTTATCGGCGATAGCGAGAATCACCGGATATTGACGATCAACGCGTCTGGATCGGCGGACACAAATTCAACGGTCTCCAAGTAAACCATCAACCTTAGATCAAAAGTTTAGTTCGAAATACATCCACTAAAAATCAGCACATGAAAATAATTACAGCAATATTGGGCCTGTCCCTGTTTGGCGCGGCCGCCCAGGCCGAAGATATCGGTTTCCGGCTCCGGCTCGGACTGAATGACAAAGCGCCGACGAACTGGGATGGCTCGGTCACGGTGTCGCCCGGCCGCGTGGTGGCCATCAGCGGCTGGCGTTTCACGGCGGCTGATTCCACCGATGGCACCAACAGTTGGCAGGCGGCGACCCGCCCCGCAGTGGGTCCGCGTCGTGCGAACAATCCCCGCCGTGCCGCGCAGAATGCCCGTCCGAATGCACCGCTCAATGACAACGGCGTGCTGCTGTCCCTCACCGGCGTGACGGCGGATAGCGTGGTGCAGGTCAAAACCTTGCAGGGGGATTTTAGTTTTAAAGTCAGCGAAGCACCGTATGGAAAGATCTTGGATGAACTGGATCAAGCCGTGGAGGTCGAGCGTACGGCCTCGGCGGTGACCTTGACCGACGGCAAAACCGATGATGATTACCCGAGCGCCGTCGTGGCGGCGGATGGCACGGTCTTCACTACCTATACGAGTTTCACACCGGGCTTGGATCGCGATTCGCGCGCGAAGCGTTGGGAAACCGCCCCGGATGATTTGTCCTTTCTGGCCAAGGCGCCGGGTGGCGACCAACTTTGGCTTCGGGCCGTGGATGGGCCGCGCGCGGGCGATGCCATTGCGGTCACCGAAACCGGCCGGGATATTTACAAGAGCAGCGTGACGGTGGACGGTGCGGGCACGGTGTGGATTTTCTGGTCCGAAAACACCGCGTACAAACCCTATCCCAATGATCCGCAGCCGAATTTTGACATTTGGGCGCGTTCCTTTAAAGACGGCAAGCTAGGCGAACCGGTGCAGATTTCCACTTCGTCGGAAAACGATATCTGGCCCGTGGCGGCGACGGACGCAAAAGGCCATGTATGGGTTGCGTGGCAAGGAGCGCGGAACCAGATTTTCCGCATTTTTGAACGTCATCAGGACGACGCCGGTTGGACCGCCGAACGCCAGGTCAGCACGCAGAGCCGTAATTCGTGGGCGCCGGCCATCGCTGCCGGATCGGCCAAGGCTGGCGGTCGGGTGGCCATCGCCTGGGATACGTATGAAAAAGGCGATTACGATGTGTGGCTCCGTGAGTTTGACACCGCGGGCAAACCGGCCGATGCGCGCCCGGTCGCCAATACGCCGGAATACGAAGCGCGTCCGGCGCTGACGTATAATCCCGACGGTTCATTGTGGATCGCCTATGAACTGAGCGGCGAATCGTGGGGCAAAGATTTTGGCGGCCTTGTGCAAAACAAGGGCATTCCGTTGTATCGTGACCGGCAGATCGGTCTCGCTGTTTTGAAGGATGGCCAGTGGCAGCAACCGGCGGCCAGTTTTGAAAATTCCCTGCCCGGTGCCACGCCTCGCCGTCGACAAAACAATCAGCGCGCCCCGGCATTGGAACCGGGCGGCGAATCGCGTGAAGCCGGTCAGGAAGCGGAAGTCCAACGGAATTTCCCGCACAACAATTTGGCGCGGATCGTCACGGACGCGGGCGGGCACGTCTGGATCTTCGCCCGCTCACGGCAGAATGACTTCCAGTCGCCGCTCGGTTCCGTGTGGTTTAACTGGGCGACCTATTATGACGGCCAAGCGTGGGTCGGGCCGATCCTTTTGCCCCATTCGGACAACCTGCTCTACAATTTCCCGGCGGTGGTCGCCTTGGGGGATGGCAGCCTGCTGGTCACGCATTCCACGGATCATCGTCATGATCGGACGTTGCAACGCACCGGCGCTGGCGGCGGAAATATTGCACTGAATTCGGACAACGATCCGTACATCAACGGGCTTTATCTGAGCCGCTTGAAAGCACCTGGCACGGTCGCCTCCGTGTCCTTGAAAGCAACAACCAACACGCCAGCGGTGAATCCGCAGCCCTCGGCGTCGACGGTTGCCGAACTGGCCGCTGTGAAGCGTGTTCGCGATTACAAGGTGAACGTGGACGGCCAGGACTTGCGCCCGGTGCGCGGGGAATTCCATCGTCATACCGAGATCAGCGGCGACGGTGGTAATGACGGCGCCCTCGAGGACATGTGGCGCTACGGCATCGATGTGGCTGACTTCGACTGGCTGGGGAATGGCGATCATGACAATGGAGCCGGTCGCGAATACACTTGGTGGTTGATCCAAAAATCGACGGACGCGTTCTATCTGGGCGATACGTTTTCGCCGGAATATACCTACGAACGCAGCGTGGTTTATCCGGAAGGTCACCGCAACGTGATCTTTGGCCAACGCGGCATCCGGACTTTGCCACGGTTGCCGATCACGGTCAGGGATTATGTCGGCCATGCGCCGGACACGCAGCTCCTCTATAAATATCTCCATCTGTTCGGCGGTGTCACCGCCGCCCACACCAGTGCCACGGGCATGGGCACCGACTGGCGCGACAATGATCCGGAAGTCGAGCCGTTCGTGGAAATCTACCAAGGCTGCCGTCAAAATTATGAACGCCCGGGCGCGCCGCGTTCGCCAACCGAAGACGACGCCATCGGCGGCTGGGAGCCGAAAGGTTTTATCAATCTCGCACTGCTCAAAGGTTACCGGCTGGGTTTTGAGAGCAGCAGCGATCATCGGTCCACGCACATCAGTTATGCGATCGTTTATGCGAAGGATAATTCTCACCAGGAAATCATCAAAGCCATCAAGCAGCGCCATACCTACGCCGCCACGGCGAACATCTTGGCGGATGTACGGAGCGAGGCGGATGGCAAGGAGCATTTCCTCGGCGATGAATACACCGCCGGTGAAGCGCCCAAGTTGACAGTCAAACTGACCGGCACCGGGCCCTTTTCCAAAGTCGTGATCGTCAAAGACGACGTGGAAATTCACACCGAAACGCCGAACAGCGACCAGGTAGATTTCACCTGGACCGATCCATCGCCCACGCCCGGCAAGACGAGCTATTACTACGTCCGGGGCGAACAGCAAGACGGCGAGCTGGTCTGGGTTTCGCCGCAATGGATCAAATATCAGCCGAAGTGAGCCGGCGATGAAAGGATCCCCATAAATACCCGTCAACGGATTTTAGCGTTCGTGTGGCTGGCCATTTTGGCCGGCCACACGGCCGTTTTTGCGCATAGTCCGGATACCAGTTACGCGCAGGTCAAATTGTCAGACGGCCAAGTTGCCGTGCGGCTGACCTATGACCTGTTCACGCTGGAAAAAATCACGAAGATCGACACCGATGGTGACGGGAAAATCACCCGCGATGAATTGCGCAAGGCGACCCCGGCCATTGAAAAATTTCTGCGGGCGCACGTCCAACTGGAGCTGAACGGCGGCATCACGGACCTGGGCAGACTTGGGGAACTGGGGTGGCCGTCCGGTCAAGGCGATGCGATTGTGGAAAATGACTGGAATTCCGCCGACGGGTTGATCCATTTTCCATTTACCAAGGACGTGATCGAAACACCGCAGACGGCGGCTTTGGCTTTTGATCTTTTTAATTATCTTGGGTCGCAACACACCGTGCTCGGCACGTTTGCCTATGATGGACAACCGCTGGAAGTCAGTTTCACGCAGACGGAGCCGGATTATCTTTTTGACACCGGTTTTGTGCCTTCATTAGGCTCGCGGTTGGTGCGGTTTTTGGAGCTGGGTGTGAAGCATATTTTTCTGGGCTACGATCATTTGTGCTTCTTGCTCGCCTTGATCGTCGTCAGCCGGTTTCGCGAGCTCGTCAAAATCGTCACCGCGTTCACCATCGCCCATACGCTGACGCTCATCCTGACGGCGACGCAAGTCGTTACGCTGCCGGTGCGGTTCGTGGAGGCGGCCATCGCGCTGACGATCATTTATGTTGCGTTAGAAAATCTTTGGATCAAATCGACAAACAAGCGCTGGCGGCTCGCGTTTCTTTTCGGCCTCGTACACGGTTTTGGTTTTGCCACTTTGTTGCAGCAACTCGGCCTGCCGCCCTCGGGGTTGATCCGCCCGCTGGTCAGTTTCAATGTCGGCGTTGAGATCGCCCAATTGGGCATCGTGCTCGCCTTGCTGCCGGTATCCGTCTGGCTGGCGCGTTGGCGTCATGGCGCCAGTGTCAGGAACGCCGTTTCGGTTGTCATCTTTCTGCTGGGGCTGGCGTGGTTTTCCATCCGTGCCTTCAACCTGAAGATTCCCGGTTTCATCTGAATTTATGAAAAAGAAAAATCTAAAATCCAAACCGGCGGCAATAATCTGTCTGTTTTTGCTGTCGCTGGTTCTCTTGCCGTCAACGGCCAGCGCCCATCAGGAGACCGGCACGGTTTGGGGTTTCACGAGCGGATTTATCCATCCATTGACGGGCCTCGATCACATCGCGGCGATGGTGGCCGTCGGGCTTTGGGGCGCGTTTCTGGGGGCGCCGGCGATGTGGGTTTTGCCGGTGGTGTTTCCGATGGTGATGGCATTCGGCGGGGCGCTGGGTGTGCTTGGCGTACCGCTGCCGGGGGTGGAAACGGGCATTGCGCTTTCGAGTGTTATTTTAGGGATCGCGGTGGC
>DASZCA010000466.1:0-9884 GCA_035943555.1 Verrucomicrobiia bacterium
GATCAAGATGGCCGGCCAAAACAATCCGCACACCGCCGGCGACATCGCACTCACCGTCAACTTCACCGGCACACGAAATGTCATGCCCCCTGCCCGCCCTGCCTCCTCCGCCAGCACCGTCAATCGTTCAGAAACTACCGCCCGCCGCACCAACTGCGTGATCTGCCACCACCGCACCAACAACCAAGCCAGCAGCAACGCACTGACCATTGCCGAACCCGCCAACAACCACGCCGCTACCGTCATCACCGGCTTCGGCGGCACAATTATTGGCGAGGGCTCCGCCGGTATTTCCGGCAGTGGCGCATTGTCATAAGTCACCGTGTAATGAACCTCCGGCTTGGCCACGACCGGCGCGGGAGTCTGGTGCCACCACCACGCCGGGCTCGTCGGCAGCGCCACCGTTGGTGGCACGCACAATTTCACCAACACCACCAGCCACAGCGTATAGCGCACCGCCGCCCGCACCTTGCGCCGCGTCACAAAATCAAATGCCAGCAAACCCGCGATCAACAAGCTCGATTGCCATAACATCGGCCACGCGAAATTTAAAAAGCCGTCGCCCCGTCCGTTCAGAGTTTCGATGAAAGAATTCATGATAGGCCGTTTGAAAGAGGTTCACTTTTTGGCTGATTTCTTCTTCGCCTTGATCATCGATTCCAGTTCCGCCAACTCGGCGGCATTGAGATCCTTGCTCTCCAAGAGACATTGCACCATCGGCGTCAACGCCCCGTTAAATGCATGCTTGAGCGCATATATCAACTCGCCCTGCTGTGCCGCCGCCCGCGTCACCGCCGAGCGATAAATCGTGAGCTTCCCTTCCTTCTTCGCCGTCAGCACGCCCTTCCCCACCATGCGATCCATCTGCGTCCGCACCGTGGAATAATGCCACCCCGTCGCCTTGAACAGCTTCTCCTGGATCACCGGTGCCGTGCACGGTTCGTTTTCCCAAATCGCTTTGATGACCGACCATTCAGCCTCGGTAAGTTCCACATTCGGAGAAGTCATACCCCGACTATCTCTACAAATGTAAATTCAGTCAAGCACATTCTTTACAGATGTAAATAAAGTGCGCGAAAATTTAAAAGCGACGGCTTCCACATCGTACCGCAGGCTGGCAGCCTGCCGTGTCGCCGACTGGCAGTCGGCAGGACTACCGCAACACCCACATATTACCAACCTACAAAAACCACAAAGTCACACTCCACGCTGCTTCGGATGACCCGTAGCCTCCACTTTCCACCCCGGCCACGCACTGCTCCATTTCCACTCCTCAGGAGTTCCACACAACCTTGCATTCACGGGATTCATCCGGATATAGCGCCGGATGCGTGCTTTTTCGTTTTCATCGCGTATCCAATGATCATACGATTCCCGCTGCCAGAATGTTTCCCCGGTGCGTTTCAACATTAAATTGGCTTGTCGCGAAGTACGACTCTTACGGCTCTGCAAAATTTCGCTCAAAGTAAAATTCGGAAAAGGCCATAAGATCGCATGCACATGATTCGGCATCACCACCCAATCATCCAGCACATACTCTTTGCCATCAAAATGCCGGAGCGCATCGGCAACCATATCTGCAATCTCCGGCTTTTGAAGATGGCACTCACCCGCTCCTTGATCCAGATAACGTTCAATTTTGCGGCGCAGTTCTCGATGGATTTCAGCCGTCGCTTCTGCTGGGCTTTTTGCGGACAAAGTACGCAATGCCTCGGCATATTCCTGCTCGAAACCCAACAGGACTTCCTTGGGCAGCGAATCGTTCAACCGAAAAGTGACAAAATAGGAAGCGCCTTCACGTTTGACATGCGGCAGATAACCTCGCGTGTGGATTCCACTGCGAAGCGGACGGAGCGGCTTGGCTGGAATGCCCTCGGAGCGAAGCCGGTATTTCAAGCGCTCTAACCTCTAATTCGGCTCGCCAGATTTCACGAATGTGGAAATAACTTATTTCCCCAAAGCAGGCAACATCTCAATCGCACCGCAGGCTGGCAGCCTGCCGGATCGCCGACTGGCAGTCGGCAGGGTGATCGCACCACCCGCAGGTTGCCAACCTGCGACACGGCTGAGTAGCACCCTGCGCTACAACCCAACGCGTTGCCATAAAATAAAAAGAGCGGGAGGAGTTCCTCCCGCTCGTGAAAAATGACTTGGTCAGAAATTAGCTTACTTCAACTTCGCCAGCGTCTCCTTGACCGCTTCAAAGTTCGGCAGATCCTTCGGCGTCGCCGTCTGTTCGCTGTATTGCACCACGCCGTGCTTGTCGATCACGAACGCCGCGCGCGCCGAGGTGTCACCCACGCCCGCGAGCATCGGGAACAGCACATCATACGCCTTCGTGACGGTCTTGTTCAGATCGCTGGCCAGCGTCACCTTGATATTGTTCGTCTTCGCCCAGGCTTCCTGCGTGAACGGGCTGTCCACGCTGATCGCGATCACTTCCGCGCCGGCAAAGGAGTTGAGGCCGTTGGACACATCGCACATCTCCGCCGTGCAAACACCCGTGTATGCGAGTGGGAAAAACAAAACTACCGTGTTGGTTTTGCCAAAATTATTGCTCAGTTTCACGTCCACCACACCGGACGCATTTTTGGATTTGAGGGTAAAATCAGGAGCCTTGGAGCCGACAGGGATTGGCATAATGTTATTATTTGGTATTTGGTTAAGTTGTTAAAACGACTGTCCAAGATTCTGTAAATTCATATCCCCCGTGTCAAACGATGTTTGTGCTCCAAACATCCAATCTGCCTGCTACGACCCCAATTCTGGTGGGGCAGAGCTGCCGCTCTGCCCATATTTCCCGTCACCTGCACCAGCAGGTGACGAAAAAGCCTTTATTAAACCGAAAACCTCTCATACAAACTAACCCATGCGCGAACGACCCTTCGAACAACCCGGACGCAACTATCCGGCCTCCGGAGTTCACATCTCTCCCACCGGTCCCAACCGGGTTTTTCTCACGGTAACCACGGAAAAACGCGAGCCTTGGCTTGCCCAAGCTTCCATTCAACGCAGTCTGCACACCATCTGGCAACACACCGCAACCGCTTGGTTAGTAAGTGACTACCTGCTGATGCCCGATCACCTGCATCTGTTCTGCGCACCACGCGACCTCAAGTTCACCATCGAACGTTGGATGGGATTCTGGAAAGATAAGCTTTCGAAATCCCAACCCCAAGCCGGAATCTTTCAAACCAGAGGTTTTCATCATCGCCTACGCGACAGTGAAAGCTATTCGCAAAAATGGAAATACGTCCGCGAAAACCCGGTAAGACACAAGCTGGCAGACCGTCTAGAAGACTGGCCTTATTTCGGACGCGTCCATGACATCCGCCTGTCGGCGGATTAAAATTTGGGCAGAGCGGCAGCTCTGCCCCACCAAATATCAAAGCGCCGCCAGCACTTCCGCCGCATGCTCCTCCGGCTTCACCGCCGGCCAGATCTTCTTGATCTTGCCATCCGGGCCGATCAGGAACGTCACACGAAACACCCCCATGTATTTGCGCCCCATGAAACTTTTCTCGCCCCAGACACCGTACGCCTCCGCGATCTTCTTGTCCTCATCCGCCAGCAACGTGAACGGCAGCTTGAACTTCTCCACGAACTTGTCGTGCGACTTCACCGGGTCCGGGCTGACGCCAAAAATGACCGCGCCCTTTTTCTTAAAGGCGCCATAACTGTCGCGAAACGCGCAAGCCTCCTTGGTACAACCCGGCGTGTCATCGCGCGGATAAAAATAGAGGATCACATTCTGATCCTTGTAATCCGACAGCGCAATGCGCCCGCCGCCGCTCGTCGCGACCACGAACGCCGGTGCCTTGTCGCCTTCCTTGAGTTTTAATGTAATTTCCTTGGCCATAAATTTTCCACCACAGAGTTGCACAGGTGGATGCGAATGGAAAGAAACGTTCTGGTTCAAATAAACCGTATTTTGGAAGGTGGTGCCCACCCATCCTTACCCCCTCTGACAAGTATTGCGGCGAAGCCCGCAGGTTGCTAATTTCTCCCGCACCCGAACGGGAATCATTTTAAACAATTTAAAAATTCATGAGCAATACAACTTCTCCCCAAGTGGGAATCTTGATGGGCAGCGACTCCGACTGGCCCACGATGAAAGCCGCCGCCGATGCCCTTAAGGAATTCGGCGTCGCCAGCGAAGCCAAGGTCATCTCCGCCCATCGCGACCCGCACGGCCTCGAAGAATACGTTTCCGGCGCCCCCGCCCGTGGCATCAAGGCGTTCATTTGCGGCGCCGGTGGTGCCGCGCATCTCGCGGGTGTCACGGCCGCGTTCACCACGTTGCCTGTCATCGGCGTGCCCATCCTCGGCAAATCCACCGACGGCTTGGATTCCCTGCTCTCCATGGTCCAGATGCCGCCCGGTGTGCCCGTCGCCACCGTCGCCATCAACGGCGCCCGCAATGCCGGCATCCTCGCCGTGCAGATCCTCGCGACCGCTGACGCGCACCTGAAAGAAGAATTGAAGAAATTCAAGGTCAAGCTCATGGAAGAATCCCGCGCGAAAAACAAGACCCTCGCGCAATAATATTTCATGGAACGGCTCATCGCAGGCGTCCACAAGTTTCGCAGCGACCAGTTCGGTAACTACCGTAAACTGTTCCGCAAACTTTCCCAGGAAGGCCAGAATCCGCACACGCTGTTCATCACGTGTTCTGATTCCCGCGTGCTCGCCGAGTTGATCACGCAGAGCAAGCCCGGCGACCTGTTCGTCGTGAAAAATGTCGGCAACATCGTGCCGCCCGCCAGCGTGGCGGGCGATACGAACTCCACCGCCGCCGCCATCGAGTTTGCCGTCGATAACCTGCGCGTAAGCGATATCGTAATCTGCGGCCATTCCCAGTGCGGCGCCATCAGCGCCCTTCTGGGCCAGACCAAGGTCGGCGATTCCACCCCGCACCTGCGCGACTGGCTGAAACTCGCCGCCCCCGTCATCGAGACCTTGAAAAAGGAATACAGCCACCTGCAAACCGTCGAGGAACGCGAGACCGCCGCCGTCGAGGAAAACGTCCTTTTCGGCCTCGATAACCTCCACAGCTACCCCTGCGTGCAAAACCGGCTGGCCGATGGCACCCTGCGCCTCCACGCTTGGTTTTTCAAGATCGCCACCGCCGAGTTATTTGCCTACGACCCCGAGGCGCGCCAGTTCAAGCCCCTCATCAGCGAACAAAGTTGATTCCGAAACTTCCGGGTTCGGAGTTCCGCCTTCAGGCGGTTCCCATGCCCCGTTCTCTCCGACGTCATTCAAACCGCTTCACCCTCGCCTCCTCGAAAACGCCGTTCAACCATAAAAACCTGCCACCCGCCCCCAATCCCAATCCGTGTCTATCCGTGTCCATCTGTGGCGAGTTTTACAGAACCCTTTATTTAATGGGGTTTGCTCGCAGGATGGACGGCCACTGTCAGCAAAACTGTCAGTAAAGCTGTGATTGGTCAAACAATTCGCCGAAACTGGTTAGCACTTGCTGAAACTTTGCCACCACTGGCGTTCACAAATGCCATTGATACGGGACTGGTATCTCGATTCGAGAAATCCAGTTATGAAAACGAAATACACCTTGTTCCGGCGCGGCGCAATGTTCTACATGCAGGACAGCGCAACCGGCAAACAGACCAGCCTACGCACCAAAGACGAAGCGGAGGCCAATAGCCTGCTAAACGCCCGCAACGCAGCCCAGCAGCAGCCAACGCTAAACCTCCATCTCGCCCGCGCCTACCTGTCAGCCAGTGACCCCGCTTTCGTGGAGCGCACATGGCAGACCGTCATGGAGCAGCTACAATCACGCGGCAAAGACAGCAGCCGCGAGCGTTACAAAAACGTGTTCAAATCGTCCAGCTTTGACGCCTTGCGTAAAAAGAAATTGCTGGAAACCACCACCGATGATTTTTTTACCGTGTTCAAAGACGGCAAAGTGTCCATCGTGTATTTTCTCAAGCGGCTGCACAACTTTGCCTTGAGTTTGGGCTGGATTGCCCTGCCCGTAGTCGCCCCCTACCTTTGGCCGAAATACGAGGCCAAAGACCGGCGCGGCATTACGCCGGACGAGCAGCAGAGCATCCTTGCCAAGGAAAAGAAAGCCGAGTGGAAGCTGTTTCTGGAACTGCTATGGGAAACCGGCGCGGCCCAAGGGGACGCAGCCGCCATGACCGCCGAGGATATTGACTGGCAGAGCCGGACAATTACCTACTTTCGCAAAAAGACCGGCTCGCGGGCGCAGTTTACCATTAGCAAAGCACTGGAAACGGTTTTAAGCCACTTGCCGACCACCGGCCCCCTATTCCCAAACTTGTCGCAATTCACCGCCAACGACCGCGCCAGCCGCTTTCGCCGCCGTTGTGAACGGGCGGGCGTGTCGGGCGTGACGCTCCACAGTTACCGCTATGCATGGGCGGAACGGGCGAAGATTGTCGGGATGCCGGAACGGTTTGCCCAGGCTGCGCTTGGGCATAACAGCAAAGCGATTCACCGCGCCTATGCCAAGAAGGCGCAAATCATCGTCCCCTCCCTTGAGGAATACGAATTGAAGGCGGCAGCAGCCGCGCAGCAAACGGCAGTCGCCGCCTAAAATCCCAAAAAGCGAAGCGGTTGAGTCTCCGGCGACTCAACCGCTTTTGGTGTTCATTGGGGATTTGCGCCATCCCCAAACCCCGCGCCAGAGGCATGGCCTCTGGACTCATTACTCGCTTGCGCTGGCCTGATCGCTGACGCGCAGCTTTCCGCACGGCGGAAAGAATGATGTTCTGGAAAGGGATGTGAAAAATCAGGAAACCCGCTCGGAAAAATGATTCACAAGTGCATTGTAATATTCTTTCGCGAATATCTGACTCAGGAATTTGGGTTTTCCAACTGTACTGTCATAATAAGCCGAGCGCATATGGGCAGCAGCCGCTTGCATTCCGGCATTGATAATTTCATCAGAATGGCTTTCGAGGTAATCTTCAAACGACATATTCGTCTGATTTGCTTTTCTTCGCTGCTGATATTGATCGTGATGCTGAACATATTGATCCCCAAATCTGTGGAGATATTTGGCAATTTCATCGACGGCCTTTTTGTCGGCATCTGAAAGGGCTGCATAGGATATGCGAGTCCCCATTATAGTTACGTCAATTTCCCTAATGACCTGGACTGTTAACTGTCTTGTTCCATACATCACCACGCCTCGCGAGGCCCTTGTAGTCAGACGCAGAAAGAACCTGAATAACGCATTGGGTATATTTGGCATATATTTTTATTATTGAGGGCTTTTGTTTTCCCCCTTGATCCTAGGCAACGCTACGGAAAATATGCAAGGCGAAAATGCAATGCGAATCCTGATTGGAGTTCTTGCTGACAGCCATAGCAGATAGCCAAGGCAGTTTAACCTAACGCGTTTGCGATTCAGCGGAACGATTGCGTTCTGCCATTTTGCGTTCAAATTCCATTCTCAGATGAGTTCGTTCGCTCTGGTCTTTTGCGTGCAGGATACGCTTGGTATACTCTATTGTCCCAGTTTCTTTCTCTACATCGTCCACGAGTGCGCGCATTTCTTCTTTAGTTGGCTTTTCGAGCGGCTTCGGGTCCGGACAGATGCTGTCAAGCTTATCGCAAATCCATTGCGTCACGTCAGTATACCACTGTGATATTTTGCCCACAAAATCCCCCCGTGGAATGGAATAAATACAATCCGTCTATGTTATCAGGAAGTAACCTCAAGAAATATGACAGTTTTATGACAATTCCACCGCAGATTCCGGCTGCCGATTCGCCCCAAGCTGAGGCAATATCTGCTTTTTTTGTGCGCCAATCCCTTTGCGGGCGTTCTGCTTTTGCCAATGCTGGCAAATGGTGTTGGTGACTTTGACCAGCCAAGAGCGATCTTTGGTCATCTCCAAAACGTCCACCGTCGCAAAATACTTTGTGCTATTTTGCGACGGATTGCCTAGCGGCTTGAGCAGTCGTGCCGTCACCAGAGCGGGAATGTCATGCGGTTGGCAGTTCAGCACCCAGCCCGCTTGCTCCCCTGTTAGGCGGGCGGGCAGTTGTCCCAAGAGCGACATGAACCGTTGCTGTTCTTCTTTCATATCATGCCAGTCGCAGGACGAGCGATAAAACGAACAAGGCTTTCACAGTTGCGAAAATATCCATGTTGAAATATGTTTCCAAATAATTTTTACGAGAAAATGAAAGTGTCCGTCAGCAATATTGATAGGCTTGTTCCCGAGGAACAGCGTGCTTTGCTTTTTCGATTTTTTCTGGTGTTTGCGCGCTTTGAATATGCGTTGAAACGTGCCGGTTTCGCAAATAGCTCAGGCAGCAAAGTGAGCGCAAATTGGGATGCATTTGCGTCAAAATACAATGCCGCTTTCGATCCGACGAATTCACCGGAACTCAAGCAGGCATATGCTTATTTTAAAGAACATCCGCCGCGCAAACAGATCATGAAGGCCGGTGTGCTCGATTGGTCAGAGCCGAATGTCCTTGGCCAAGGGCCGGTGCTTATTTGGTTGCTTGGCAGCGTGCGCATTGTCCGAAACAACCTGTTTCACGGGGGCAAATTTCCGGTTGCGCCTATTGAGGAGCCAGCCCGCAATCCTCTTTTGCTGTATCATGCACTTGCGATTATTGATGCCTGTCTTCCATTGGATATGACAGTGAACGAATATTTTGCCGCGGTCGAAGGATAACCTCCCTTTCAATGGACGACCTCATCAAACTGGTAAAAACCTACCGTTTTACGGCGGGCGTGACGGAACGGATTCCGCTAGCAGAAAAAATCTTTACCCGCATTGAACCAGACTTGCGCTTGTTTGTGTTCAGCAGCGTTGCCCACCAGAACGCGCAGGACGTGTTGCAGGAAGTTTTGAAGGCCGTCGCCACCAGCTTGAAGCAATTTCAAGGCGGCACGGAAAAGGAATTTTGGGCGTGGTGCTATCGCATCGCCCGCAACAAATTGAGCGACCACTTCCGCAAACAGGCCACCGACCGCATCCAGACCGTGCCGCCGGAAGACTTGTGGCAAATGATGGATTTATCGGCCCAAGACGCGCCCATATCGACAGCCACCCGGCACGATCTGGAATATGCCATGAAATTGCTGACTGCCTCCAAACCTGAGTGCTATGATTTCCTCTGGAACCACTTCGTTTTTGGGCGCGACTATGGCGATATTGCCGAGGAACGCGGCATGAGCTACGATAACGTGCGGATGAAAATTGGGCGTTGCTTGGAAGAAGCCCAATCCTTAGTTAAAAACACGGCGCTTGTTGCCTGATATGGCCGAACTTTCACCAAAAGAACAGCTCGCCTTCCACGAATTCAGTGTGAGGTATCGAGCTGCCTACGCGAAGAAGCATCCCTGCCCGCCTCAGAGCCTTGAGGTCGTGCGCGAAGCCCTTTGGGGAGAATACGAAAAGGAGCAGGAAGCAAATCGGGGGCCGAAAATTGAAACGCCTAAGATTGAGCCTCCCACGCCCGCCGCCGGACGTGAGCCGAACGAGCCGGATCAAGACCGCTGAAACAGTTTGAGAATGATGCTTCCCGTGATATGATTCCGGTTTTCGATGTCAAATTTAGCGAGTGCGTTCACTTAAATGGATATTTCATTTCATTACCCGCCAGAGGTTTTGAAACTGCTCACCGATGCAGTTCCAAAACTTTGCAAATCGAAAAAGGACCTAATCGTCTTTTTTCGTGGGGCTGGAATTGACCGCCAGTTGCTTTCCACCTACGAAACGTTGCTTCAAAACGACAAAGCCAATTTCAACAAGTATCATGTTACACGGGACATTTTGATTGCGTTGAATGAAGGCGGGGAAAAGACATTGGCCCATCGCCGGGAAGTATTGAAACGTGTCACTCAATTTGAAGATTTTTCTATTTGCTGG
>DASZCA010000467.1:0-3610 GCA_035943555.1 Verrucomicrobiia bacterium
AAACCGCCTTGCCCGCGATCACATGTTCCAACGGCCCGCCTTGGATGCCCGGGAACACCTGCGAATCGATTTCTTTCGCGTATTTCTCGCGCGTCAAAATCAAACCGCCGCGCGGTCCGCGCAAGGTCTTGTGCGTCGTCGTCGTCACGAAATCCGCATGCTCCAACGGGCTCGGATGAATGCCCGCCGCCACCAGGCCCGCGATGTGCGCGATGTCTGCCAGCAGGAACGATCCCACCTCCCGCGCGATCTCGCCCATGCGTTTGAAATCGATGATCCGCGGATACGCGCTCGCGCCGATCGTGATCATTTTCGGCTTGTGTTCGCGCGCCATCGCCGCGATCTGGTCGTAGTCGATGCGCTCCGTTTCCTTGCCCACGCCGTAATGCACGATCTCGAAAAATTTGCCCGAGAAATTCGCCTTGTTCCCGTGCGTCAGATGTCCGCCGTGGCTCAGATCCATCGTCAACATCTTGTCGCCCGGCTTCAGGAACGCAAAATACACCGCCATATTCGCGCCCGATCCCGAGTGCGGCTGCACGTTCGCGTGTTCCGCGCCAAACAGTTTCTTCGCGCGGTCGATCGCCAGTTGCTCGATGCTGTCCACGTTCTCGCAACCGCCGTACCAGCGCTTCTTCGGATAACCCTCCGCGTACTTGTTCGTCAGCACCGACCCCTGCGCTTCCATTACCGCCGGGCTCGTGAAATTTTCCGACGCGATCAGCTCGATGTTCTCCTGCTGCCGCTTGCGTTCATGTTCGATGAAATTCGCGATGTCCGGATCCACGTTGTTCAAACGCAAATTCGCCGGCGCAAAGCGCGAATCCATCTTCAACACGCGCCGCTCATGGCGCCCGCCTTCGAACTTCGAGGTGATGAACGCCTCCAAAATTTTCTTCGCTTCCTCGAACGGCGTCTTCTTGCCGCTGAAGCACAGCACATTCGCGTCGTTGTGCTGGCGCATCAAGGTCGCCGTCTCCACGTCGTCCGCCACGCCCGCGCGCACACCGGCAACTTTGTTTGCCGTGATGCAGATACCCACGCCGCTCGTGCAGAACAGGATGCCCAGCTCCGCCTTGCCATCGCCCACGGCCTGCGCCGCCGGCTTCGCAAAGTCCGGATAATCATCCGCCGGATCATTCGTGTTCGCGCCGAAATCCAGCAACGTCAAACCCTTCTCGCGCAGATACGCCTTCACCTTTTCCTTCAACTCAAAACCGCCGTGATCCGCGCCGATGGCGAAATTCGCCGCCTTCGTCGTCGTCTCGTGTTGTGTCTTCGTTAAAAAATTATGTTGTTCCATAAATTTCAAAAGCGTCACGATACCTTGCTCGATCTGATCCCGGCAATCGACATAAACGCCGTACGGGCTGCCGATCGGATCGCTGATGTCCTTCTCATAAGGCTCCAGCGTGTCATCGAATTCGCGCAGCAAAAAAGTCTTCTCCGCCACTCCCGGGTACAGCAACTGGATTGTATCCACATGGCTGTGCGTCATCCCCAGGATCAGGTCCGCGGCCCGCACCATCTCCGCCGTCAACGCATTGCTCTGCTGCCGCGAGATGTCGATGCCCAGTTCGCGCATCGCCTGCACCGAGTGATGCGTTGGCGGCTGCCCGTCCATCGCGCCCAGGCCGGCGGACAAGATTCGAAATTCGCCGCGACCTTTCACCGCGTGCCGGAACAGCCCTTCGGCCATCGGACTGCGGCAAACGTTGCCAGTACAGATAAATAAAATTGTCTTCATCAAAAACCGAGTTGTAAAAGGTGGTTTGCCGGAGGCCAATCGTCAATCCGAAATCAACTGTGCGCCGGCTTCAATATCGCCAGCGCCTTGAGCAGATCCACCGCCCGCGCCAGTGAAGGGTCCTGGATCACCGGTTGCGCCGGCTCCACGCGCGGCGTCGCCGCTTCCTCGCCGTCATCCTCGCCATCCTTGATCCGTTTGCGCACCAGTTCCGCCTCGCTCATGTGATCCACGAACGGCAGCAGCTCATTTTTGGCCGATGATGACACCGGTTCATTCGTCGCCGTCATCGCAAACGCATCCAGTTGAAACTTTTTTTCATCCGCCAAACTGACCTTCACCAAAATATCCGTCGGAATGATCCCCGGCAGATTCGTGCTGCCGATCAGGATGCCCGCGTTCGCTGCGCGCAACTTGCCCGCCAGTTCCGCCGCCGCCCCGCGCGTCTCGCTGTTCACCAGCAACGCCAGCGGCGCTTTGCGCGTCGCGAACATCTTCACCGCCCCGTCCACTGCCGTTTCTTCACCGTCGGCAAAGCGCAGGTCCAAAACCGTCCCCACCACCTTGTTCGTCAATTGCAGCGCATGGAACTGGTCCGGAAAACCCTCCGTCAGATGCCCCGGCCGGATACACAACACATCCCCCTCCAGAACAGTGACATTCGGCGCCAGATCCGCCGCCAGCGCGGAAACCGCCGACACGCCCAACGCCAAAAACAAGATGACAGCTCGATTCATTCCCCAAAAAAATGCGGCACATTCCCCCGAAAGTAAAGGTGCGACCACCATTCCAGTTCGTCCTCGTTCTAGTCCTCGATTATTCGCATTCATTTTTGGTTGGATTTAGTTGGATTCGGCCGGATTTACAGTGGTTTTCGCAGCGAAACCGAAAGGTGGGCAGCGTCGCGCTACGACCCTGCCTGCCTGCGAAGCAGGCACTTTGAGGCGTGAACAAACTTGTGATACCCGCGTCTCGCCGACTGCCCTCGCCACTCGCGAAGCGTTTAGAGTGCGGTCGCTTTAGCGCCCTGTCGCGCCGTAGCCAGACGGAGGCGGACGCTTTTGCCCGCACAAGATCATTCAAGCACCCTTCAAACTTGGAACGCACTTTTCGCCCGTAAATCGTCATTCGTAAATCGCAAATGTCAGAGGCTTTATTTGGTTTAATTTGGTTTAATTTTCGCGTTTTCATTGGCCTTTTCTCAGATTTCACCCCTCAAAAACGACTCCCCCCATAGATTTCCGTTGGGAAATGATGGGATATCACTGTTCTTTTGTAGACAAGCCCGCCATCGCCATCCAGCCACCCGCAATCGCTTCCAACCCTCGCGAAGCGTCCTGGAGTGCGCCAGTCCTCTGGCGCTTTCCTCACGACCTGTCCCGCCCAAACACCCCCTCATGGAAAACCCAAAACCTCTCTCCTCCACCAAACCAAAAATTTCACCCCCTCCGGACAAAACACCTTCCCCGGCCCCGGACCAAAATCCGGTGCCTGCCGCTACCCGCCATGTCTGCCCAAGGCATTCCATACCGGCCAGCCTAGCATAGGTTTTGAAAACCTGTATTCGTGTGGGGAATGTAACTAGCAGATTTATGCCATTTATTTTCATTTTTCCCGAGTGGGAACGCCCCCCAACGCCAAAAAATCAAAAACGCTTTCACTACCACCTCATTAAAAACATCTTACATATTTCAAACCACCCAAAAAGCACCCCACTTTTTCAAAAACATTGGCTTTTTGAAAGATTTCTAAAATCCAAAACCAATCATGGGCCTTATCCGTCCCCTAAGTCCTATTCCCTTCCTTCGATGTTGAAAGTTGCGCGTTGGGCGTTAAATGTTTTCGCCTGTTCTCCCTTTTTTG
>DASZCA010000468.1:0-20285 GCA_035943555.1 Verrucomicrobiia bacterium
CGGACTGGACGGGTTTGTGCAGCCAATGATGGTCACGGCGCTGGATTCGTAAGCCGCCGCCACCAAGTTGGAGCCGGCCCACGCCAGGCCATCAAGCTGTATGATATTTGTGAACGTGCCAACTCCATTGACCAGTTGCGCCAAGATCACAGGCGAGGACGGAATGGTCAGGTCGGCCAGCGTCAAGCCATAGAGACTGCCCACCGCCAGCACATTACCATTGATTATGCAGGAAACGGGAGAGCTCAGATTTGTCCAACCGGCCTGTCCATCCGTCACCGAAAACTGCGCGGTCAAAACCGTCTGCGTCACCACGTTGGCGATCTGCAAACCAGCAGTTGGCTGGGTCGTGCCGGTGCCGACACCCACGCCGCCGTTGGTGCTGACGTTGACGGCATTCGTGGGGCCGTTGGCCGGCGTACCGAGCATCGTGACCGCATCCGGCGCGAGCATGGAGGCGGTGATGCTGGCGGGCGCGAGCGAGACGGAACTGAGATTGGCCAGGCCCGCACCGCTGCCGGTGAAGGTGCCGTAAATCTGGTTGGCCGGATTCGTGGCGATGAGCGGATTGCTGAAGAGATTCGTGCCGATGAAGGTATTCATTCCGTTGAGCCGGGCGATATTGGAGGAAAGCTGGGCGTCCGGCAGCAGGCCAACCAAGTTGGTGGCGGTGCCAGCGAAGGCGGCAGAGACAGAGGTGTTGGCACTCGCGGCGGTGGTAGCGCTGGTGGCGCTCGCTGCCGTGGTAGCGGTTGCGGCGAGGCCGGCGGTGGCCGCCGTGGTAGCGGTGGCGGCATTACCGGAGATATTAATATTAGCGGTGCCCGGACCGATGCCGGCAGCAGGCACACCGGTGGCGGTGACAGCGGTGGCGGCCGTGGCGGCGCCCGCCGAATAAAGCGCGTATGGCGTAGGCGTGATCTGCTGGCGCGGGGTGAGCGGGCTGTAGGCGTTAACCGCGTTGGTGCTCACCGCCAGTTGCAGCCAGTTGCTGGTGCCGTTAAAAACGCCGCCAAAATCCACGAGCGTGGTGAACAGTCCGTTCGTCACCGTGACAGCGGCATTCGTCACCGGGCCGGCCAAGGCGGCGCCGCCGGTGCGATTGGCGAACAGACTGAAGGCAAAATCGTAGCTGCCGTTGGCGGGCGCACCATTGTTATTCAGCCGGCCTTGATACGTGAAGGCGGTGCCTTGGGCAAAGGCGGGAAGGCAGAAGACAGAACATAGAATGATGAAACCGGCGACAACGACATGGCGTAAGGGTTTAGTTTGCATAGGAGGAAGTGTTTTTGCCTTTGATGAAAAACTATCTGCCATGCCTATTTGACTGTCAAAGAAAATGACAGGATGCAATTTCCGGTAATCGGTCAGCCAGACAGGACCGGTCAGCCGAAGACGATTTTGCAGACGATGACGGCGACGATCACGCTGACGCAATCGGCAGTGAGGCCGGCGAGGACGGCGTGACGGGTGCGCTTGATGGCGACGGATCCAAAATAGACGGCGAGGACGTAGAACGTGGTTTCGGTGCTGCCGTAGATGGTGCCAGCGGTGCGGGCGATCAGGCTGTCCGGGCCATAATGCTGCACCAGTTCGGTGAAAAAACCGAGCGAACCGCTGCCGCTCAAGGGCCGGATCAGCACCATCGGCAACAGTTCGGTGGGAAAACCGACGGCGTTCAATACGGGGGAAAGCAAGCGGCTGATCAGGTCGATACCGCCAGCGGCGCGGAACATGGCGACGGCCACCAGCATGGCCACGAGATAAGGGATGATGCGAATGGCGACATCGAATCCCTCTTTCGCGCCGTCGACAAATTCTTCGTAGACCTTCACCCGGCGCAAGATGGCGTAGAGCGGAAAGAACGAGAGCAGGAAGGGAATGGACAGAAGGGAGATCGCGCTGACGATGCGGACAAACAGGCTGCGGGTGGCGTCCTCGGCAGAAAGCGACAGGCCGAAGGTTTCGGGAAAAACCTGTCGGAGGAACAATAGAAAGAAGAACAACAGAAACGCGATGACGATGGCGGTGCCCCACCATTGCAGAGGGGCCAGCGTGGCGGCTTCCTTGACGACGATTTTTTCTTCGACGGATTTGGCGGGTTCTGTCGCGTTAGCCTGGGCGATGGTGTTGACCGCCGCGAGGCGGAACATGGGCAGCTTGCTTAAAATCCGGGCCATGATGATACCGGAGAAGCAGGCGCAAGTGGTGCAAATGATGGAGGTGCCGACGATGGCGGTAGAGTTGGTGGACTTGGCCGCAGCGAGAATGGCGATGGCCGTGACGGGGATAAGCTGGATGCCGGCGGTGTTGATGGCGAGGAAGGTGCACATTGCGTTGGTAGCCGTGCCGGGTCGCGGGTTCAATGTCTCAAGATCTTTCATGGCGCGCAGGCCGAGCGGCGTGGCGGCGTTGCCGAGGCCGAGCATGTTGGCGGCGATGTTCATGAGCATCGACCCCATGGCGGGGTGTTCGACGGGAACATCGGGAAAAATCAGGCGCATCAGCGGACGCAAGGCGCGCGCGAGCAAAGCGACGAGGCCGGCGCGTTCGGCGAGGCGCATGATGCCGAGCCAGAGGGCCATGACGCCGATGAGGGCAAAGGCAATGCCGACGACGGCGGTGTTCGCCATTTCGAGACATTTATCGGTGACTTCCTTGAGCTGACCGTTCCAGCCGCCGATGAGGACGGCACAGAGAACGAGGCCGAGCCAGATGTAGTTCAGCATCGACCAACGCTACAGAGTGTTGGCGGAAAATGCGAAAGGATTTTGACGGAAAGCGGGGGACATTCACAATATCCTCGCGAGGCACCCGTCTGCATGAATTTGTTTTCCAAAGCAATCCCGCTTGACATGCAACCCTTAGGTTGCATATTATCATTGCCGATGGATGCAGTATTCAAAGCCTTGGCGGATGAGAGCCGTCGCAAGCTGCTGGACCGGTTATTCAAGGACAACGGCCAGACGCTGGGCGAATTGTGCGCGCATCTCGACATGACGCGGCAGGCGGTCACAAAGCACCTCCGTTTGCTGGAGGAGGCGAACCTGATCGCCGTAGTCTGGCGGGGACGCGAGAAATTGCATTATCTGAACCCGGTGCCGTTGCATGAGATCTACGAGCGCTGGATCGGCAAATATGAAGGTGAAGGCCACCGCCTCCAGGCGTTGAGCGACTTGAAACAAGGTCTCGAAAAAAATAAAAACAAGAAAGGCTGACAGCATGAAAAAACCAAAGCTCGTTTACACCACGTACATCAAATCCACGCCCAAAAAAACGTGGGACGCCATCACCAAACCCGAATTCACCCGCCAATACTGGGCGGGCATCGCCAATGTTTCGGATTGGAAAAAAGGCTCCAAATGGGAACACACTACCAGTGAAAACGAGATCTGGGTCACCGGCAAAGTCGTGGAATGTACCCCGTCCAAGCGCCTCGTGATCAGTTGGGCGGTCCCCGACAAGCTTAAGGACGTCTCCCGCGTCACCTTTGAACTTGAAGCGATCGAAGACCTGACCTGCCTGACCGTCACCCACGACAATTTCAAGACAGGCTCCAAGATGATGGGCAAAGTTTCCTGGGGCTGGCCGCGCGTCCTCTCCAGCCTGAAATCATTCCTCGAAACTGGCAAGGGCCTTAACATCTTCGCCGGCTGTAACTGAACCAAGCATCTTAAAAACTTTATGCAAAAGAGCTCTTTCGTTTATGTGACCTATATCCGCACGACGCCGGAAAAATTGTGGGCCGCTCTGATCCAACCGGAATTCACCCGCCAATATTTTTTCGGCGCCACGCTGGCGAGCGCGTGGAAACCGGGCGCCCCGTGGAAGATGACCACAACCGACGGCACCGTGACGGATGCGGGTGAAGTGCTGGAGATCGACCCGCCGCGACGACTGGTTCTCAAGTGGCGCAACGAATGCAAACCGGAGGCGCACGCCGAAGGTGACTCGCGCATGACGTATCTTATCGAACCCAGCGGCGGTTCGCTCAAGCTCACGGTGACGCATGAGATCGACAAGCCGGCTTCCAAGCTTATCGCGTCCGTTTCAAACGGCTGGCCGGCCATTCTCGCCAGCCTCAAGAGCTTGCTGGAAACCGGCCACCCCTTGGAAACCGAGCGTCCATGCGCGCATTAACTCCGGGTTATGAAAATCGTCAATTACCACGCCACGTTTCACATCAGTATCACGCCGCAGGAGGCGATCAAGAAGATCAACCATGTCGCGGCGTGGTGGGGACAGGATTTTAGCGGCAGCGCGCGGCAACTGGACGATGTCTTCACCATCCGGTTCGGTGAAACGTGGGTGACTTTCAAAGTGGTCGATGTGATGCCGGCCGAACGGTTGGAATGGGAGATCATCGATTGTCATCTGCCCTGGCTCATCGACAAGGCGGAGTGGAAGAACACCAACCTGATCTGGGAACTTTCTGCGGAACACGGCTTAACCCGCATCGGCTTCATCCATGTCGGGCTGATCCCGGAAATGGAATGCTACGACACGTGCAGCGCCGGCTGGGATTTTTATCTCAAGGAAAGCCTGTTCAAATTATTGACTGAAAATCAGGGACGTCCCAATGAACGGCCATGCGCCGGCGCCAATACTCCGGTTCCACCGGCGACGGGCCGGGAAGCAACGGACGCCTTGAACATCCGGTCATTGAATTGAACAGCCAACCGGCAAATCCCTGTCAGGAAAGATTATTGCCCGGCACCGGGTACCTGAACGAATGTCCACTCCCCTTCCCTGCGGTATTGGTTCAGAATCCGTTCATCCCGAACCATGAACACCACCGAGCAACCACCTTTTTCCCGGCGCAAGTGGCTGGGGCTGGCTTCCGTTTCCACCGTCGCCGCCGCCGGCTCCGGCCTGCTGGCCGCCTCCGCCCGCGCGGATGATGCTTCCACCACCCGGGATGTTCGCAACGGTACGCGGACGTATAATATCCGCGATTTCGGCGCGAAGGGGGACGGTTCGACGCTGGACACGGCGGCGCTGCAGGCGGCGATCGATGCGTGCCACAAGGATCAAGGCGGCACGGTGCTTGTGCCGGCCGGGACGTTCGTCATCGGCACGACAGAATTGAAGAGCAACGTGACCTTGCACATCGCGGCGCAAGGCGTTTTGCTCGGCAGCGATCACGGGCCGAATTATTTTGCGGCGGAGGCAATTCCGTTGCACGGCGATTCCACGTTGGAGGATGGCAACACCGGCCTGCTGTTCGCGGTCAACGCGGAGAACATCACCGTGGAGGGACCGGGGATGATCGACGGGCGCGGCGCGCGATTTCACGGTCCCAATCGCGGCGACCCGTCGCCCGCCGGCATCAGCGGCAGCCATCGTCCATATCACCTGATGTTTTACCGGTGCAAGAACTTGCGCATCCGCGACATCTTTCTGAAAGACTGCGCGTTCCATTCCATGCGCATCGTACAATGCACTTACGCGTGGTTCAGCGGCATCCACCTGCGCAGCCGCGTGATCAGCAACAACGACGGTTTTCATTTCATCAGTTGCGAATACATGCATGTGGCCAACTGCGACATCCAGTGCCAGGATGACGCGTGCGCGCTGTTCGGCAGTTGCAAGTTCGTGACGGTGACGGATTGCACCTTCAGCACGCGCTGGTCCGTCTTCCGCTTCGGCGGCGGCTCGGCAGAGAACATCACCGTCACCAACTGCATCATCGATGTCGTGTTCGGTTGTCCGATCAAATTGCACGGCAGTCCCAACTCGCGGTTCGAGAACATGCTGTTCTCCAACCTGATCATGAACAATGTGACCGGGCCGATCTCCATCGGCCTGGGCGCGCACGGACGCCGGCGCCAACCAACGACGGGTACCGTAACCAACGTCATTTCCAACGGGGAAACAAATCTGGCAGCCAATGCCTCCACGAATAACCTGCCGGGCGGATATTCCCCTGAACCGACATCGGACGACCTGGCGCAGGCGCCGGGCATCATGCGGAATATTTCGTTCAGCGGCATCCGGGCGACGGTGGTCAAACCTTTCCCGCTGCCGGAATCCGAGTGGAAGAGCGGTTACAATCCCGGCGAGGTGTTTTCGTGCATCGGCTTGAATGCCGTCGGGACGGGCTGGTTGGAGAATATCAGTTTCAACGATGTGCACATCACCTTCCCCGGTGGCGGCACGGCGGAACAGGCGGCGGTGCGCGATGTGCCGAAGGTCATCGGCGAATATTATGCCGCCGGTGTTTTCCCGTCGTACGCGTTATATGCACGACAGGTGCGCGGCCTTACTTTGCAAAACGTCCGTTTTGAAATCGCCGCAGCCGACGCACGACCGGCGGTGGTTTTCGACCATGTCAGCGATGCGACGATGAACGGTTTTGCGGTACAGGGTGATCCGGGTGCGGAATCAGTTTTGCGGTTCATCGAATCGCAAGATGTGCTGCTCAGCGCGACGCGCCTGCTCAAGCCGGGTACGGTTTTTCTGCAAGTGGAAGGCGCAACGAACGCAGGCATCACGATCGACGGCGGCGACATATCGAAAGCCACAATGCCGGTCGCGTTCAAAAACGGGGCGCTGGAAAAATCCGTGAAACTGCGCAGTTGATCAAACCGCCCACGCCGGTGGCGGCGCGGTGAATGTCATCGGCTGACGGGTTTGCGGATGCAGAAAAGAGATTCTCCATGCATGCAGACATAGCGGCGGATCATCGACGCCCAGGGTCTGGACATCACCGAGCTTGCCGCCGGTGCGATACACGGGATCGCCAACAATGGGAAAACCCAGGTGCGCACAATGCACGCGGATTTGATTGGTGCGGCCCGTCAGCGGGCGCGCCTCCAATAACGTGGTGCCGTCTGCCAGTTCTTTGACAACACGAAATTCCGTACGCGCTGCCAAACCGTTCTCCGAATCGATGGCACGGGAACCAAGCAAGCCGGACTCGACGGCGATAGGTGCATCACAGAAAAACGTTTCCGAAGTTGGACGGCCTTGCACGCGAACCAGGTAAATCTTTTCCACCTGGCCACGTTCGAATTGCGGCTGCAGCTTCCCAGCGAAGTGCCGGGTGCGGGTGATGAGGACGATGCCAGTGGTATTCGCATCCAGGCGATGCGCAGGGTGCGGTTTCTGCGGATGATAAACGGTGTTAAGTATGTGCTGGAGCGTGTTGCGATAAAACCGGCCGTTCGAATGCATCGGCAGCGGCGCGGGCTTGTTCACCACGATGAGTGCCTCGTCCTCGTGCACGATTTCGACTCGGCCGTTCACATCCGGCTCGGTGATGTTGGGAAATTTGTGGCGGTAACGTTCGCCGGCGCGGACAACTTTATTCGCCGCCACCGGTTGCTCATCCATGTCCAGCATGAGACCCCGCGCGCACTCTGCTTCCCAATGCTCCGCCGAGATATGGGAACAGATGCGACACAAAGTTTCGAGCAGCGTCTTCTGATCGCAGTCGGCGGGAACATTGACCGGCTTGTAATTATCGTAGGGCACACTGCCCGGCAGCGGCGTGATGGCGCGCGCGATGGCGGCGTGACGTTGGGCGATGACCACGGCCATCTGCTCGGCAGGCGTCTTGAAACAAAACGGACATGACTGGCCGGGGACGTAGCGCGCGTCCTTCTGGTCGTCCGCACTTAATGGCGTCTGACAGCGGAAACATTGGGTGGCTTCCGTCTCCTGCAGGCTCGGGTCGAGGCCCACGCGCTGGTCGAAGACAAAACATTCGCCGTCGTAATGCGCGCCGCCGCATTCTTCGAAATATTTCAAAATGCCGCCGTCGAGCTGGAAGATCTGCTTGAAGCCTTCGTTCTCCATGAACGGTCCGGCTTTCTCGCAGCGGATGCCGCCGGTACAAAACATGACGATGGGCTGCTCCTTCAGTTGCGGCGGCAGCTTGCGGACGGCGGCGGGAAAATCGCGGAAATGGTCGATGCCCGCCGGGACGGCATTCTTGAAGGTGCCCAACTTCACTTCGTAATCATTACGCGTATCCAGCAAGGTGACCGGGCGCCCTTCATCGAGCCATTGTTTGAGTTCCTTTGCAGAAAGTTTGGGCGAGGTGCGCAGCGCGGGATTGATGCCCTCAATACCGAAGGCGATGATCTCTTTTTTCATCCGCACCAACATCCGTGAAAACGGCTGGTGGTCCGTCTCGCTGAATTTGGGCTTTAAATCTTCCAAGCCAGGCAGACTGCGAAGTTCGGCCAGCAACAGGTCAATTTTCTCACGTTCGCCCGCGACGAAGAGGTTGATGCCTTCGACGCTCAGCAGAATCGTGCCTTTCAATTCCCATCCCCGGCACTGCGCGAGCAGACGCGTCCGCAACGCGCGGAGGTCCGGCAGCGTGGCGAATTTATAGGCGGCGATGTTCGCGATCTTCTTCATCAAACGGACGGAAGGTTAACAGAAATCCGCAGGGAAGCGAGTGCGTTGCGCACGTCTAATTCGCCACCCAGATACGAAAGGTGCCAAGCTTGGCATTCGTCGGTTCAAAGCCAACCTCCCAAAGATACGCGCCAAATTCCTTCGTGCGCGGGTGGATGATGATCTCCTTGATGCCTTGGCGGCGAAAAATATCCGCCTGTTCGATGAACAGAAACCGGCCGATGTGCAAGTTGCGATAGCGCGGAATGACGAAATCGATCAAGACCTCCAATCTCTCGGGCGTTTTATGTTCGGCCAGAAAAACACCCACGGGGGTGCAATCGCGCAAAATGAAGATGGCCACCTGCCCTGCCCTTGGCTGAAAGGAAAAATCCGGCAGGATGCGTTTGATCTGCGCGCCGTAGAACTTTAAAAAGTGCGCCAGAAAATCGGATTCCGGACGTACTTCCAGCAATTGATAAAATTCTTTCGCCCGCAACATCCGGCGCAGGTGATAGATATTGATGCAGATGATCATGCTGTTCAGCAACGCCACCGGATAGGCGTGGATGAGCAAGCCGTAGGTCACAAAGCAAGAAGCACCGCAGAGATTGATGATCCGCAACCGTTTGAGCGAACTCATCATCAGCGAGGTCGCGATGAGCAAAGAGGCGCTGTAACCGAACAGTTCGAGCAGTAGATGCCTGTCCATTGAAATAGATTACCAGAAGGGCTTTGAAAAACCGCGCCTCTATTGCTCCTTGAGCAAGGCATCCAGATCAAGCGCACGGCTGAACATCGCGAGTTCGCCGCCCGGGGTGCGCGGCCACTCGGCTTCCGGCCGGTCACGGTAGAGTTCCACGCCGTTTTGATCCGGATCACGCAAATACAACGCCTCGCTCACGCCATGATCCGCAGTACCATCCAGTTCCACACCGGCAGCGACCAGGCGACGGAGTGCGTCTGCCAACGTCGCACGGTCCGGATAAAGAATCGCGAGATGATATAATCCCGTGCTGCGCGGCGGCGGGGGTGAACCGCCCTTGCTCTCCCAGGTGTTGAGCCCGATGTGATGATGGTACCCGCCTGCCGAAATGAAAGCCGCCTGTGAACCGAAACGCTGTTGCAATTCGAATCCCAGCACGTCGCAATAAAATGCCAGCGCGCGGTCGATATCCGCCACCTTGAGATGGACGTGCCCGATGCGGACGGCGGGATGAATGGCCGGAGTTTTGGACATCACTCGTTGGAATTATTTTTGCCGAGCCCGTCCAAATCCCACAGCAGCCATTCATCGTTGGGCACGTAGGCTTTTAATTTATTATCCCAGCGTTTGGGCACTTCCTTGGCGAGTTTTTCCAGATAAGGCAACAGCGGATTTTTCGGCGGCTGCGCCTCCTCCTGGTCATCCATGGGAATGCGCTGCCAGCCGAATTTTTCGAGGTAGGGCTTAAAACCAAAGCCGTCGAAGAAATTGCCGGAGCCAATCAGCGGCATGTACCACATACTGGGAATCGCGCGCGGGTTCGCCTTGATGGGCACTTCGGCGGCCAGTTTTTCGAGGAGCGCCGATCCTTCCGGGTCATTTTTAAGATGCGTCCGCAATTTTTCGAGGGAAGGAAAATTTACCGGCGGGCTGACAAAGAGCACCGGCTTCAATTGCTGCCGCGAAAGGATGATCTCGTGCGCGGTGCCGACGCTGTAGATATTCGTCGGGCAATAGGCGATCGTAAAATCGCTCGTATCCACCATGCGCAGGTCGATGTGCAACGTTTCCCAGAACTTCTCCGCGATCTGCGCGCGGACCTGGTCGCCCTGGGTGTCCGGCGCAAACGTCCAGTTTTCGCGGGCGTCGAGGGTGTTCAGATCTTCCAACCCGTATTGGTGCAACCCGCGTACGGCGGGCTTGAACCACGGATCAAAGACGATGCCTTCAAAGGAGCGGATGAAGTCGCCGACGCGGTTGCGCCAGCCGAACTTTTTTTCCGTGGCGCGTGAGGCCACGAAATCCATCGGCCCGGAAAGGTAAACCCGCGCTCCTTTGATATGATTTTGCGAATCCATGCATCCCACTCTAGCAGCGGGCCGGGGCGGATGCCAATCTTGAGTTGCAGGTGTTAACGGGACTCGGCCACCTTTTTCAGGTTCGCCAGACCTTGCAAAAACTGATCACCGCACATCTTTTCGCAGTTCATCAGCAGCCCGAACACCTTGCCCATGAGGCAGCCTTGTCCGATCATCGTCCAGTTGACGGAGGTCTGGCCGCCTTCGGCCCGGAAGGTGAATTCAGCCGTGTTGGTCGCTTTCATTGGTTTCAAAAAATCGAGGCGGAAGCGGACCACCTCGACCGGCTTGCTGTCGGTGATGGTCATCTTGCCGGCACCGACCTTGTTATTACGAACCCATGCCATCGAGGAACCGACGCCCGCCGTCGGCCCTTCGAAAGTATTCTTGGCATTCGGATCCAGCTTGGCCCACGGCGACCACGCCTGCCATTTGTGCAGGTCGTTGACATGCGGAAAAACGTTTTCCGGCGGCGCGGAGATCTTGACGGAACGGGAGACGACGAATTCATCCGGTTGGCCGGCGATGGCGATGATGAAAATGACGGCGATAAACGCGAGGGCGAGAAGAATGGGTAACATAATATTTCTTTCGTTTTAAAATTCAGTTCAACAGTCCGGCGAATTTACGGCGCGCATCCCACAGCAGATATAGCGCGCACACGATGATGATAATGAGCATGGGGTTAAGCAGTTCTTTGGGATTATCCAACAATACATGGTACGCGATGATATTCACGATCACCGGCCCCAGCAGCAGCAAGCCGATGTTGCGCAACCGCGGGATCATCACGATCAAACCGCCGATAAGTTCAAACATCTTCACAAATTTGATGTACCCCGTCGGCCCCAAAGCCGCCATGAAATGCCAGGCGGGCGTGCCTTCCGGTATGGGTGGCGCTTTCACGAGGTTGAACAGGACGATGATGCTCGCCATGAGGAAGCAGAGGCCGAGCAGGACGCCGGCGATACAGGGCAGGTATTTTTTCATGATTGGTTGGTTGTTGGTTTTTAAAATCTGTAATTAAAGATCAGGCGGTGTGGGCGGCAAAAATACCGTCCAGCCGGCCAAAGCTGATGTTCCAGCCGCTGCCGTGGTCGTCGCGCAACTCGACCGAAGGGAAGATTTCCTGCCGCATTTGCAGCAAAGTTTTTCCTCCCGCTTCGGTGAATGTCGCCGTCACCCGTGTGTCCACCGGTTCGATGCCGATCTCCGGCGCCGATTTTCGTATGAAGGTGAATACCAGCCGTTCCGGCGGCGTCACCTCGATAAATTTTCCTTCCAACCAGATTTCGCCACCGGCCTCAGAACGCAAGCAGCCACGCCACGCGCCGCCCGTTCGCGCGTCCATTTCCATGTGGCAGGCGGGAAATTCTTTGCACCCCCACCAATGCTTGATCATGTCGGCGTTCGTCCACGCTTTGAACACCAGTTCGCGCGGCGCGGCGAAGGTGCGCGTGATCTGCAGCGTCAGTTCCGGCTTCGCTTCAGCCTTCATACGCGGCTTTCAATTTTTTGATATCCAGCTTCACCATCTGCATCACTGCGGCCATCACCCGTTGCGATTTTTCCGGATGCTTGCCGCCCATCATCTTGTCGATGATCGTCGGCACGACCTGCCAGGACACTCCGTATTTATCCTTGAGCCAGCCGCATTGGATTTCCCGGCCCCCCGCAGAAAGTTTTTTCCAAAAATGATCCAGTTCCGCCTGCGTATCGCACTTCACCACGAACGAAACCGCCTCGTTGAATTTAAAATGCGGCCCGCCGTTGAGCGCCATGAACTCCTGTCCGTTCAGGCGGAATACGATGGTCATCACCGATCCCTTCGTCCGTCCGCTCGCCTTGGCGCTACTTTCGTCATACCGCGCCACCTTCAAGATTTTGGATTTTTTAAAGATGGAGGTGTAATACTTGACGGCCGGCTCGGCCTGATCGTCAAACCAGAGAAATGGCGTGATCTTTTGCATAGCTCGTTTTCTTGGAATCTGATTCTAATTTCCCACCTGCGCTTCCGCAACCCAGGTTTTCGCCAGATATGCCGCCAGTTGATCGAAGGTGCCGGACCAGCCCTGCGTAAAGCCGCCGCGCGCCTTGTCAAAGGTCTCGATCTCTTCCGCCGTGGCATCCAGCGGCAGCCATTTGAGGGTGACCAAGGTCTTGCCTTCACGCTCGGTGAAAGTTGTTTCCGTCAACATCTGCAATGGCCACACACCGGGAAAGGGCGGGCGCGTCACGTTGCCGTCCTTGTCGGAAAATGAATTTGCCAGCACGATCTTCTCCGGCGCGACGATCTCCCGGAAAACCCACAAACCCCACATTTCATCGCCGCCCGGCCCGCCCGGGCAACTGCCGTTGGGCGTGTGCAGGCAATAGTGCAAGCCTCCGCCCACGCGAAAATCCAGATCGGCCGATAACACCGTACAACCCTTCGGGCCGAACCATTGGATAAAACGCTCCCGCTCCGTCCACGCTTTCCAGACCAGGTCGCGCGGCGCGGCAAATTCCCGCGTGGTCACGAACGGTTTGCACCGCATGTGCGCCAGATGCTCGCCTAGCCGCATCAAGGTTTGCTTGCCACCTTCGACCGCGCCGAATTCTTTCACGACAAAATCGCGCTCCTTCGCCGACGGAAACAACATACGGATGGTCACGCGCGTTTTGTCAGCGGTGAGCGCGGCAAATGACCATGTCGATTCGAAACGCACGCCCGGACCGCCTTCGCGATGGCCGCCGTGCGAATACACGATGCGCTCCGGCTTCACGATCTCCTGGAATATACTATGGTTCGGATACTTCGTGCCATCTGGCCCCTGCATGACATGTTTCCAATGGCCGCCCACGCGGAAATCCATCGTCTCGATCGTGGTGGAGAAGCCGCGTGGCCCCCACCAGTTGACGACATGCTTCGGATCAGTCATCGCTTCCCAGACCAGTTCGCGCGGCGTGGTGAAGTCACGCGTGATGATGATTTCACGGTCGGCAGTATTTTCTGGGGTCGGATTTTTGACGCTCATAGTTTGATGCAGATATTTTTCGCGAGTATGGGCCATTATTTTTTATCAGCACAATTCACCATCCAACGGATGCCGAACCGGTCGATGAAGCTGCCGAAATACGCGCCCCAAAACATGTCCTGCAAGGGCATTTCTACCGTGCCGCCCTGCGAAAGGGCATTGAACAAACGTTCGGCTTCCGGGCGAGTGTCCGGCTCCAGGTTGATGTGCATGTTGTTGCCCGGCGTGACGGTCATGCCAAAAGATTCCGGCGCGTCCGTACCCATGATGATGTGACCGCCCAAAATAGGCAGTTCCACATGCATCACCAGATTCTTGTCCGCCTCCGGGAGCGGCGGCTGGCCGGGACATGGCGGCATGTCTTTGAAACGGGCGATCGGCGCGCAAAATTCCGTTTTGAACACTGACTTGTAAAAGTTGAACGCTTCCTCGGTGGAACGGGCGGTATTGATATAAGTGCTGACGCGGGCCATAAGTTTATTTTCCTTTCTTCTGCTTGGTTTTAGATTTTGACGGTTTGCGGGCGGCCTTCTCCAGATAGCTTTTTAACAGCAATCCGATGATCTTCGTCCACCCCATCAAGAAATTCTTGCTCGCGAACGATGCCACCTTCGGGAACGTATCCAATCCCTCATGCGTCAGCTTTAAACGGGTTTGCTTGCCCTCGGGGAATAATTCAAACGTCACCAGCGAATCGCCTTTGTGACCCGCGTAACGCCAGGTATAGGCGATCAGTTGCCCGGGAACCACCTTCGTGATCTTGCACAGATGATGAAATGTTCCGCCCTGATATTTCACGGTGAACTCAAATTCGAACCCCTTCTCCGGCTTGAACTCTTTCACGTCCAGATACCAGTGACGCAACTCCGCCACATCGGTCAGCGCTTTCCATAATTGCGCGACCGGCGCATCAAAAACGCGCTGGATGACCAGCGGGCCGTCGAGGCGCTTCAGGATATCGCCGAGCCGCTCCAGGCTCTGTGTCATGCCGGCTTCGAATCCGCCGATGTATCTTTCCGCACCGGGCTTCGCCTTGATCACGCGCGAATGCATCGTCAGTTTCGTTTTGCCCTCGCGCTCGGTCAGCGTCATGACGTGCAGGATCTCGAACATCAATTGCCCGTCCTCATCCAGCGCGCCAGTCACCGTCACCAGCCGTTCGGGCGGCACCACCTCGCGAAACTCGCCGCCCATCGGATAGCGCGTGCCGTCCGGCGCGCGCATGACCACATAGATCTTGTTGCCCGGGCGCGCATCCCATTCGCAGACCGGCGCGGTGAACCCGCGCGGTCCCCACCACTGCGCCAGATGGCGCGCATCGGTGCAGGCCTGGAACACCAGCTCGCGTGGCGCGGCAAATTCACGGATGATGACGAACTCCCGTCCCACCACCTTCACTGGCTTGTCTTTTTTTGCAGGCATGCGCACCTTTCCTTGGATTTTAATTCTCTGTCATCACGCCGATCTTCCAACCCAGGCCAAAGCGGTCCGTCAACATGCCGAAGCAAGGCGACCAAAATGTTTTGCCCATCGGCATGATCACCTTGCCGCCCGCGCCCAGCGCTTTGAAGGCGCGCTTCGCCTCGGCCTCTGTCGCCACTGCGAGGTGCAGCGAAAAACTGCTGAAGTTCACCGGTTCACCGCAACCATCCGATGCCATCAATATGGAATCACCGATGCGAAAGGTCACATGCATGACCTTCTTGCTGTAGCCCGGCGGGATTGCGCCCGGCGGCGGCGGTTCGGGGCTGTCTTGAAACCGCATCAAGAGATCCACTTTGGCCCCCACTGCTTTGCCGTAAAACTTCAGGGCTTCGGCACAGCGGCCGCCGAACAGGATATAAGGTTGGACGATTTTGGTTTTCGTGTTCTTTTTCATATTTTTTATTTTTGTTTTTATTGGCTGGAATTCACCCCGCTTCACCCACGCGGCAAATTTCTTGAGCATCGAAGTCCACCCGCGCTGGTGATCCTCTGCATCCTCTCGGTCCGGAAATCCTTGGTGCGTCAATGTCAGGAGCGTGGCGCCGCCCCGATCCTGCAACTCCACCGTCACCACGCTTTCCGGCATGGCATAAGCCTCCCACTGCCAGGTGAATTGCAGATATTTGTCCGGGACGATCTTCAGGTATTTGCCGATGGCGATGTGGTCGCCCTTTTTCGAAACCATGTGGATGCGGAACTTCCCGCCCACTTTCACGGCGGCGGTCAGGCTCCGGCACTCGATGTCGGCCGGGCTGAACCATTGCGCCATATGTTCGGCATCCGTCCACATCTTGAAAACCAGCGCCCGCGGCGCCTGGATGACACGGGAAATGACCGCCTTGAATTCGGTCGCTTTCTTCGCCGGCTTGTTTTGCGTCCTCATGCTTTTTTCTCCTTCGCCTGCAGCACTTTCAGATACTCATCCAAACGGTCAAAGCTCTCTTCCCAAAATTTGCGATATTCCTCAATCCATTGCTGGGCCGCCTGCATCGGTGCGGCCTCCAGGTTCAGCCGATGCACCCGCCCATTGCGGCGGCGGCGGATCAACCCGGCGTTTTCCAGCACCCGCAGATGCTTCGAAACCGCCGGCAACGACATGGAATACGGCCGGGCCAGATCGGTCACACAACTGTCGCCGTGCGCCAGATGCTGCAAAATGCGCCGGCGCGTCGGATCGGCCAGCGCCGCAAATGTGCGATCCAACGAGTTGTTCGAACATTTAACCATATGGTTAAATATAATCCCAAAAATAAAAAACGTGCAAGGGAAATTTAAAATAAAAACGGGACCCGGCGAACCGGGTCCCGTCTCGAAATCATTCTGGTTGAACCAGAGCAATATTAGTAACGGTCACGACCGCCGCCGCCTTCGCGACGTCCGCCGCCACCGCCGAAGTCACGGCGACCACCACCGCCACCAGCCGGACGCTCTTCGCGCGGGCGGGCGATGTTGACGGTCAAAGCGCGACCATCGACTTCTTTGCCATTCAAACCTTCGACGGCCGCCTGGGCTTCCGCGTCAGAGCTCATGGTCACGAAACCGAAACCGCGGGGGCGGTTCGTCATGCGATCCATCATGATAGTGGCTTCCGTCACGGAGCCGAACGCCGCAAATGCGTCGTTGAGCGCGTTCTCGGAGGTGTTGAAGGAAAGATTTCCTACGAATAGTTTATTGTTCATGTGATTATTGATACTGTCCGACAAACCGTGACTTTCTACCGACTGTTCCCGCTTACCGGGTCTCAAATCATCACTGAACCAAGTTCACTTGAAGATTCACCATGCCGCGAAAGCATCTAGCTATCTAACAGACGTGACCAGCCTGACGGTTTTTCCCGGAATAGCAACAAGTTTTTCACATCGGGGCCCGACCGGGGCCCTTGCATAATTCAATATCAGGCATTTACAACCACACCGTTAGGCAGCATGATGGCCTCACCAGCGGAGAAACTACCATGCCGCCGGCCGGTAAACCCGCAGTATAAATCAAAAAACATTATGGCAAAAAAAGCCAAAGTCAAAAGCGCAGCCAAGAAGAAACCAGCCGCCAAGAAGAAGAAGTAGTCGTCTGCTGTCTCTCCTGACGTAATAAATCAGGAGAGACATGTTCCATTTTTTCCTCCCCGATTTTCACTTTCCGCCCACATGTCACTCAAACTCCGGCAAGGCCAGGTCTGGCAACACGGTGATGAATTCATCCGCATCGTGCAGTTGGAACGCCTCGAGGTCGGCTACAAAGTGGTCAAGAATCTCAAAACCGGTGCCGGTGAACATCACCACACCAGCAAGAAAGATTTCTGCCGCCTGCTCAAGACCGCCACGCTGCTGGAGCCCAAGGCGCCGGTGAAAGCGTCAACGCCCCCACTGCCGCCCGCCGCCGCCTGAACGGTTTTGCCTCGGTTGTCCGCCGTAGGACGACTGCCCCGATTGGCCGCCTTGCCCACCCTGTCCGCCCTGCCCGCCTGGTCGATGCGACTGCCCGGGCCGTTGCGATTGACCATGACGCTGGGGACGTCCGCCCTGATGGTGTCCGCGCGCGGGCCGGCCGTCTTCCGCCGGATTGTACGGAGGAACCGCCGCCGTATAATTAAATCCTTCCGCTTTCTTGCGCACGATGCCGCGGCCGATGAACCGCTCCAACGCCCGCAGTTCGCCGTGGTCTTCTGAAGTCACGAAACTGATCGCATCGCCGATCGCATTGGCGCGACCGGTCCGGCCGATGCGATGAATATAATCTTCCACGTGCATCGGGAAATCGTAATTCACGACGTGGGAAATTCCGTCCACATCGAT
The DNA here is from genome assembly GCA_035943555.1 of Verrucomicrobiia bacterium. Taxonomy (GTDB): domain Bacteria; phylum Verrucomicrobiota; class Verrucomicrobiia; order Limisphaerales; family UBA11358; genus UBA11358. The sequence continues at coordinate 17,708 of DASZCA010000468.1, forward strand.
GCCGCGCGCGGCGATATCCGTCGCCACCAGCACGCTCACCGCGCCGGACTTGAAATCTTTCAACGCCTTCAGCCGCTGGTTCTGTGAACGGTTCGAGTGCAGTGTCGCCGTGCGGATGCCCTGCTGCTCGAGCTGCCGCGCGAGCCGGTCGGCCGCGTGCTTCATGCGCGAGAAAACCAAAACCATGTCCATCTGCGGATCTTTCAACAGGTGCAACAGCAGCGGCGTTTTCAGATGCTTCGGCACTTCGTAGACGAGTTGCGTGACGGTCTCGGCGGGATTCGCGCGGCGGCCGATCTGCACGACCTTCGGGCTGCGCTGAAATTCATGCGTGAGCGATTCGATCTCTTTCGACAACGTCGCGGAGAACATCAGCGTCTGCCGCTGCTTGGGCAGTTGTTGCACGATGCGGCGGATGGAGGGGAGAAAACCCATGTCCAACATGCGATCGGCCTCATCCAGCACGAGAAATTTCAACTGCGAGAAATCCGCGCAGCGTTGCCCCATCAAATCAATCAAACGTCCCGGACAGGCGATGACCACATCCGTGCCCGAACGCAACGCGCGGATCTGCGGCTGTTCCCCCACCCCGCCGAACACCGTCGCGACCGTGAGCGGCAGATGTTTCGCGTATGCCTTCACGTTCTCCTCGATCTGCACCACGAGTTCGCGCGTCGGTGCGATGACCAAAACCTTTGTGCGGCGCGGCCCCGGCGGCAGCGTGGCGAGCTTGGTGAGGATCGGCAGCGTGAACGCCGCCGTCTTGCCCGTGCCGGTCTGCGCGATACCGATGAGATCGTTCCCGGCGATGATCGGCGGGATGGCGGCGGTCTGGATGGGCGTCGGCTCAGTGTAGCCGGCTTCCGATACGGCCTGCAAAATTTTGGCGTCAAGGCCAAGGGGTCCAAATGACATAGCCCAGCAGTATAACAGGCCTGGAGACGATGGCACGCCCTAAAATGAGCCGCTTTGTTTGGAGTTCCGCCTTTAGGCGGTTCGGAGGGAGCAATGCATAGGGCGCACAAAAGAAAAATTCCAGCACTTCCTTTCGACCTTCAACCCAGCGGCAACAACCCCACTTCCGCCGCTGCTTTCACACCCGCATTAAATTCTCGCAAGCACTCCGCCAGTTGTTCCCGCGAATGTTTCTGCTTCACCGCCACGATCGCCGCCGTGGCCAGCACATCACACCGTTCGTTCCCCGCATCTCCCGCGTGTCCCTTCACCCAATGCCAGTTGATCGTGTGCGTCGCCACGGCGGTATCGAGCAAGCGCCAAAGATCTTCATTCTTCACCGGCTGCTTCGTCGCCGTGCGCCAGCCGTTGCGTTTCCAGCCGCGCAACCATTTTGTGATACCATCGCGCAGATAATTGGAGTCCGTGTGAAATTCCACCTTGCACGGTTCTTTCAGCTCCGCCAACGCCTGGATGGCCGATTGCAACTCCATGCGATTGTTTGTGGTCGCCGCCACCCCGCCGCTGACTTCGCGCCGATGTTCACCGCAGACCAGCACCGCCGCCCAGCCGCCCGGGCCGGGGTTGCCGTGACATCCGCCGTCCGTATAAATCACCACTTCTTGCATCCCCGATTTTGGCCAGCGCATCGCCCGCTGCCAAGCGAAGACATTCTATTTGAACCAGTAGCTTCGCTTTGGCTTTAACCGCCGGTTTAAACCCAATTGGTGGCTTCAAAATGGGTTTACCGTGGCTTTTCGTGGGTTTCTTGGGTTCGTTTTTTTACTCAAAAAAACACCGCTTCGCTCGGCAAAATAAGGCGATCATTGCATTTAGAGTTTGGGTTCGTTTCGCAATTTTCATTTTTTTAGCGCAAGTATGAGCCCCTGGAGCGCGGCGGTATCCCGCTCCGGGCGGGATCAGCCGCAGCGTGTGGCTGGTAACCGGGACCTCCAAGCTCTTCCACCGCGCCCGTTCCCCATTCTTCATTCTTACTTTTTCATTCTGCATTCGCCCAAGCTATCACCCGCGGTTGGACACAGCCTGTCCAACCGCCAACTTTCTGGAATTTTTATTTCCACCCGCTAGACTTCCCTCGTTGCACTCATCGACACCAGACCATTACGCCACGCTCGGCCTCCACCGCCGCTGCACCGACGACCAGATCCGCACCGCCTATCGCATCCTCGCCAAGCAGCATCATCCCGATGTGAATGGCGGTGCCCGCGAAGCCGTCGCCCGCACCCAGGCCTTGAACGCCGCGTATGAAATCTTGAGCGATCCCGCCCGCCGCCAGGCTTACGACGAGGAAATCACCACCGCCAAAAAAACGTCTTCATCCGCAACCGCCCGCCCGGCCAAAGCCGCCGCCATCACCAAGGAAGTCCACCTCGGCATCCTTGATTTTTTGCGCGGGGCCAAACTCGACGTTCATGTGAACGATCCCGGCAACCCCGACGGCGCAGAAACCTATCCGCTCGTCATCCCGCCGGAAACCGCTCCCGGCACCCGTTTCAAAATCCCGCGCGCCAGCGGTGGCTTCGTGCTGGTACGGGCGAAAGCCAGGCCGGATTTCCGCTTCAAAGTACGCGGTTCAGATCTGCGTTGCGACCTCAAGATTAAT
>DASZCA010000469.1:0-12638 GCA_035943555.1 Verrucomicrobiia bacterium
AATTAAAATGGCAATTACTTTGTCGGTTCTTCAACGATTGCAACGTCCGCGCCCTCTTCACTGACAACCTGCGCGATGGCCTGTAGTTTGTCGCCCGCGTCAAGATTCACCAGCTTTACGCCCATTGTATTGCGTCCGGCCTCGCGGATGCCACCCACTCCGATGCGGACCATCTGGCCGCCAACAGTGATCAACATGATGTCGTCCGTATCGCGCACGGTGAGCGCGCCAATCACGCCGCCGGTCTTGTCGCCGGTCTTCATCGTGATGATGCCCTTGCCCCCGCGCGATTGAATGCGGTATTCATCAAAGTTGGTCCGCTTGCCGATGCCGTTCTCGCCGGCAACCAGCAAGGCTGCATCTGCCACAATAATGGCAGCAGCCACCAGAGCGTCTCCCTTCTCCAAGTTGATGCCGCGCACGCCGCCGGCGGAACGCCCCATCGAGCGTACGTCCGCCTCATGGAAACGAATGCTCATGCCGTCCTTGGTGATTAAAACGACGTCGTCACCCGGGTCTTTGACATCATCATTTTCCACAATGCTGCCGCGGGTTAATTTCACATCTATCAACGTATCGCCGGGTTCGATACCGATGGCAATGATGCCGCCCTTGCGCACATTCGAAAATTCAGTAAGTGATGTCTTCTTGACCGTGCCCTGCTGCGTGGCAAAGAAAAGCTCACCGGATTGTTTCCACGTCACGTCCGCACGGTTTTCATCCGTCTTGGATTGGATGCGGATCAGCGCCGCCACATTTTCCTCCGACTTCAGTTCCAACAGATTGGCGATGCTCTTGCCTTTCGCCGCCCTGCCCATGTCCGGAATTTCGTGCACCCGTTCGACATACACGCGGCCGGTGTTCGTGAAGAACATCAGATAATCATGCGTACTCGCGGTGAACAAATGTTCCACGAAGTCTTTGTCATCCGCCGTCTCGCCTTCCTTGGTCGTCATACCAATGACACCCTTGCCCCCGCGCCGTTGTGCGCGATACTGGCTGATGTTCGTACGCTTGATCAAGCCGCTGTGCGTCAACGTAATGATGACGCCTTCGTTGGCGATCAGGTCTTCAATGGCGATCTCGCCTTCATCCGGCACGATCTCCGACTTGCGCGGCGTCGCGTGCTTTTCCTTGATGGCCAGCAATTCATTCTTGATGATCGCCATGACGCGCGATTCCTTTGCCAGAATGTCGAGCAGATCCTTGATGACTTCGATCAGGGCCTTGTATTCCTTGTCAACCTTGTCGATTTCCAAGCCGGTCAATTGATACAGGCGCAGATCGAGAATCGCGTCCACCTGCCGTTCGGTCAGCGCATAACGGCCCGCTTCCAGGCGCGCTTCGCTGCGGATCAGAATACCCCACGTTTCCACCTGGGTGCGCGACCACTCAAATGCCAGCAGCTTGATCTTCGCCTCATCACGCGTCTTGCTCGAACGGATGATGTGGATGAATTCATCCAAGTTCGACAATGCGATGAGATAACCTTCCAGCAACTCGGCCCGCTCTTCCGCCTTCCGCAATTCAAAACGTGTCCGGCGCAAAATGACCTCGCGACGATGCTCGATGTAGCACTGGATGATCTGCTTGAGATCGAGCGTCTTCGGACGACCGTGGTCGATGGCCAGCGAGTTTACGCTGAAAGAAATCTCCATCTGCGTGTGCTGGAACAGCTTGGCGATGACCACCTTCGGCGCGGCTTCGCGCTTCAACTCGATGACGATCCGGCAATTCTCGTCTGATTCATTACGCATCGCGGAGATTTCCGTGATGATCTTCTCATTGACCAGGTTGGCGATCTGCTCCTCCAACGCCGCGCGATTGACGTTGAAGGGAATTTCCGTGATGACCAGCTGCTCCCGATTCCCCTTCATTTCTTCCACCCCGATGCGGCCGCGCAACTTGATGCTGCCCTTGCCGGTCGTGAAATAATTTTTGATGCCCTCGATGCCGCAGATATAACCGCCCGTCGGAAAATCCGGTCCTTTGATGAATTTCATCAATTGCGGAATCGTGATGTTCGGGTCATCGATCTGTGCGCAGATGCCATCGATCACTTCGCCCAAATTGTGCGGCGCCATGTTGGTCGCCATGCCGACGGCGATACCCGTGCCACCGTTGACCAACAAGTTCGGAAATGCAGCCGGAAACACTTTCGGCTCAGTCAGGCGCTCGTCGTAGTTCGGAACAAAATCTACCGTGTCCCGGTCCATGTCCTGCATCAACAGCGCACCCAGATGCGTCAAACGCGCCTCGGTATAACGCATCGCCGCCGGCGGATCGTTTTCCACGGAACCAAAGTTTCCTTTGCCATCCACCAGCTTCTCCCGCATCGCCCAAGGCTGCGCCATGTGGACAAGGGTCGGGTAAATGACCGCTTCACCGTGCGGATGGTAGTTGCCGGAGGTGTCACCGCAAATTTTGGCGCACTTGTACGGTTTGCGCCCGGGGAACAGCGACAACTCGTGCATCGCGTAAAGGATGCGCCGCTGCGAAGGCTTCAGTCCGTCGCGCACATCGGGCAATGCGCGCGATATGATGACGGACATCGAATAGTCGAGGAACGAGTTCTTGATCTCGTCGGCGACATTGATCCTGGAGATTTTTTCACCCTGCGTGTAAGCGCCCCCGCTCGGTTGCTGCTGCGGTGCTGGTGGTGTTGGTTCTGTTTCGTCTGGCATGATGCTGATTGAAAAATTGTTGTGCTGTGATTAGACGTCGAGGTTGCGGACGTTCAATGCGTTATCCACGATAAAATCGCGGCGCGGCGCGACTTCTTCGCCCATCAAGGTCACAAACATCTCCTCGGCCTCGACGGCATCCGTGAGTTCAATGTTGAGAAGCTTGCGCCGAACTGGATTCATCGTCGTCTCAAAGAGTTCCTTGGCGTCCATTTCACCCAGACCTTTGAAGCGGGTCATCTGGATGCCTTTTTTGCCGACGGCTTTGATGCCGTCAAGAATCTCCGGGATGGAAAACAACGGCGAAACCGTCGCGCGGTCACCCTCGCCTTCGATCAATTCAAATAGCGGCTTATCTTGGGCGGCGTAATGATCAATCTTCAGGCCCTTTTTTGTGAGCTTGTCGAGCAGGTCCACGATGGCCTTGCTTTCCAGATGCAGGTTGTAAACCTTCACCCGCCGCGTTGGTCCGTCCTTTTTCCGTTCAACCTCGGTATCTGTGCCGAAAAGGTCGCCATTGGCCTGCTTGAAACCCTCCAGTTCCGCGTCCGTGATAAAATAATGCACCGCTTCGTCATTGCCAGAACGGACCTTCACCATGGACTGCGGCAACGTGCCATCCGCATCGCGCCGCTCGACGTATTTGGCAAAATCACCGCCCAATCGCTTGATGAAGGTGGCATGCTTGTCGAGTGATTCCAGCAGCGAAAGGATTTCTTCCAGTTGCTTGGGCGTGAATTCACGGCCGTCGGCGAGGTTTTTTAATTTCACCTCTTCCGTGCCGTTCTGCAACAGGATGCGGTTCAACTGCACATCATCATCGATGTAATCCGTCTTTTTCTTGCGCGTGATGGAGTACAGCGGCGGCTGGGCGATGTAAACGTAACCCTGCTTCACCAACTGCGGCATCTGGCGGTAGAAAAACGTCAGCAGCAAGGTCCGGATGTGCGAACCGTCCACGTCGGCATCCGTCATGATAATGATCTTGTGATAACGTAATTTTTCAATATTAAACGCGCCCTCGCCTTCACCGTCACCGATGCCCGTACCGATGGCGGTGATCATCGTCCGGATTTCAGTATTTTGCAGCACCTTGTCCAGACGCGCCTTCTCCACGTTGATAAGTTTGCCGCGGATCGGCAGGATCGCTTGAAATTTACGGTCACGCCCCTGCTTGGCCGAGCCACCGGCGGAGTCACCTTCGACGATGTATAACTCGGTGTTCGCCGGATCACGATCCGAACAATCCGCCAACTTGCCCGGCAACCCGCCGCCGGTCAGCGCCGATTTGCGGACAGCTTCACGCGCCTTGCGTGCCGCTTCACGCGCGCGCGCCGCCGTCAAACCTTTGTCGATGATGCGTTTCGCCACCGGCGGGTTCGCATCAAAATAGCTCATCAGCCCCTCATAAGTGATTGAACCGGTGATGCGCTCCACCTCGGGCGAAAGCAGCTTCACCTTCGTCTGGGATTCAAATTTCGGGTCGCTGTGCTTGACCGAAATGACCGCCGTCAACCCTTCCCGCACGTCATCCCCGGTGATCTGCGGATCTTTGTCCTTCAAGATCTCATTGGACTTGGCGTACTGGTTGATCGCACGGGTCACCGCGCTGCGAAAGCCGGATAGATGCGTGCCGCCGTCCGGATTGTGGATCGTGTTCGTATAGCACAGCACCTGGTCGTTGTAGCTGTCGTTATATTGCAACACGATCTCGACATGGACTTCGATTTCCTTATCGTCCAGCTTCTCCCTCATTTCCTTGCGGAACGAGATCGGCTTCGGATGCAGCGGCTCCTTGTTCTTGTTAAGCTGTTTGACGAATTCCTCAACGCCGTTCTTATAGTAAAACCGTTCCGGCTCTGTGGCCGTTTGCCGCTCATCCGTGAAAATGATTTCCAGCCCGGAATTCAAGAAAGCCAGTTCGCGTAAGCGCTGGGCGATGATGTTCGTTTTAAATTCCACCGTCTCCCGAAAAATCTCCGGGTCCGGCTTGAAGGTGATGAGCGTGCCCGTACCCTTCGCTTTGCCGATCACTTCGAGCCTCTTCACCGTCTTGCCCCGCTCAAATTCCATGTGGTGAATCTCGCCATTGCGCGAGACTTCCACTTCAAACCATTCGGACACGGCGTTGACGCACTTCGCCCCGACCCCGTGCGTACCGCCGGAAAACTTATAACCACCCTGCCCATATTTGCCACCGGAATGCAGCGTGGTCAAAACCAGTTCCACACCCGGCAAGCCGGAATCCTTGTTGATGTCTACCGGGATGCCGCGCCCATCGTCACGGATGGAGATGGAGCCATCCACATGGATGTTCACATCGATGCGCGAGCAGTGCCCGGCGAGATGTTCATCCACGGAATTATCCAGCACCTCGCTCACGCAATGATGCAGTGCCCGTTCATCGGTACCACCGATGTACATGCCGGGTTTTTTACGGACAGCTTCCAGTCCTTTGAGCTGGCTGAGGGCATCCGCGCCGTATTTCCCTTCGGCGATCTTCTCATTTCCCACTGCTTTTTCTTCCGACGGATCAGAAACACTCGACATAATTTTGATGCAATTCCGGGTAAAATTTGATGCTGGCTTTAGTGCGTTATCGGCTCCCAAAAATGTACAAAAAACAGCCAGATTTCACAATGCGAAACTGTCGGTATTTTGACTCAAAAACACCATTAGTTGTGGCGATTTTTCCTTGCCAACCAAACATATGGTATTCATTAAAAAACCTGCTTTTGCCTCCAAAATACAAATCCATCTGGCTTTTTGCGCGTTTGAACCCTAATTTCTTGGAATGTCTTTGACTGAGAATCATCTGGCCCATCCTGATCAATTTGTTCATCGCCATATCGGCCCAAATGCGGATGAAACCGCCGCCATGCTCGCCTTGCTTGGCCATCAAAATTTGGACGCGCTCATCGATGCCGCCGTCCCCAAACAAATCCGTCTCGGCAGGAAACTGAACCTCCCGCCCGCGCGCAGCGAATTCGACGCGCTCGCCGAACTTAAACGCATCGCGGCCGGCAACAAGGTCTTTCGCTCTTTTATCGGCCAAGGTTATTACGACACAATCACGCCGCCCGTCATTCAACGCAACGTCTTGGAAAATCCCGGCTGGTACACGCAGTACACTCCTTATCAGGCGGAAATCTCCCAGGGTCGCCTTGAATCGCTTTTGAATTTTCAGACGGTCGTCACTGACCTCACCGCCATGGATATCGCCAACGCCTCCATGCTCGACGAAGGCACCGCCGCCGCCGAGGCGATGATGCTGTGTCACCGCTTCAAAGGCTCCGACACTCGTAACACCTTTTTTATCTCGGACAAATGTCATCCGCAAAGCATCGAAGTCGTCCGCACCCGCGCCATCGCTTTGGGTTTGGAAACGATTGTCGGTAATCACGAAACGGTCGCACTGAACGACAAAATTTTCGGCGCGCTCGTGCAATACCCCGACACCTTCGGCGCCATCCATGATTACTCCGCCTTCGCTGAAAAAACTCACGCCGCCGGTGGCCTGCTCACGGTCGCGACCGATCTGCTCGCACTCACGCTCCTGAAAGCTCCCGGCGAATTCGGCGCGGATGTTGCCGTCGGTAGCGCCCAACGCTTCGGTGTGCCGCTCGGATATGGTGGCCCTCACGCCGGCTTCTTCGCCACGCGCGACGAATTCAAGCGCCAGATGCCCGGCCGCCTCGTCGGCGTCTCCAAAGATTCCCGCGGCAAACCTGCCCTGCGCCTCGCGCTCGGCACCCGCGAGCAGCATATCCGCCGCGAAAAAGCGACCAGCAACATCTGCACCGCCCAGGCACTCCTCGCCAACATGGCCGCGCTCTACGCCGTGTATCACGGGCCGGAAGGTTTGAAGAAAATTGCCAAACGCGTTCACACATTGACCGCTATCCTCGCACAAGGCTTGGAAAAACTTGGCCACGTAGTCACCTCGAAAAACGTCTTCGACACCCTGTCCATCCAATTGGGCAACCAGTCCGCCGATCAAGTTTTCAAAATTGCCGAACGCCACGGTGTGAACTTGCGCTTGGTTGATGCCAAAACCATTTGCCTGTCCCTCGACGAAACCACGAACGTCCAAGACATTTCTCTGCTCCTGCAAATATTCAATGGCGATAAACTGGCCTATGTCGGGCAGGCTTTCCAGCCTGCCGGTTCTGGCGACTTTCCAGTCGCCAGTTTGCATGCCCGCAAATCCACGTTCCTCCAGCACATGGCTTTCAACCGCTACCACAGCGAGACTGAGATGCTCCGCTACATCAAGCGCCTCGAATCCCGCGACCTCTCGCTCACCGCCTCGATGATTCCGCTCGGCTCCTGCACGATGAAGCTGAACGCCTCCGCTGAAATGTTCCCCGTCTCCTGGCCGGAATTTGGCAAGCTCCATCCGTTCGCCCCGCTCAGCCAGGCGCAAGGTTACCAGACTCTTTTCAAAAACCTCGAAGACTGGTTGATGGAATGCACCGGTTTTGCCGGCATCTCCCTCCAACCCAACGCCGGTTCCCAAGGCGAATACGCCGGCTTGCTCGTCATCCGCGCCTATCACGAATCGCGCGGTGATAAACATCGCAACATCTGCCTCATCCCCACCTCTGCGCACGGAACCAATCCCGCTAGCGCTGTGATGGCCGGCATGACGGTTGTCCCCGTCGCCTGCGATACGAATGGCAATATCGACGTCGCCGACCTGCGTACCAAGGCCGAGGCACACAAGGCCGATCTTTCGTGTCTCATGATCACCTACCCCTCCACGCACGGCGTGTTTGAGGAAACCATCCAGGAAATCTGCGCGGCCATTCACGCCCATGGTGGCCAAGTCTACATGGACGGCGCGAACATGAACGCCCAAGTCGGTCTCACCAGCCCCGGTTTCATCGGCGCCGATGTCTGCCATCTGAACCTGCACAAGACTTTTTGCATTCCGCACGGCGGCGGCGGCCCGGGCGTGGGCCCGATTGGTGTGGCCAAGCACTTGGTTCCGTTCTTGCCCGGCCATCCGGTCATCGCCAACCAGCCGGACGCCAAACAAAATATTGGCCCCGTCAGCGCCGCTCCTTGGGGTAGTTCCAGCATCTGCACCATTTCGTGGATGTACATCGCCATGATGGGAGCGGAAGGCCTCACGCAAGCGACCAAGATTGCCATTCTGAATGCCAACTACATTGCCGCCCGTTTGGAGAAGTTTTTCCCGACGCTCTACCGCAGCAACGGCCTCGTCGCTCACGAATGTATCCTCGACCTGCGCGGCTTTCACGCCACCACCGCCGAGGACGTCGCCAAGCGCCTCATGGATTACGGCTTTCACGCGCCCACGCTCTCTTGGCCTGTCGCCGGCACCCTCATGGTTGAACCGACTGAAAGCGAATCCAAATACGAGCTCGACCGCTTCTGCGATGCCATGATCTCCATCCACGCCGAGATGACCGCCGTCGAAAACGGCACCGCTGACGCAAAAAACAATCTGCTCAAAAACGCCCCGCACACTGCCGACCAGATCGCCAGTGATACGTGGAATCGCCCCTACGGTCGTGAACAAGCCGCCTTCCCCGCGAAAGCCCTGCACGACTACAAGTTCTGGCCGCACGTCAGCCGCATCGACAACGTCTACGGCGACCGCAACCCCGTCTGCTCCTGCGTCGGCATGGAAAACTATTCCTGACCGGCGGAATTTGCCATCTGCGCGAAACCGTCTGCGCCCGCCCGTCAGAAACCTGATCGGGCGGGTTTTGCATCTATCGACTCCTGATTTGGCTTCGAAAAAATTGAAAGGTCGGATTAGGTCGGATTCAGTCGGATAAACCTCCCCAATCCCCGGGGCGCGGGCTTTAGCCCGCCTAAACGTCCGCCTGCCCAACGTTCCCAAATCCGCAGAAGCCCTACCCATCCCGAAATCAAAAACATCACCCCATCCGCCTCTTCGGCATCCCCAAACCCAATTGTCATTCACGTTCATCTTCCCACTCTACCACCCCGCATGGACATAGGCTGTCCAACCGAATAATTATCATTTCAGCCTTTTCCATCTGCGTTCATTTGTGTCCATCTGCGGTTAAAAACTCATGTATTCCTTTTAATTCCACCCTCACCTCATCGCTGACATGTTCCATGCGCCCTGCAATCCGATACCAATACCGGCTGTTGGCCTCATCACCCTCAACCTTGTGAATGACAGCGTGAATCCACGCCGCCGTTTTATCGTCCTCGTATTGCTGCACAATTCCATGCGCCGCCTCCCAATCCCCCGCCAGCGCCAGTTCCACCGCCCGCAGTAATTCCTCATTCAAAGCGTTCATGAAAACAACCTCACCTAAGCTCACTTCATCTCGATAACCACCGGACAATGATCACTCCCCAGCACTTTGGGCAAAATATACGCTTTCTTTAATTTCGGCCGCAGCACCTTGGACAAAAGAAAATAATCCAGCCGCCACCCGATGTTCCGTGCCCGCGCCGTCCCAAAAACACTCCACCACGTATAATGTCCTCCCGCTTTTTCAAACTCACGAAAACTGTCAATGAATCCCGCCTCCACAAACGCCGTGAACCCGTTCCGCTCCTCGATCGTGAACCCGTGGTTCTTCACATTCGCCTTCGGGTTCGCAAGATCGATCTCTGCATGCGCCACATTCAGGTCCCCGCAAAAGATCACCGGCTTTTTCTTTTCCAGCTTCTTCAAGTAGGCCAGAAAATCCCGATCCCACTTCTGGCGGTATTCCAGCCGCGACAGATCGCGCTTCGAATTGGGCACATACACGTTCACGATGTGGAAATCGTCCAGCTCCGCCATCAGCACCCGGCCTTCCTTGTCATGCTCCACCACCCCGATGTGTGGCGTGACCTTCACCGGTTCGTTTTTGATGAAGATCGCCGTGCCCGAGTACCCCTTCTTCTCCGCGCTATTCCAGAAAGCCGTATAATGCCGCGGCCACAGTTGCTCCACATCCTCCTGGCTGCACTTGATCTCTTGCAGACACAGCACATCTGGCTTCTCCGTGTCGAGGAACTCCAAAAAGTTCTTCTTCATCACCGCCCGCAACCCGTTCACATTCCAAGAAATCAATTTCATATGTTTAAATTTAACTACGGCCAAACTTGCATACCTAATATTTGCCTGCAACAGCAAAACGAATCGCAACCTAAAAAAGGTGGAAGCTATTGACTCATCCACCGCTTCACAGGAACAGACACGCCACCTATCGCCAAACGCTCACAACCGCCCGTTGCAGATCCCTTCGCCCCCTTGGGGGAGAAGGCTAGGATGAGGGGGTGATTCCACCCACGGCATCCAACGAACACCACATCCCACGTACCACATCCCCCTCGTTGACCTTTCCCCCTTGTCAGCTTACCGTATAGCCAGCCGAATGATCGCCAACATCGCCAAACTCAACCCGTCCCAGCCCAATTTCCGCGTGGGCGATGAACGCCTCGTGAAGCTCACCGGCAACGCCGCCAAAAAAGTTTCCACCCTGCTCACCAAGCAAGGCCGCCCGAACGGCGTCCTCCGCGTCGCCGTCGTCGGCGGCGGCTGCTCCGGCCTGCAATACAAGATGGACCTCCAGGACAACCCCGCCAATCGCGACATTCTCGTCGAAAGCGGCGGCGTCCGCGTCGTCGTCGATCCCAAGAGCGCCCTCTACGTCACCGGCAGCGAACTGGATTACGTCGACGCCCTCCAAGACGGCGGCTTCAAGGTCAAGAACCCCAACGCCGCCACCAGCTGCTCCTGCGGCGAAAGCTTCACCGCATAACAGCTCTTGCTCATCCTCTTCGTCTTTCTCTTACTCAATCTCTGACGAAAATGCCCGACCACTTCGCCCTGCTAAACGAGCCCCGCCGCCCCTGGCTCGACCCCGCCGCGCTCAAGCAAAAATTCCTCACGCTCTCCTCCGCCGCCCATCCCGATAAAATTCATTCCGCCAGCGACGCCGAAAAATCCGCCGCCGCCCGAACCTTCGCCGACCTAAACGCCGCCTACACCTGCCTCGCCGATCCCAAAACACGCCTGCTCCACCTGCTCGAACTCGAGCTCGGCGCCAAGCCCAAGGACATCCAGCAGATCCCTGCCGCGCTTGCCGACCTCTTCGCCGAAGTCGCCATGACCTGCCGCAGCACCGACGGGTTTCTCGCCGAAAAGTCCAAAGCCACCTCGCCCCTGTTGCAAGTGCAGCTATTTGAGCGCGGACAAGAATGGGTGGAAAAATTAAACGCCTTGCAACAAAAGCTGAATGCCTTGCGCGAACAGCTCGTGACCAGCCTGCAATCACAGGACGCGCAATGGCTGATTGCCGACTCCACTGCCCGCGCCGAGATTCTGCGCCAACTCGAAGAACACTACCGCCTCTTCGGCTACCTCAACCGCTGGAACAACCAGATCCAGGAGCGCGTCGTTCAGCTTTCGTTCTGAGAAGGTACGGGGCGACTCAAATTTCCCAGCCATCTTGTCAGGTTAAAATCTCCGGCGCAGTCCCCTCGCCCCTTGGAGGGCAGAGCGATGGTAGAAGGGTGAAATTCAACCCAACGCCACCATTTGCAAAGGAAGGTGGAAACTGTCGCGCTGCGACAGTTTATGCCTGCGCAGCAGGCACCTGACGCGTCACCCATCCGCGATCCCCGCCTAACTCCGCAGGCCCCGCCAACGAGCAGCGTACAGAGTACGATGGTGGCCGCAACGCAAGTACTGCCGCCTCGCCACCTCGTACCACTTTTTCACCAAACCACTTTTTAAAAAAGTTATCGATGTCAAAGAACGCCCTCAAAACCAATTAAACAACTTAATGCGATTTAATCGTGGTGTGATTATTGATTTGCCCGGCACCATTATCCACCAAGACCTTCCGTATTACTGAGCCCAGGATATAATGTCGGCCTCGAAATTTATTCTTACTAAAAATTCTATGCCAGGATCTTACCTCCGGCCGATCATCACACCATGTCAGGCTCACCTTCCACATTTTCTCGTCGGAACCTATTGGCGAGGAGTCAACCGACGCTGAAATGCTCGAATCTTCCTTTTCGGTGACATCCCAACTGTAATACAACTCATTTGTTGTGTTGGGTATCTCTACAAAAACATGTTCTGGTGGCAGCAGTTTGAACCAAGTCAGGACCAGCCGCTTTGGCGCCACAAATTGATCTTGATAAACCATGCCCATACGATCAGACGACAATGTAATTCTTTTCTTCGCCTACCCCTCCTTCTGAAACACCACCACCCCCAGCGGCGGCAGATTAAACTCCGCCGAATGCCCCTGCCCGTGCGCCGGCACATCTTGCGCTGTCACGCCGCCATAATTCCCCGTGTTGCTCCCTGCATAGATGCCCGCGTCGCTGTTCAACACTTCCTTCCACTTCCCGCCGACCGGTACGCCCACGCGATACCCCGGACGCGGCACCGGCGTCAGGTTCATGATCACCACCGTGTGATTCTTCCCGTCCGAAGTCTGCCGTAAAAACGACAGCACGCTGTTCTCGCGGTCATTGCAATCGATCCACTGAAAACCCGCGTGATCATGATCCGCCTGCCACAACCCCGGCGACGCGCGATAAACATGATTCAAGTCCTCGACAAATTTTTGCAGCCCGCGATGGAACGGCCCCGCGTCCAACAACCACCAGTCCAGTTGCGCGTTCTCATTCCATTCCTTTGTCTGCCCAAATTCGCCGCCCATGAACAATAATTTCTTCCCCGGGAACAGCCACTGATACGCCAGCAACGTCCGCAGATTCGCGAACTTCTGCCAGTCATCCCCCGGCATCCGCCCGATCAGCGACAGCTTCCCGTGCACCACCTCGTCATGCGAGAGCGGCAGCACGAAATTTTCGTTGTGATGATACAGCATCGCGAACGTCAGATCGTTCTGATGATACTTGCGATGCACCGGCTCGTGCTTGAAATACCCCAGCGTGTCGTGCATCCAGCCCATGTTCCACTTGAAGCCG
>DASZCA010000470.1:0-10522 GCA_035943555.1 Verrucomicrobiia bacterium
GCGGTGAATGACATCTTTAGCATGCCCGACATCTTGCGCACCGGCCCCGCCTCGCGCGCCGAACTCATCGCCGCCGATGAGACCGTTACCCGTGTTGGTGCGAACACAATTTTTTCTTTCGACCCCGCCACCCGCACCATTGATTTGAAGCAAGGCAGCCTGCTCTTCCATTCGCCGCACGGGAAAGGCGGCGGCACCATCCATACCGGTTCCGCCACGGCTTCCGTGTTGGGCACCACGCTCATCGTCACCACCACGCCCACCGGCGGCATGAAAGTTCTCGATCTCGAAGGCAACGTGGAAGTGAAGTTTCTGAACGGCTTGAAGCAGAACCTTGACCCCGGCCATATGACCATGGTCATGCCTGGCGGAAACCAGCTTTCCCCGATCATCGTCTTTCGGTTGGATGACCTCACCAAAAACAGCCAGCTCGTGAAAGGTTTCAATGGCTCGCTGTCGTCCATGCCGCTCATCCAGCAGCAGATCGATAAACAGCTCAAGGCCATCCAATCAGGCAAGCTTTCCGATACCGGTTTGATCTTGGATGCCAACGGACAGCCCATCCAGCAGATTGATGGGCCCACTCTCAGCGCGGCGATCAATAATTCTGGTTTTAACTCAGCCAAAGTAAATGCCGCGCTCGCCGCGGATGCGACCATCAACGGTTCACTTAGCGATCCGTCCATTCCTATACCGCCGGCGCGCATTTTTCTGAAACCCAAGTTCATTTTGCTCGGTAATGCCTTTTATACCGGTCAAGGATTCAAGGGTTTTGCCGCCAGAAATATTTTTTTCAATACCATCAATCTTCAGCCCTTGTCTGTGGATCTTTCCCAGTTTGTTCAACTCAACGAATTTGACTTCGTGGCCGCCGGCAATTTGGCGCTTGATGGTTCGGTCAATTTCAATGGCCTCTCTGCGAATAAAAGTATCTTTTTCAATCTCGTAGGCGGCAATGGGATCACCGTCGCTCCCGGTTCGACGATCCGTGCCGATGTCGCCAACTTTGGTTGGCAATCGCCTACGACCGTCACGTTGGATGGTGTTAGCGTCTACAATGGCACTGGCAACACCGACTTTGGCACCGGAGCCGGCTTGGTGTTGAAAAACAATGCCTACCTCCAAGCCTTCGGCAATCTGACGGCTCGCACGGTGGGTAATATTTCGCTCGCGAACTCCACGGTGACGGCTGATTCCATCATCATGAATTCTGCCCAGGGCACTGTCGATCTTGGTTCGAGTGTGGTCTCCGTCACCACCGCCGGCATTTTCACGGGTGATCAAGGTGTCACGGTCAATAATTCGAGCATCAATGCTGATGGTCAATTTGGTCACGTCGCGTTCAATACCGGCGCCAACCACGGCTCGGTGAATATTTCCGGCACTTCCATCTCCACTGCTTTCTTTGCCGTGAATTCCGGCGACGGCATCACGTTGGATGGCGCCGACCAGTCGCTGAACATCGGCAACATGAATCTTGCCGCGGTGAACACGGCCAACATCAACAACGCCAATCTCGGCGGCGTTGCCTACCTGAATGTGATCGCCAAGACCATCACGGTGCAGAACACCAGTTTCAATGCCGGCCGCGCCTATAATTTCGGCACCTCCACCGGTCAGGTGAATGTGAACAATGGCGTCTCCATGGGGCGGCTCAACTTGATCAGCGATAGCATCGGCAACGTTGCCATCACTTCCGCCAGCCAGGTCGATGTGACCTCGGGTCCAAGTACTGCCGCTGGCATTCATTCCTATTCAACCAGTGCTCCGGCGCCGAAGCCGGCAGTTGTGAAGGTGACGGCCCCGCCGGTCGTTCGCACCCCTGCCGTTTCCTTTGCGTCCACCCGTTAAAATCACTCATTGTCGCGCTGCAAACCTGACCACATGAAATTATCCAGGGCTTTAATTCCGGCCTCACTCCTGACCTCTTTCAGTATCGCGCACGGACAACAAGCTGCCATCCAGCAGTTGCAAAACATGCAACAGCAGCAATTGTCCATGCCTCAACCGGAACTGCGCACCGGCACCAATGCGCCGGAATTGTATACTGGGGAAAATGAGGACATCGGACCGCAGCACGTCCTGCGTGTCGGCACTTCTGAAGCGCCCCGCCGCAGGTATTTTGACGGCCAGCTCGATACCCAGATTTTTTATACGGATAACGCCAATTACAGCGGCTCTCATGAACGGGTCAGCAGTTGGGTCTTCGTGAACACCGTCCAGGCGGCCTTCGCCCCCGATCCTTTTAATCTCGGTCCGGGCAAATTTGCCCCTGCCCTCGGGTTCTCCAGCCAGTGGTACAATTACACTGATAACCGGATGTCTCCGCTGGATTTCGACGCCCAGACCGCTTTTGCCAATTTGCGCTATTTGTTGGGCTACTGGCAGTTTGGTGTCGGCGTGAACTACACGCGTTTGCTGAGCCAGGATGGGTACAATTCGACCTACGATGAATGGCTGCCGAACATGGACGTCCAACGGATCATCCCCGTCACCACTGCCACGGCATTCATCATCGGTGACGCCATGAGCTATCATTTTAGCGAGGTGCCGCAGTTGCTTTTACCCACGCTCCCGCCGTCATTCGCCCCCGCCCGGTCCGATATCAACGATCACTTTGATAATACGGCCTATGTGACCTTTAACTGGCAGCCGACCGCTCATCTAACCGTCCAGCCATTTTACCGTTTCCAATACTCAAACTACAAGAATGCCACCGTTCCGGGTTCCATCCGCAACGACTATCTGAACGCCTTCGGCATCACTTTGATCTATAACTTCAACCAATACATTAGCGCGCGCGCCTTCTACAGCTACACCACCAAATCTTCGGATGATGCCTTGAGCCCTTCCTATGACGAAATGAACGGTGGTGTCGGGGCGACCTTGGAAATTAAATTTTAAGGTCTGAACCGGATCAGTGGCTTTACTTTGGCGCGGCAAATTTTTGTCGCGCCTTTTTATTTGTACGGACATTGAAGGTTCCGCCGGCAACCGGCTCAAAAATAAAAAATCTTCTTTCCACCCGCCTCGTTTTGCCTGACGCTTCGGGCGGAGAAAACGGCTGCGCTGCATGCGTAAAAAATAAACCTTAACCCCATCCATCATGGCTCTCTCGACCACTCTCACCGTAAGTCATCACGACGAACTTTTCGCCTCTGACGCATTGCCGAAAAAACATTTTCCCCGGCACGAGCATGATCCCCGGCGAATTTACCAGGCCGTCCGCGATGAGCTGTTGCTTGATGGCAATTCCCGCCAAAACCTCGCCACGTTCTGCCAGACTTGGATCGAACCGGAAGTCCACCGCTTGCTCGATGATTGCATCGACAAGAACATGATCGACAAGGATGAGTACCCCCAGACCGCCGAGATCGAGAACCGCTGCGTGCACATGCTGGCGAATCTGTGGAACTCCCCGGATGCGGTCCATTCTGTCGGTTGCTCCACCACCGGTTCCAGCGAAGCCGCCATGCTCGGCGGCATGGCCATGAAATGGCGCTGGCGCGAAAAACGCCGTGCCGCCGGCAAATCCGCGGACCGCCCCAATCTCAT
This sequence comes from Verrucomicrobiia bacterium, assembly GCA_035943555.1. Lineage (GTDB taxonomy): Bacteria > Verrucomicrobiota > Verrucomicrobiia > Limisphaerales > UBA11358 > UBA11358. The sequence goes on from DASZCA010000470.1 coordinate 3,556, forward strand.
CACCGGCCCCGTTCAGGTGTGCTGGCATAAATTCGCCCGCTACTGGGACATCGAACTGCGCGAGATCCCCATGGAAAACAGCCGGCTGCACATGAGCCCGGCCGAGGTCATTGCCCGTTGCGATGAAAACACCATCGGCGTCGTACCCACGCTCGGCGTCACCTTCGATGGCCGTTACGAACCCGTCAAAGCCGTCGCTGACGCCCTCGATCAATTTCAAAAAGAAACCGGCTTGGACATTCCCATCCATGTGGATGGTGCCAGCGGCGGGTTCCTCGCACCTTTCTGCGCGCCTGACCTGTTGTGGGATTTTCGCCTGCCGCGCGTGAAATCCATCAACACCTCCGGCCACAAATATGGTTTGGCGCCGCTGGGTTGCGGCTGGGTCATCTGGCGCGAACGTGCCGATCTGCCGGAAGATTTGATCTTCAACGTCAATTATCTCGGCGGCAACATGCCCACGTTTGCACTGAACTTTTCACGCCCCGGCGGCCAGATTGTCGCGCAGTATTACAACTTTTGCCGCCTTGGCCGCGAAGGCTATACCAAGGTGCATAACTCTTGTTATGAAACCGCCCAGTATCTCGCCAAAGAGATCGCCACCTACGGCCCGTTCGACATGCTCTTTACCGGCGACCCGGCGACCGGCATCCCGGCGCTCTGCTGGACGATCAAGCCGGGAGTCGATCCGGGCTATACGTTGTATGATCTCGCCGACCGCTTGGCATTGCGTGGCTGGCAGGTGCCCGCGTATTCGCTTCCGGCCAATCGGCAGGACCTCGTTGTCCAACGGATCATCGTCCGTCTGGGTGTCAGCCGCGATCTCGCCAGCCATCTGCTCGTGAATTTCAAAGATGCCATCGCCTATCTGACCAAGCATCCCACGGCGATCCAGCCGGACGCCAAAGCTTTCCATCACTAAGCAAGCTGACTGACCCAAGATGAATCGCGCGTCCGGATTTTTTCCGTGGCTGGTTTGGAGCCTCGCCGCCTTGTTCGTAGTTTTTAACTACGTCCAACAAGTCGTCCCGAACGTCATCGCCGCCGATCTCGCGCAGTCCTTCAACGCCACGGCCAGCACGCTGGGCAATATTGCGGCCTGTTATTTTTATGCCTATGCGATCCTGCAGATTCCCGTCGGCCTCATCGTTGATCGTTATGGTACGCGCTGGCCGCTGACATTGGCCGTGTTGATGGCTGGTCTTGGCACCCTCGCCTTCTCGCAAGCGCACAATTCGGGCATGGCACAAGTGGCTCGCTTCATCATGGGCGCCAGCGCCGCGTTTTCCTTCATCGGTTGCCTCAAGGTCGTTCAAGCCTGGTTTCCGCCATCCAAATTTTCCACCTTGGCCGGCATGACCAATACGGCGGGAATGATCGGAGCCGCCGGTGGCGCACCCGTTGCCACGCTGGTGCAACATTTTGGGTGGCGCGGAACCGTGGCGTGGATGGGCGGTGCAGAGTTGCTGCTGGCCGTTCTGGTTTTCGCCTTCGTTCGCGATGGGGCGGCGGGTGCAAACCTTCCTGCCCCTGCGTCCACGCCGGCAGTTGTAACGGGCGGCATGGCCGGCCTCCTGAAAAATCCGCAGGTGTGGATCAATGCCATTTATGCCACCAGCATCAGCCTGGTGTTCGTCGCTTTTGGCGGCTTGTGGGGCACGAGCTATATCCAAAAGGTTTATTCGCTGGATGCCATCGCCGCCGCCGGCACCGGTTCCATTCTGTTCATCGGCGGTATCGTTGGCAGCCTGTTCTTCGGCTGGATTTCCGACTATGTCGGTCGCCGCAAACCGCCCATGGTGCTCGCGGGCGTCGGTGCCTTGGCCAGCATGGTCTGCATGTTGTATATTCCCGGCATTCCGCTCATCGGTTTCAAAGTGGGGCTTTTCCTCGTCGGCGTTTTCAGCAGTGCCAATATCATTTCGTACGCCGTCGCCCGCGACCTCTATCCCCGGCTGGCCGGGTTCTCCATCGGTTTTTTAAGCACCTGCTATTTCGCCGGCAGTGCCGCCTCCCAGCCGTTGGTCGGGTTGCTGCTGGAACACGCCGGTTCCGGCGCTGAAAAAACCGGCGGTCTCGCCGCCCTGACACCCGGCGACTACCGCTTTGCGCTGTCCCCTTTGGCGATATTCATGTTGGTCGGCTTGATTGCTTCCTTGCTGTTGAGGGAAACCTTGGCCGCCGAACCGCACCAGAAACAATAACCTGCCATGGCATGCCTTTGGGAAAACGGACGGCAAGCTTCACAAAGCTGATTCAAATCGCATTGGACATCCGCCCCAGACTGCATACTTTTATCCCCCGGAATTGATATTTCAAAAACATGAAGCCTACATTGCAACCATTGACCCAACGTCCGGCCTGGAAAGCGCTGGCCACCCACCACAAGGCGATCAAGCAACTGCATCTGCGCAAACTTTTTGCCTCCGACCCGAAGCGGGGCGAAAAGCTGGCCGCTTCGGCGGCCGGCTTGTTCCTCGACTATTCCAAAAACCGCATCACGGACCAGACCGTGAAGCTATTAGTCAAACTCGCGGATGAATCCGGCCTGCGCACCAAGATAGAGGCGATGTTCACCGGCGAGAAGATTAACATCACAGAGAACCGCGCCGTGCTGCACGTCGCCCTGCGCGCACCCAAAAACGCCACCATCCTCGTGGATGGCAAAAATGTCGTCCCGGAAGTTCATGCCGTGCTCGACAAGCTTGCTGCTTTTGCTAACCGCGTCCGCAGCGGAAAATGGAAAGGCTTCACCGGCAAACGCATCAAGAACATCGTCAATGTCGGCATCGGTGGTTCCGACCTCGGCCCCGTTATGGCCTACGAAGCGCTCCGTTCCTACAGCGACCGCAACCTCACTTTCCGTTTCGTCTCCAATGTGGACGGTATTGATTTCGTGGAAGCCACGCACGACCTTGATCCGGCGGAAACGCTTTTCATCATTTCCTCTAAAACGTTCACGACGCTCGAGACCATGACCAATGCCGGGAGCGCGCGGGCTTGGTTGCTCAAAGGCCTCGGCGGCAATGTGAAGGCCGTCGCGAAACATTTTGTCGCCGTCTCCACCAACGCTGAAAAGGTCTCCGCGTTCGGCATCGACACCGCCAACATGTTCGGCTTTTGGGATTGGGTGGGCGGACGTTATTCCATGGATTCGGCCATCGGCCTCTCTACCATGCTCGCCATCGGCCCGGCCAATTTTCGTGCCCTGCTCGCCGGGTTCCATGAGATGGACAAGCACTTCCGCACTGCGCCATTTGAAAAGAACCTGCCTGCGCTGCTAGGATTGCTGACGGTCTGGAACACAAACTTCTTGGGCGCCGAAACCGTGGCCGTTCTGCCATACGAGCAATACCTGAAACGCTTCCCGGCCTATCTGCAGCAGTTGACGATGGAGAGCAACGGCAAGCACGTCACTCTTGCTGGTAAAACAGTCAGCTACCAGACCGGCCCGGTCTACTGGGGCGAACCCGGCACCAACGGCCAGCACTCGTTCTACCAGCTCATCCATCAGGGCACGCGTCTGATCCCCTGCGATTTCATCGCCTTCGCCCACGCCCTCACGCCGCTCGGCCGGCACCATGACATCCTCATGGCCAATGTATTTGCCCAAGCAGAAGCACTCGCGTTTGGCAAGACGGTCGAGGAAGTGGAGGCTGAAGGCACTGCCGCTGCGTTGGTCCCACACCGCGTGTTCGAAGGCAACCGCCCGTCCAACACCATCCTCGCCGGCAAGCTCACACCTGAAGTCCTCGGCAAACTCGTGGCGCTTTACGAACACAGCGTGTTCACCCAAGGCGTCATCTGGAACATCGATTCCTTCGATCAATGGGGTGTGGAACTTGGCAAGGTTCTCGCGCAACGCATCGTGCCGGAACTCGAAAGCAAAACCGCTCCCAAACTCAAACACGATAGTTCGACCAATAACATCATCCGCCGTTATCGCAAAATGAAAGGAACCGCATGAACCGCAAAGAACAGCAGCAGAAAAAAATTAGGACGCAATCCGGCTTTCTCGCCGCGCTCGATCAAAGCGGCGGCAGCACGCCCAAAGCATTGGCCGCCTACGGCATCAAGGAAGGTGCCTGGTCCAATGACGAAGAGATGTTTGCCCTCGTCCACCAGATGCGCGCCCGCATCATCACCACGCCCAGCTTCAACGGTGACCGCATTCTTGGCGCGATCTTGTTTGAAGGCACCATGGATCGCGATATCAAAGGCGAGCCCACCGCCGATTATCTCTGGAACCAGAAACGCGTCGTGCCGTTTGTAAAAGTGGACAACGGCCTTGCTGGTGAGGCTGATGGCGTCCAGTTGATGAAATCCATGCCGGGCCTGCCCGCCTTGCTCACCAAGTCTGTCGCGAAAGGTATCTTTGGAACCAAGATGCGGTCCGTCATCAAGCAGGCCAACGACGCGGGCGTCAAAGCCGTCGTCCGGCAACAATTCGAAGTTGCCGCGCAGATCATCGCCGCCGGCCTCATGCCGATCGTCGAACCCGAGGTGGACATCCATTGCCCCGAAAAAAGCAAAGCTGAGTCATTGCTCAAAGCGGCGCTCCTCGAAAAACTTAATGCCCTGCCCGCCGGCCAGATGGTCATGCTTAAACTCACGCTGCCCGAGCAGGACAATTTCTACGCCGAACTTGTGAAACATCCCAAAGTGTTGAAAGTCGTCGCGCTCTCCGGCGGCTATCATCTGGACGAAGCCAACGCTCGCCTGTCCAGAAACCACAATGTCATCGCCAGCTTCTCGCGGGCGCTCGTCGAGGGCCTTTCCTCCCAGCAGTCCGATGCGCAGTTCGACGCCCAGCTTGATTCAACCATCCAAGGCATTTACGAAGCGTCTGTCACCTGATCCAGCGTAAGCATCCATTCATTTAGCAGTCTTCTGACGATGCACTTTCGATGGCGAAAGTGCATCTTTCAATTTTGCCCGGCTTCGTGATTGAGCCGGCCATGGGTGCTGACCGCATATGCCCCATCTTCCAAACTTCGACGGTCATAACAGACAGACGCACCCGGCGTATTGATGGCCGGATCATGCCAATCGATGCCGCATCGCTCTAAAGAGGGATGTGGAATTTTTCACAAACTTTATAATCCCATTAATCAGCCACCATTTATTTGACGCAAGACACATCTTTGCCACCTGCCAAACCCATTTCTGAATCCAACCCCTAGCCAACAAAGTCAAACTACTATGAAACACACAAAAGTCGGTCGGCCACCTGTTTGCCCTGCGGTTTCCACCAGATCTGCTACGGAAAAGTTGTCCCTATTGGCCCGTTTGTGGCTGGTCATCTGTGCCGGCATCCTGATTTTTAGCTCTGCCGCCCACGCGCAGACGCCCATTCTCCGGTTCTCCTTTGAGGACGGTGGCCTGACCACCACCACGAACACCCAGAACGGGTTTGTCCTTACTACTTTCAATGCCGCCGGCACGGCCACTGATATTCACGGGCCGCCCGGCTCGGGTATTTCCGGGCAATTGGACAACAACCGCTCCTTGCTGATGACCAACGCGTCGTATGTCGCCAGCGGCGGCGTCAACGGTCCGGGCGCATCAACGACCAGTTCATCGGCGCTCGCCGCGATTCCCGGCGGCACCATCACCACCTTCACCGCCACGGAATGGTTTAAGTCTTCCGTCCTGCCGCCCGCGAACTCGCTGCTGGGCCGCATGTTTATTTTGGGCGCCGGGAACCCGGCTGATCTCAATGCGGCAAACACCATCGGCATGAAATGGCAAAATCCCAATCAATGGTACGTTAGCATCGCCAACGGCAACCCGACCGCCCAGGCCAACTTCTCCGCCAACTTGCCCACCAATACCTGGCTGTTCATGGGCATCGTCTATGACAGCACTAACGTCATGATTTATCAAGGCAGCGACACAGCCTCCGCCAAACTGATCAGCACCACCTTCGCCCCCGGCCTGTCGACCTCGCTCGGCGGTTCTGCCAGTCTTTACATTGGCAACCGCAGCGGCCGCCAGCGTGCTTACGTTGGTTGGATCGATGAATTTCGCTTTTACACTAACGCCACCACCGCCAACGGTATCGAGGGCATCCGGGAACAATCGGCCGGAGGCGGTCCGGTGGCCGTTAATTATTTTCCGGACGGTTTGTCGCTCCAACAAGCCACGAATAAATTTGTGTTCAACGCGCTTTCCCCCAACGGCGTCTGGGGGCCCAGCGTGAACATCACCAACATCCAACTGACCTTGAACGGTGTGGACGTGTCGTCACAACTGGTATTGGTGACCAACGGCACCGCCGGCACTTCCACGAACATCACAGCCAGCTACCTTGGCCTGCCGCCGAACCAGGTGAACACCGTCGTGATGACCTTGGTGGATGCCAACGGCAAGATCGGCACCAGTTCGGTAACGTTTGATAACTACAATCCCACCAACTTTGTCTGGGAAGCTGAGGAGTTTGATTTTAACGGCGGGCAGTTCATTGATAATGCGGATTACACCTCCACCAGCGGTGACCCCAACAGCTATTATGGCTTGGACAGCGTTGCCACCGTTGATACCGCCAAGATCACCGTCTCCGGCGGCGTGAATGCAACCGACTACCGTGCCGGCGCCACTGATAATACGAAAACGCAGACACCCGCCGGCACGGATCTTCCCCGTCAAAGATTTGTCAATCTCGCCTTGGCCGATCCTAATGTGGTGGATCACGTCATTGCCAATTACTCGAGCTCGGACTGGCAAAACTACACTCGTACCTTCCCCGCCGGAAATTACAATGTCTACGGACGCCTCTCCACGGCCTCCAGCGGCACCCTTACGTTCTCCAAGGTCCTCAGCGGTCAAGGCACCAGCAGCCAGACGATCACCAATATCGGCACCTTTACCGTGACCGGCATCAGCACGGTGAATTATGGCTGGGTACCGTTGAAGAACAGCCTGGGCAACCTGGCGGTTATCAATCTCGGCGGCGTCAGCACTGTCC
>DASZCA010000471.1:0-3848 GCA_035943555.1 Verrucomicrobiia bacterium
AAAAATATAATTTTGAAAAAACGCCGGTTTAATCGTGGCTTAATCGTGCCTGAGGTAAGTTCTTAGCACACAAGCAAAACCCCAAACCCATGAACATCCCTGTTACATTTGTTTTCCCACCGGCACAGGAAGTCACGGTCCGGAAGGCCACCCCTTCCCAAGAATCAGCGCGGCAGTTGCCGCCCATGTGGTATATCAATGACGGGCGGACCAGTGACCCATGCGGGACACGCAACAAGCTCCGCACGCGGTCAAAATTACGCCGCGCGGTGCTGCACATGGAGGTGATATGACCGGCGTCTTGGAAATAGTATCGGCGGTGGTGCTTACTTTCACCGGCCTTGCAGTTATTTCCTGTGCCCTACTGGCCGGCTTGGCAGATCGCCTGATGCCGCATACCCGTTTTAATTCAGAATTCGAAGAAGCATAAACCTTAAATAACATGCACTCAGGCCATAACAAGAACACTGAGAACCGCCGCACGACGAACGAAAAACCGGCCGCCACGGGCACATCATCCGCCAATACCCGGTTTTTGAGCAAACGCCCGCCCCAGCATCAAGGCTTGTTGAAGGGGCCTTATTATCCGCTGGTGAACATACCGGCCATGCTCAAAGCATAGGATTTAGATCACGCACAAGGCGTAATCAGGCATTGATCGGGAGGCGCACGGTGAAGGTTGTACCAGTGCCGCTCACACTGGCGGCCTCGATAGCTCCACCATGCGCCTCTACGATCGCCTTGCAGATGGAAAGACCAAGGCCGGAATTACCGGCACCCGTGCGAGATTTGTCCGCGCGATAAAACCGCTCAAAGACGCGGGGCAAATCTTCCGAAGCAATCCCCTTCCCCGTATCCGCAACCGTCAATACAGCGAGATTGCCGGCTGACTCCAAAGTGACGCGCACTTCGCCATCGGGGTTGTTGTATTGAATCGCGTTCGTGAGCAAGTTCGTGACGACTTGGGCGATGCGCCCAGAATCACCGGTGATGGGCAGCGGAGACAGTTCGGTAATGATCTTCACGCGGCGTTCTTCGGCGAGAGTCTGGACCAATTCCACGCCATCATTGACGGTGTTGGCCAGATCGAATGGCAGGCGTTTCAACACTTCCTGGCCGGCGTCAAAGCGCGCGAGTTCGAGCAAGGATTCGATGAGCTTGCGCATACGTTGCGCGGCACGCTGGCAGGCTTCGACGATTTGCTTGTAGCCGGCTGCATCACGGTCGCGACCGAGCGCCATCTGGGTCTGGGTGAGGATGACGGAGACGGGTGTGCGCAATTCGTGAGCGGCATCGGAGGCGAACTGCTTCTGCTGGGCAAAGGCGGTTTCGAGGCGGGCGAACGTGGAGTTCAGTACGGCGGCAAGCTGGCCGAGTTCACTTTCGGCCTCGGCGACGTTGATGCGCTGGGCCAGGTCGCCGGAGGAAATTTTTACGGCGGTCGCGCTGATCTCCTCGATGGGGCGCAAGGCGCGGGAGACGAACCACCAGCCGCCGGCAAGGCCGACGAATAAAATCAACAGGCCAACGCCGGTCAGGGTGAACGCCGTGCGATGAAGGTCATCAAGCTCCGGAACGACGGAGCAACCGACCCAGATCGATTCACCTGACGGCAGCGTGTTGTACGCAACCCGATACGTCTCAAGATTGAACGTGCGCGGAGGCTTTGAAGAATCTGGAAACTTTGGTGCGATATTGTTTATCGCCGTTTCCTTCATGTAACCTAATGTGTCCGGGTTATTGGTCGAACGGGCAATTTCTTTCATTTCCTTGCCGCGCATTGATTCAATCAGGAAATAAAAACCGTGCGGGTCACTGGGATCAAACAAATGCGCGTCCCGTTCGGGAAGATGAAATTCTGTGATGGGTGGAAAACCCTGGCCGGGACGTTGATCCGGACGTTGGTCTGGACGTGGTTGCTGGTCTTGGTCCGGCGGGCCGTCATCGGAAAACTGGCCACGGGGCGGGCGGTCAAATGGTTGATCATCGCCGGGCGGTCCTCCCCCGCGCTGATCACGCTGGCCACGCGGAGGCGGGCGGTGCAAGGCGCTGGCTAAAATTCCAATGCGGCGATGCAGTTCATCATCAATCTGGCGAAATTGACGGTTGCGCTCCAATTGATAGGAGGTGATGCCGAAACCGGCGAGCACGATCACCAAGATCAGGCCATACCAGAGTTGCAGGCGCCACTTGATGGATTTGAAGAGGGTCATGGGGCACCTTTCAAAACAGAGGAAGTGGAACGGTGTTTGTAGAAAAAGAATGCGTAAGGTTTAAGCTCACCCCTCACCCTAGCCCTCTCCCCTAGGAGGGGAGAGGGAATTGCGGTTTGGAGTGCGGTTGGTTTTAGCAATTTGCATATCCTTTGGCACGCCGTGAAAAGCGCCAGGGGGCTGGCGCACTCCAAAACCTGGCGGAGACAAGCGGCTACAAAATCGTTTTGTGCGGTGAGTTTCATCCTTCGATGCAGTAGCCGTGGCCGCGGCGGGTGGCAATGAATTCGGCGCCGAGTTTTTTGCGGACGTTGGAGACGTGGACATCGAGGAGATTGGAGAGCGAGCTTTCGTTCTCGTCGAAGAGATGTTCGTAGAGCTGGGTGCGGGTAACGACTTCGCCGCGATGGAGGGCCATGAATTCTACGAGCGAATATTCGCGCGCGGTCAGTTCGACGGACTTGTCTTTGAACGAAACGATGCGGGCGGCGGTATCGACTTTGACCTCGCCGATCTCGATGAGGTTGCTGGTCTTGTTGACACTACGGCGGATGATGGCGCGGAGGCGGGCGAAGACTTCATCGAGGTCGAAAGGTTTTACGACGTAATCGTCGGCGCCAGTATCGAGGCCTTTCACGCGGTCGCGGGTCTGGTCGCGCGCGGTGAGCATGAGCACGGGGGTCTTTTTGGTTTTGCGGAGGCGCTTGAGAATTTCCCAGCCGTCGAGCCCGGGTAACATCACGTCCAAGAGGACGGCATCATAGTCGGTACCTTCGGCGTTGAAGAGGCCGTCATCGCCATTATCGGCGGTGTCGACGGCGTAGCCTTCCTCACGCAACGCCTGGGCAAGGCTGGCGAGCAGATCAGGTTCGTCTTCAACAATCAGGATTCTCATGACGGTGCGCGGAAGTGATAACACAGCCGCAAGCTGGCGTCACCTTCGCAAAAGCAACCTTAAGGAGAGATGAAGGGAAAGTTCGAAGGGGAAAACATTCAACATTCAACGCTCGATGATCAGAGAAGTTTTAAACATCTAACTAATATTAGTTGTAACGCTCGCCCTCACCTGTTTTCTCTCCCCCTGGGAGAGGACATATATAAACGCGTTCTTTGATTTGATTGCAACGCGGCTTATTCCGCCGTTGGTTTCAAAAAATGATTGTCCGACAATTTTTGCGCAGGGCGCGCAAAAAATGCGCGGCTTCACGTTTTCTTAAGGTCGGTTTGTTTAAGCTCGCGTCACGATTATGAAAACCAACACCCAAACCAAAATCGTCCGAGCCGCCGCCGCACTGGCCCTGTTCGCATTTGCAACAGCGGCCCCGGCGGCGAGCGTGACCAATTACGAATCGATCGTCTCGCTGGCGACGAATGCGATAAAAAATTATACTTTCACAGATCCGGCTTCCGGCCAGAGCGTGGTGGTGGCGGTGACGATGACGGGGTATTCACCTTTTACCAGTCCTTCCACGTTCCAATCGCTGGATAGCAACACGCATGTGGGGGAAAATTTGGGAAACGGTTTCAAAGACGGAATGGGCGTAAATTTTGCGGCGTCGCTGGCCGGTTATTCCAGCGGAGTGACGGCGAGCACGATCAAGTTCAGCATCGCGGGCCTCGGCATCCGGGCGGCGG
>DASZCA010000472.1:0-11581 GCA_035943555.1 Verrucomicrobiia bacterium
TTAAGCTTGAAAACTGTGCCAGCCGGAGCCAAGTCGGCAGCCGGCGCCGGCGTGGCAAAGGCAATGCCGCCGATGATGAGTGATTTGAAGGTTCCCGCGCTGATATTTATGCCGGTCAGTTTGACGCGAACCCGGACGCCACCGGCGTTCCAAAATTCGGTATCGGTCCGAACCAACGGCGCAAAGGACGGATCAATCCGCAAGTGGATCTCATCTTCGGTGGCGTTCGTGGCCAATAAAAAATATTCCACGCCGCCGACTTCAATGCCGCGATAATATACGGGAGAACCCACTGAAAGCGTGTTGATCTGCGGGGTCGTCAAAACAATTTCCAAGCCCTTCTTGTATTGCTTCAAAATCGGAGGCTCGTCCGCGCCGGTGAAAATCTTTTGCTCGTGGCCACCGCCGGGCTGCACCTGGATAAAGGGGCCGGATACAATTGTCTCAAGACCATGAAAACCGCCAGCCCCGACCTCGGGCCGCACAATCCAAAAAACCGATTCAGCATGCGCGAGTTCTTTGGCCGAGGCGTTCAGGCGCACCTCGACATCCACGTGGGCGAGGTCTTTGGCCAGCTTCACGGATTTCACTTCCCCAATGCGGACGCCGTGATACTTCACGATGGTCTGGTTTGCCTGGATGCCGCTACCATCGCTGAATTGGATGCGAAGGAGCGGGCCGGTATCTTCGACGTACCGATAAACGAGCCAGCCGGCGGCGATGGCGGCGAAGACAGGCACGATCCAGATGATGGATATGTTTTTGCGCTCCTTAATCTTTGCCTTGGGCAGATTATGCACTTCAGGACTGTCATTTTTTGTGGGATTCAAATTTGTCCTCCTTCCAGATCAGTTGCGGGTCAAAGCTTGAAGACGCCAGAATCGTCAAAACGACAACCGACGTAAACGCAATGATGCCCGGGCCGGGAATCACGGTGGCGAACCGGCCAAACCGAATCAATGCCACCAACAAGGCCAGCAAGAAAACATCAAGCATGGCCCATGGGCCGATCTGGCAGACCGCCTTGTAGATCCAAGTACGGAGTTTCTGCCACCGTCGGCCACGGTTAGTCACCAGAAAAAATAGCCCCATCAATTTCAAAAGCGGAACCAAAATGCTGGCCATGAAGACAATGGTGGCGACGTACCACATGTGGTCTTGAAACAGCGCCTGCACACCGCCCCACACGGTATTCTCAGTATGACGCCCCATGTATTCCATGACCATGATCGGATACATATTGGCCGGTACATAGAGGCAAATGGCGGCGATAGCCAAGGCGGCGGTGCGCGCACGGCTATCCGGATGATGGCGCACAATCGTCGAGTCACAACGCGCACATTTCAAGTCACGGAGCGAAGGTGCATTTGCCGATTGCTGGACCAAACCGCAAATTTCACAGGCGATCAAGTTCATAGCTCACAACCGATTGGTTTTGCAGGAAGGGTGCCAAGGGTTTTGGTTGCCTGATGGTGGTTTGGATGGGGCCGGATAGTTTTCACCTTTCCCTCAACCCGGCCCTCTTCCTGAGGGAGAGGGGGAAAGGTTTCCAGCGGCTTGGAAAATATGATGCTTTGAATTGATGGATGGTTCGTTCCGTCGGGCTAAAAGCCCGTACTCTATGGCAGGCAGGATGCCTGCCGCTACAAGGAAAATAAATGCAACACCCACGGCATTTTGCATTGGAAGCCGCCAAACCCATTGCAGATTGCAACAACTTCTTTAATTCCATCGCAAGTAGAATGGCGGTCTACGCGATGCAGCCCGACCAGTGCATAATCGTATCGATGGGTTTTATGTTTCGTATTCCCATGCGTAGCGCATCGCGGCGCGGTCTTGCATCCAAGTTTGTTTGCGAGCTGGCTCAACTTTTTCCCAGTCGGTCAACAGCCGGGCTTCCAGTTCGTCATCCCAGTAGAGGTACTCTTCACCGTAAACCGCCTTGGCGCCATAACCAAACCGGACGGCCGGTTCGAGTTCATCGTACGTCAGCAAACCACGCGGCGGGATACCTTCGGTGCCTTCCGCCTGGCGGATGGTGTTGCCAATTTTTTGGTTGGTATTCGGCGTGTTACCACCGAAATCATGTTTGGTCTGATCCCAGTCGCGTTTCAATGCGGCTTTGACATTGTCCCAGCCGGAATCCGTTTCTTTCGTCCACCACGCGGGATTTTTGGTTGAGTTCATAAGACAATAGATAAGTTAGAGCTCAGTTTTGCGGCGGATTTCCGGTTTGGTCTTCGTCCTTCTTTTGCCGCCAGTGATTGCGGTTCGTGCCGGACATGCCGTCATCAGAACTGTTCCAGTAATTTGTACCGCCCCGCCAACGGTTGGTGCTGCCGTAGTCCGAAGCGGAATTGGTGTTTTCGAAATTATGATTCTTGCCGCCATGATGATGCGCGCCGTCCGTGGAACCGTCCGGCCACGCACCATTGTTGTTATTGGTGTCATTGTTTTGAGCAACCGCCCAAAGTGACACGGAGGCAAGAATTGTTAAAATTACTATTTTGGTTTTCATGCTTTTCAAGCTGAACGGGCAGCCAAGACATTTTTAGCAACAGAGATGCCAAGCTGGCGGAATATAAAATCCCGCTCAAGGTACGATGAAACCAGCGTCAGCAAGGTTTTAAACCCGTCCCGGCAAATGCACGTTGCATATCCGTCAGGAGAAATGCAAGGCGCCATGCCCCCGGCTGCGTTGTTGAAACTGAAAATCCTGCGAGTTTTTCTTAAAATGCTTCGCGAAAACTTTGGCAGGTTTAAAGCTGCCAAATACTTGGAAGGTGAAAACGCTGGTGCAGAAAAGTTCGTGGGCAAACCGAAACTTAACAGTCGAAACAAAAACGGACCAGACTCATCAAAACGGATCACCTTCCGCTTCCATTTTTCATCCGAACCGCCGGCCGAGACAACCGCATAAAAGCTCACCAAAAAAAATTCCGCTATTTTTGAACAGGCCATGCATCTTGGGCTTGGCCCGCAAACAAGCCAAGCCCGTCAATGGATTTTGGCCAAACATTGCGAAATTTTTCCTAGCCGGATTTAACCGTGCCCCGGGAGAACCATGACTTTCATAATTTCCCCATGAGCAGGAGCACCAGTAAAATCAGGACGACAAGTCCAAGTCCGCCACTAGGATAGTAGCCCCAGCCATTGCTGTAGGGCCATGCCGGCAGCGAGCCAACGAGAAGAACGATCAGAACGATGACGAGGAGGGTATATGTGCTCATAAATTGAAATTAATGTTTCTTGGCGCGTCCGCCGATTTTCCTGCCCTTCCGGGCGGGAGCTTGGTTGATTTTTTTGGCGCGACCGGAACCGCTCTTTTTTCCGCCGCCAGTGATCTTGTTAACCGTGGCCCAGGCGCGCTTCTTTGATTCCTTTTCACCAAGCCCGCGCGACTCGTAGCTTTCTTCGATGTGTTCGGCCTGGCGTTTTTGCTTGGCGGAATAGCTGGATTTATCTCCTTGTGGCATATTCGTTTTTATTTTCGCTTAACTGTTTCAAATTCATTAGCCGAAAATGTGCCAAGGTTGAAGCAAGGCGTTTTAGCGCCTCTTCAAGGTTTGTCATGGCCATGATCCGGTTCTTTTCCTTCATCATGGGCGCCACTGTTTTGCTCACGATTTACCGGAGGTACAACCGGATGGACGGGAAGCACCGGCGGGTGAGCAGGCGGTTTGATTTCATTCATATGCGGCTGATCTTTTTCCAAAGGCAGCTCTTTGTGTTCTGGCGGAAGAGTTCTTTCCGGCGAAATAGGAGGAATCACTTTTTCGGGAGTGACAGGCTTATCTGCCGGGAATTCTTTTTTAGGCGAGACGTCCACAGGCAGCTCATGGGTTTGAGCCGGCTCCGGCCTGGGCGTTTCTTGAATGGTTTTAGGTTTTTCCGGAGTGAGCTTCGGTTTTTCACCAGGCGAAGGTGTGGCGTGCCCTGACTTTAATTTTTCGGGAATGGAAACGGCCGTCCGGCGATCGGCTTCGCGCACGGAAACGGCGGCGATTTTTTGGCCGCTCGCCTTTTCCACCACGCTCACTTTCGGTCCTTCGTTCACGACGACGGTCTGTGATTTGCCATCAAACTCTCTATTTTCTTTGCGGGCGCTTGAAGTCTGTTTGGTCGAGTTGATGATGACGGTGTTATTGATGATCACCGTGTTGGGCCGGATCTGATCGTGAAAATGACGGTTCTCGACAAAGACATATAATGAAGGCGCCACCACAAAACCAGACGGTCCGCAGGGAGCCCAGCCAATGTGATCGCCACCCATCCGCCAATTCACCCAGGCAGGCGCCCATTCCACGCCCGGAATCCAGACCCAGCCGTCATTTGAATCGAAATACCACGTGCCATAGTGATAACAAGCCCACGCCCATGGTTCATCGCTCACCCAATACCAGCCGCAATCCGTCCACTCCCAACTGCCGCTGCAGTAGGGGCGCCAGCCGACTTCCACCCCGGCCGGATGCCAGCAGCGACCATAGGAGCCGACCTCGACCCAAGCGCCATGGGAAGCGAGTGGTTCATAAAAATCACTGTTGGCATGGACAGATACGCCGACAGAAACTTCAAGATTCGCGCGAGCGGTTAGAAGTCCAAAGGTCAGGCTGCCGGAAAAAACGAATGCAAGAATTAGCGGAGCTGTCTTCATGATGTTTTTTCAGGTTGCATTAACTGTGCCGCCGAATTTTTTGGATCCTTCGCGTTTCAAAGTGGGGAGCGCGTGCGAAGTGCAAGAACCAAGACCGGATTGGAGGGCATTCTGCAACCTGAACTGTGTTTTGTGGCGATCAGTTTTAGAAAATCATGCCAGAGAGGCGGTTTCCATATGTCCATATGGAATGGAGCCGGTGGCATGGCTTTTGCAAGGACTGGTTTTGCGAACTCACTAACAACCAACCCTTAAAACATATGTTAAACTGGACACTTATCTTTTTGGTAATCGCGTTGCTGGCAGGCGCGCTGGGATTCGGCGGCATCGCCGGAACCGCGATGGAAATCGCCCGGGTCATATTCATCATTTTCCTCGTTCTGTTCATCGCCTCGTTCATCACCCGCAAGGCTTGAACAAAACTGAATGCAAACAACCAACCGTAAATTTACCATGAAAAAAGCATCAATGTTGATGACTGCCGTTGCCATCACAGCGCTGGCAACCGGCTGTCAAAAATCAAATGTAACAGACCAGAACGCCGTGCCGGCTGATACCAATTCGGCCGCTTCCAGTGCGCTGCAAGATGCCAAGGCGGGAATGACCAATGCGTGGCAGGCAACCAAAGAGGCCACGACCAATGCCATGGAAGACGTAAAGAACGCGTTCCAATCGGCCAAGGACTATACTTACGACAAGAAAGACGCCTTCACCGCCAAGGCGAGCGCGGACTTGGATTCGCTGGATCAAAAGATAAAGGAATTGTCGGACAAGGCGGCCACAGCCAGCGACTCGGTCAAGGCGGATGCGCAAACAAAAATCCAGGAATTGCGCGACAAGCGGGACGCGTTGAACACGAAACTCGATGCCGTAAAAAATTCGACGGAAGCCAACTGGCAGGATACGAAGACGAGCTTCGAGCAGGGTTATGAGGACGCGAAGGCCTCTTGCAAGTCCGCCTGGGACTGGTTGAAAGAAAAAATGAGCTGAAGTTTTAATACAAAAGACCAAAAATGCGCGGGCGTGACCGGATAGAACCGGCACGCCCGCAATCCTTTCCACCAAGACTACAGGTTCACGATTTGCAACTTGCAAACGGCGGCGCGGCACATGATTGCAGTTTGCACACAGGTTCGCCGTTTCATGGGCACGGCAAGAACGGAAAGAAGCTGAAAACTTGGATTTTCGAAGCATTTATGGGTTAGCGGCGTTTCGGCACGTCTTTTGCAAAGGAAGAATACGTCAGTGCGGGTGACTAACGGATCAACGCAACAAACAAACAAACAAACCAAATCCATATGAGCACACTGGCAGCCATCGGGAACTGGAATATTGCCAAGGGCAAATTGAAGCAAACGCTTTCACAACTGACGGCCGACGACGAGCAGTTCGCCGCCGGCAAGCAGGACGAATTGACCGGCCGCATCCAGAAGCGGACCGCCGAAGCGCGTAAAAAGAACGGCCAACCGGCAGAGGGTTGCTGTGGCTGCGATCAATAAATGAATATGACGGGCGAAACCAACCATATTTTCACACCTTACAACGAGCCGGACGTTACCTACATGACGACCAACATAAACGTCCGGTTCGTTTCCCTTTCACCCATTGAAATCCCGATCAAACATTCCAATGCCATGAACACCAGCGCCAACGCCCAGAATGAAACGATGACCAACCTGTTCCACCAAATGGCGGCCTATTCCGAAGACATCGCCGGCAAACATGGCCTGGAGAAATTTCGCGAGGTCATCAGCCGGTTTATCGCTCCGCAGTCGGAAATGGCCCGGGCGGCAGTGAGACATTCGTGCATCATCCAAGCGGAATCAACGGACGAATTTCAGCTTCCATCGCCCATGGCCTCCAAGAAACAATCCGGTACGAGCCGGCGCCGGTCATCCAAGGCCCGGCCGACGGAGCCAATGTGACCTGACATCACTATGAACGACATCTCCCATACGATCATTGTTCAGAAAGCAGCGCATTTGGGCGTAGACCTAGCAGGACGCGCACTGGGATACGGGCTGGCCGGGTTCCTGATAGCCGCCTGGTTGGTGACAACACCGTTTATGCATTTTGGGGTTTATCTAAGTGATCTGAGCCGAAAGCGGATTCCCAACAAGCGGTGATCGGCCATAAATTCAAACGAACCAAACAAAATTTAAGGAATAATCATGAAAAAAATTCAACCCGCCACTTTCGGACTGGCCTTTCTTTTGACCTTCGCGACGGTGACCACCATGACCTTGTTCACCGGCTGCGTTGCGGGAGACAAATATAGCCGCAGCACGGGCCAGTATGTTGATGACAAGGGCATCGATTCCCGAGTGCGTGACGCATTGAACGACAATGCGGAATATAAATTTGAAGGCGTCAAAGTCGTCTCGTTCAAAAGCCGGGTGCAGTTGAGCGGTTTTGTCGATACAGGTGCGCAGAAGGACACGGCGGGCGATATCACCAAAAAGGTCCAAGGCGTACGCGATGTGGACAATGCCATCACGGTCAAAGATGACAGCGGGCGTAGCACGGGTGAATACATCGATGACAAATCTCTTACCTCGCGAGTCAACGCGGGTCTCCGGGACAACG
Organism: Verrucomicrobiia bacterium; assembly: GCA_035943555.1. Lineage (GTDB taxonomy): Bacteria > Verrucomicrobiota > Verrucomicrobiia > Limisphaerales > UBA11358 > UBA11358. The sequence continues at coordinate 7,241 of DASZCA010000472.1, forward strand.
CGGAATACAAATTCGAGGAAGTCGGGGTGGCATCTTACAAAGGAACGGTGCAATTGAGCGGTTTTGTGAATACGGCGGACCAGAAGGACAAGGCGGGCGACATCGCCAAGCAGACGCCCGGCACGCAAAACCTCATCAACAACATCAGTGTGAAAGACAAGCTGTGATGCGTGGTGCGTGAGGGCGCAATATCATGAAATTCATCTGCCAATCTTTGGTCGCAGGGGGCATGGTTCTTCTCGGATTGATGGCGGGTGACAGACTAATGGCGGCGACTTCGCAATACTCTTCCCTGACCAATCGACTGACAGCCACGCACTGGGCGCAGACCAACACTTTGCCAATTTCGCCGGGCGTGACCAATTGGCCAGTGACCAATATGCCGCCGATCCCCAGCCAGCCATCGACCAATTTGCCGGCGATGACCAATCCTCCATCGCTATCACCGCCCGGCCATAACTAACGCGAACACACCCCAAAGCGAAGATGAAAAATAGCGAGTCGTTGCAGGGCGGGCAGGCAGAGAGCATTGCCGCTGCCGAATCTCGCCTGCGGCAACGGATTCTGGTGGTGGAAGACGACGCTGACATCCGCCGAATGAATGCCGATATCTTGGAGTGTTATGGCTACGCGGTGGAGACGGCGGAGGATGGAGCGGCCGCGTGGGATTCGTTGGAGAAAAAGACATATGACCTGGTGATCACCGATTACAACATGCCCAAGGTCTCCGGCGTGGAGCTGATCAAGAAAATGCATGCGGGCCAATTGGCGGTGCCGGTCATCATGGTGACGGGCGACCTGCCCACCTGGGAATTTGCCGAGCCTTGGATCGAGCCGGCGCGCATCCTGTTAAAGCCTTACAACCTTTCCGATCTGCTCGACATGGTGAAGGAAGTTCTGCACTTGAACACCGTTGCCACCGAAGAACCGGCGCTGCCGCCAAACTGGGAGGCTCCGGATAAAACCGACGGCACCAAGATAAACTTCCATTGAAATCCGATGACACTGACCAGCACCGCATTTTCTGACGGCGGGAACATTCCCAATGAATTTCATGCCTGCCGGAAGAAGATTCCGCCGCTGAAAATTGAATCCGTGCCGAAAGCCGCGCGGAGCCTGGCACTGATCGTCGAGGATCCAGATGCGCCGGGCGGCGCCTTTACGCATTGGCTGCTGTTCAATGTAGATCCGAATACGCAAAGCTTGGGAACGGTGCCACCGGGCGCACAACAGGGGCTTAACAGCCTGGGACAGCCGGAGTATGGCGGCACGAAAGCGTCCCCGGGAGAACACCGCTATTTTTTCAAGGCCTACGCCTTGGATGCGGCGCTGCCGGTGGCGACGGGGGTTAATCGCGACCAACTGGAAGCGTGCATGAAGAACCACATTTTGGATGAGGCGACGCTGGTGGGGAGATATGAGCAACGGATCCGGTGAGGATTGGCAAAGTCTCAAAGCTAGTGAAAGCCCTTGGCGGTAGTATATTTTACATTTCCCTCACCCCTGCCCTCTGTCCCGGAGAGAGGGAGAATTGGTTCCCGCGTCTTGTTAAAAAGATGGCATTTTGGCTCGCGGAAGTGGTGCACGACTGTTCTGGAAAGACCTCTGCTTCCAAAAGCTGGAAAGAATTTTCATCAACCTGTTTTCACGGCTTGGCAGTGTTGGAGACGTTGTCATGCTTTCTGCTACTGAGGCATGGGAACACAAACCTTGATCATGGACGCCAAAGTTGAAACCAAATTGGACGGGCTGCTTAAGAAGATGAAGTTATTGGAGGATGAGCTGCTCGTGGAACTTCAAGCCAAGGAAAAACAATTTTGCTACGAGGTCAGGCAACGAAAGGTCCATTTCAGCGCGGAGACGAGCGCCAAGCACCGCAAGCTCGTCAGGAAACTCAGCAACTACCTGGTGCATGCCCGCTGGATGAGCATCATCACCACGCCAGCAATCCTTTCGTGCATCATTCCGGCGGCACTGCTGGATGCCTGGACGACGGCGTACCAATTCATCTGCTTTCCGGCCTATGGCATTCCCAAGGTGCGTCGTGCCGATTATGTGATCATGGATCGCAACAAACTGCGCTATCTGAACACGATCGAGCGGATCAACTGTGTGTATTGTGAATACGTCAATGGCGTGATCGCCTACGCACAGGAGATTGCGGGCCGCACGGAACAGCACTGGTGCCCGATCAAGCATGCCCTTCGGTTAAAGACCATGCACAGCCGATACAAGCATTTCGTCGATTACGGTGATGCGGAGGAATATCGCAAACGGGTGGAACAAATCCGGCGTGATTTTGATGATTTAAAAACGAATAAGGCTGCCTGAGTTATCACGGTTTTCATTTCGCAAATCTCACTTTGCATTTCGCACGAATCACGGTTCAGATGGCGGCTTTTCCATGTATTTCCAGCGCGATTGCGGTGGCATATATTTCGCTCGTAATACTTCATCATAACGGGCGGTCATCAGAAGACTAAAACCACCCAAACATTGGGTTGAAAGGCATAAGATCATGAAAACAAACATGGAACAGCTTGAGACCTTTGACACAGCGAGGAATGTGAACGTGATCATTGAAACCCCGAAAGGCAGTCATTTTAAATATGTGTATACGCCGGAATCAGGCTTGTTCCGGATCAAACGGGTCTTGCCGCCGGGGATGGTTTTTCCATTTAACTTTGGCTTCATCCCCTCCACGCGGGGTGAAGATGGCGATCCGCTGGATGTGATGATCATCAATGATGAACCGATGGCCGTGGGCTGCTTGCTCAAGGCCCGACTGCTGGGAGTAGTGCATGCAGAACAGACGGAAAATGGAAAGACGGTGCGGAATGACCGGCTGCTCGGGGCGTTGATGGATGAAGAATCGCCGGCCAAGTATCTCTTTGTGGAGTTTGATGAGCGGAAGCTGGCGCAGGTTGAATTTTTCTTTGCCACGTACAACCGGGTAAGCGGGAAAGAATTCAAGGTGCTGGGTTTTGGCGTGGCCGGGAAAGCGGAACAACTGGTGGAACAAGGTAAAAGCAAATTTGGGAAGAAATAGCTGGCCACTGGCCGAGATAGCTGCAATTCGCATAATGCGTTTTATAAATTGCAAAGGGCGGCTTCTTGAACATGATTTTTTAAGCAATTTTCCGGCGAAAACTACCGATTTTAAATTGGCCTTATTTAAGCTGGTGGTTTTATCGATGAAAACCATGAGCCACATCCACCGGCCGAAACCGACGCTATCCGCCTATCAAAAGCAACTCCGGCTTATGACCGGTTTGTTTGCGGTGGCGTGCTTCCTCGTTGCCGGCATCCTGTTTTGGGCGGTCAACCAAGTGCATTTTTACATTCCTTGAGGAGTGACCGCCTGTCAGCGCCCAATCAGTCCCGCCGCTGAAATTTCCAAAGCGGTTCAATTTTTATTTTCAAAAACCTCTCAATTCTCCAGCAAAAACGCCTTTTCTGGCTTGGCGGCCATTTTCGAGATGGCACTTACCATCAATATTCATGGGATGATTATGATCTTTTAGGAATTTTCCGGGTCGGCTCCCCTTCCCACTCCCGAAAAATGAAAATAAACGGCATAAATCGTACAGTTACATTCTCCACACGAATTCGGATTTTGAGGAGATATGTTATAAGGAGGGGCATGGAACATATTAATGACGAATGGCGAATGACGAATGGACTGGGTGGACTGGGTGGACGTCGCGTGGATGATCCAAACCTCAGTTGCAGGTCACACGCTGCGACTGGTCTGCGACACAGCCGCCGCCCATTGAGCCGCGCCCATGATGATATTCGACGAATTTCGGTGAATTTCGGTGAATTTCGGTCAGGCGAATTTCAATTTAATTCATTGAGCAACAATGACATACGGCTGTTTTCTGGCGAATTTGACGACAAAATAAAAATAAAAGGTGGAGGGACCTGCTACGCGATTTCTTCAGGTGAAAGCGGAGCTCCGGCAAATTGCGGGGACGAGCCGTCCCTGCTTCGTTGCGGTCAGCGCGAATCGGGTGAATCCAAGTAAATCCAACCTAGTAATTAAAATGGCTTCAATTCAATCGATATCATTTAGTTTTCCCTTTGATCACATGCTGGTTGGCTTTGTCTTTGGGAAAGCGCCAGAGGGTAGGCGCACTCCAAGGCGCTGGCGCGCCAGTGAAGCCTCCAACCTGATTCCAAGAAAATTAGGTTTCGGAATGAGCTTGCCCCACGAAAGTGGACAAAGCATGTAAGCTTTCGGGAGCGACTTATGAAACAACTCAAGAGCCAACAGAAGCATTCCAAAGCGTTCCGGAAGGAAGCGGTGGAGTTATTGATGACAGGCCGGACCCTGACAGA
>DASZCA010000473.1:0-15181 GCA_035943555.1 Verrucomicrobiia bacterium
TTCTTTCCAGTTGGACGGAAAAAAGGATAGGAGCAAATCCCAATCCTCATCAGCCGCATTGATCGTTTCCATGCGGCCATAATGGAAAAACCAAATAAAATCGTCAATAAAACAAGTTAGCGCTTATGGGGCAACGCCCCAGGCTGGTATGGACCGGGCCTTTGGCCCTTCACTTTTTTTAACTTCAGCCACCGACCAGCACCATGTTTTTGATCGTAGGCGAGGCCACGCCGCCGCGGGACTCCTCGGTGACGGCGAATTTACCGGCGTCCGTGATGAGCGACTTCGTTTTGAATTCCACCCGCACGTTGCCTTTGTCATCCACGCGGAAGATGCCGGCATCGATCGGCGTGGTGCCGTGGTCGAGGACCCAGAGCTGGTAATCGCGGTCAGCCGGGAGCGGCTTGAGATTTTGGACGACGAACACGCCTTCCTGCTTGTTGTTATCCCACAAGGAGACGGCGACGGCCTTCGGCGAATCTGTGAGCAACGAACTGAGCATGGCGATGCGCATGTTCGCGAGCTTGTTAGTTTCCTGCAGGGCGAGCACGGTTTGTTGTAAATTGTTCGTGGCCGCTTGCAAGGTCTGCACCATCTGATTTAAGCTAGTGATCTGACTCGCTTGCGCCACGACTTTTTCACGCAGCGGTTGCACGTTATGGTTGAAAGCCGCCAAAATAATGGCCAGACCAAAAGCCAGCGACCAGCCCCACCACAATAGCGGACGAAATTTCCGCTCCGGCAAAGAAACGGTTTTCTGCTTCTCACCGACCTGGGCCAAGATTTTCGCCCGCAACTGCGGCGGCGGTTCGGCGGCGGGAATGGCACCGGCGAGCGCGCCGGTGGCGATGCTCAGGCGGGCGACGTAGGCTTGCAATTCGGGATCAGCGGCCATGGCCTGCTTGAACTGGCGTGCTTCCGTGTCGGACAAGGCACCCAAGACGTGCAATGCAGCTTGCTCTTCCATGCGTTCGTCGATCATAGGCGGCCCTCCAGCTGATCGCGCAATTTCAGCAAACCGCGGCGGATGCGCGCTTTGATGGTGCCGAGCGGTTCGTGCAATTGTTTGGAAATTTCGTCCTGGGTCAGGCCGGAAAAGTACGCCAACTCGATGGCTTTCCGCTGTTCGGCCGGCAGTCCGGTGATGGCGGATTGGATCAATCTGGCTTTTTCATGGCCGTGGACGGATTCATTCGCCGTGTCCGTGGATTCGGCGGCGATGGCGGATTCCACTCCGGCCTCGTCCGCGAGCCGGGTGCGCCGCACCGAGGCGCGGATGCGATCGATGGCTTTGTTGCGGGTGAGCGTGGCGGCCCAACTGGAAGCTTTGCCAAGTTTTGGGTCGAAACGCGCCGCTTTCTCCCAGATCTGCATGAACGTTTCTTGCAGAACGTCTTGCGCCTCGTTGGGATCGTTGAGAATTTTGCAGGCCACGGAAAACATCAACGTGGAATGAAGGTCATAGAATTCCGCGAACGCGGCCCGGTCGCCCGTAGCCACCCGGCGGAGCAGTTCCACATCCTTGTCTGATGCCGTATCGTCGTTCACGCTTTGAAAAAAAACCGGCAACGAGAAGACCGTTTCCGCGTCAAAAACGCGAAAAGCGGGACGTAAATCGTTGCAGGCACACAGGGTCATATCAAACCAACCGGCAACTGACAAGTTGCCATGTTTAATAATTAAACGCCTCTCCTGCCGTGATGGATGCAATTTTCAGAATTATTTAGAAAAACGCACGGCAGGCGGGCGAAATGCAATGTCCGGCGTTTGGGCCGTTTGGCGACGAAACCCTGCTTTTTTAATTGCATCCAAAACCATTCAGCAGACGATTTAAGCACAGACAGGCAAACCTTTAATACAGAACCATGAAGAATAACCATCAGGTCTCAAGGCAGGGTCTCATTTCCCTCGTCCATTGGTTTGACTCGGACTACGGGAATACTGATCTGGCGGCCATCCGGGCCAAGCCGGACAAGGTGGAATTCTTGCGGGTGTTGCCTTTTATTTTATTGCACGTCGGCTGCCTCGGGGTTTTTCTGGCGGGCTGGAGCTGGTTCGCGGTCGGCACGGCGGTGGTGCTGTATCTGGTGCGGATGTTCGCGATCACCGGTTTTTATCACCGCTATTTTTCGCATAAGACTTTTCATACATCACGTCCGGCGCAGTTTTTGTTCGCGGTTCTCGGTGCGACGGCCGTGCAACGTGGCCCGCTCTGGTGGAGCTACCAGCACCGGCATCATCACAAACATTCAGACGACGAGGAAGATGTGCATTCACCGAACCGCCGTGGCTTCTGGTGGTCGCACATCGGTTGGATCACGAGCGCACGGAATTTTCCGACGGATTACTCGCATGTGCGCGATCTCGCAAAATTTCCGGAACTCGTTTTCTTGAACCGCTTTGATTCGCTGGTGCCGGCGTTGTTCGCGGTGGCGTTGTTTGGGTTGGGCGCGTTGCTGCATGCGTTTGCGCCCTCACTTGGTGTGACCTCGTGGCAGTTGCTGGTCTGGGGATTTTTTATCAGCACGACGGTGTTGTTCCATGCTACCTCGAGCATCAATTCGCTCGCGCATCTGCTGGGCAAGCGCCGTTATGAGACCGAGGACAACAGCCGGAACAGTTTTATCCTCGCCATGATCACGCTGGGCGAGGGCTGGCATAATAATCATCACCGTTACATGACGGCCACGCGCCAGGGCTTTTATTGGTGGGAGATCGACATCTCTTACTACGTCCTCAAGGCCATGTCCTGGACGGGCATCATCTGGAATCTCAAACCCGTGCCGCTGTCTGCGTATGAAAATAACCATCCTGTTCCCAAAGCCCACCGCTTTTCATCCGTCAATTCTCCGCGCGCGTGAACTCGTCATCCGGGAAAGCCATCGCGATCATCGGTACGGGCATTGCCGGCCTGGGTTGCGCGCATTTTTTGCACCGGCAGGCCGCGCTGACGCTGTACGAGAAAAACGATTATCCGGGCGGGCATACGAACACGATTTCAATCGCTGAAGACCAGCGCAGGGTGCCCATTGATACCGGCTTCATGGTCTTCAATGAGGTGACGTATCCAAATCTGACGCGGTTGTTCCGCGAGCTTGGCGTGGCGGTCAAGCCCACGAAAATGTCGTTCAGCGTGCAGCATCTGTCCACGAACTTGGAATTTTGCGGAACCAGTTTGAATCATATCTTCGCCCAGCGCCGGAATCTGGTGCGGCCACGTTTTTGGAAAATGGTGGGGCAGATCAACCGGTTCAATACCGAGGCGGTGCAAGCGCTGACGGCCAAAGAATTTGCAGACATGACGGTTGGTGACTACGTGCGGCATAGAAACTATGGCGATGATTTTCTGAATTTTTACCTGGTGCCGATGAGTTCCGCCGTGTGGTCCACGCCGCCGGAATTGATGCTGGAGTTTCCGGCGGTTGCGTTGCTGCGTTTTTTTCATAATCACGGTTTTCTCGGCCTGCACACGCAACATCCGTGGTTCACGGTGGTCAATGGCGCGAAATCGTATGTGGACAAGATCACGGCGCCGTTCCGCGACAAGATCCGTTTGAAGCGCGGGGCGGTCAGCGTGCGGCGCGAAGGCGGGCGCGTGAAGGTGACCGATGTGGCGGGGCAAACGGAGACCTATGACCAGGCGATTTTTGCGAGTCACGCGGATGAGGCATTGAAGATGCTGGGAGATGCGGATGAACGGGAGCGTGCTTTGCTGAATGAGTTCAAATATCAGCCGAACACGGCTTTGCTGCATACGGATGCTTCTGTGATGCCGAAGACGAAGCTGTGCTGGGCGTCGTGGAATTACCGGATCGACCGGGGTACGGACGGGAAATTTTCGCCCTCGACGATCTACTGGATGAACAGTCTGCAAGGCGTATCGGACCGGCAGAACTACTTTGTCTCCATCAACGGCGAAGATTCGGTGAATCCAAACGCCGTGCTCAAACGTATTCAATATGAGCACCCGTTGTTCAGCCTGGGTGCGATCCGGGCGCAGCCGAAACTGCCTGAATTGAATGAGCGTATGAGCAACGTGTTTTTTTGCGGCAGCTATTTTAAGTACGGGTTTCACGAAGACGCTTTCACGTCTGCGTTGAACCTCTGCCGCCGCCTCACGGGGGAAGGGCTCATGGAATGAACTCCTGTCTCTATCAATGTTCCGTGATGCACCACCGGTTTTCGCCGAAGGCTCATCATTTCCAGCATGACCTCTTCATGTTCTATCTGGATCTGGATGAATTGGATGTGGTTGCTAAAAAAATCCATCTATTCGGCCATAACCGTAAAAATCTTTATAGCTTTCGAGATGGTGATCATGAGCCGGCGGGCAACAATCCGCTGAAGGAAAGAATCGTGGGTTTCATCCGGCAGCAGGGGATTGATCCGGGGCCTGCTTGTCGCGTGATGCTCCTGACGCTGCCGCGCATGTTGGGTTATGTCTTTAATCCCATTTCTGTTTACTACTGTTTTGATAGCGCGGGGAAGGCGGTTTGTTCGGTGGCGGAAGTTGGTAATACGTTTCGGGAGATGAAGCTGTACCTGCTGCGCGGTGAAGATTTCGTCGTCGGCAGCATGTTCGCCAAGACGATGCCAAAAAATTTCTATGTTTCGCCCTTCTCGCCGCTGGATTTGAATTTTGATTTTCGGCTGAAGATTCCCGGTGAGAAATTGGATGTCAAAGTTGACGACCGTGATGGTGAAGCGACGGTGCTCATCACCACCTTGACCGGCGCGCGGGCGGAACTGACGAATCGTAATCTGTGGTGGTTCACGTTCTTGTATCCGTTGGTCACGCTAAAAGTCATTTTTCTGATCCATTGGCATGCGCTGCGGCTCTGGCTCAAGCGTGTTCCCTTTCACCGCAAGGCGGCGAATTTGCCGCTGCAACAAGACGTGTTGCGCCCCCACTCAACCCTGGCTACGAGGACAAAATGAACCAAACCACCGCCACCCTGACCCCGGCAACCCCGGCGCCGACCCGATCGCGCTCCAAACAATCCGGCGGCTTTTACCAGCGTGCCGTGATGCAAACACTTGAGCAGATGACGCTCGGTTGCCTGCACCTTGAACTGCCCGACGGCACAAAAAAGACGGTCGGGCGTCCCGGTGCGGCGATCGTGGCCAATGTGCGCATCACGAACCGGGATTTCTTCAAGCGTTGCGTGTTGTTCGGCGATGTCGGATTCGGCGAAGCCTATGTAGATGGCGATTGGGAGACCGATGACATCACAAAGGTGATTTCATGGTTCATCCTGAACGTGGAAAATTCGCCGGCGATGTCCGGCGGGCGCGCCAAGAAATTCGCCATCAACCTGCTTGGCTGGCAGAACCGCATCCGGCATCTGCTGCGGCCGAACAGCCTCACGACGAGCCGCCGGAATATTTCGGAACATTACGACCTGGGGAATGATTTTTACAAATTGTTCCTCGATCCGACGATGACGTATTCATCGGCGTTATTTGAAGACGGGGCGACGCAGCGCGTCAGTTTGGAGGAGGCGCAGGTGGCCAAATATGACCGGCTGTGCCGGCAACTAAAGCTCAAGCCGGGCGAACATGTGCTGGAGATCGGCAGCGGCTGGGGCGGGTTCAGCCGTCATGCTGCGAAACACTACGGTGTGCGGATCACAACGGTGACGATTTCCGAGGAGCAGTTCAAATACGCCCGCGAGCTGTTTCAAAAAGAAGGCCTCGCAGACCGCGTGGAGATCAAGTTGCAGGATTACCGGCTGCTCGAAGGGAAGTTCGACAAGATCGTATCCATCGAGATGTTGGAAGCCGTTGGCGATGCGTTTCTGGAAACGTATTTTGCGAAGTGCCAGGAGTTGTTGAAACCGGGCGGGTTGCTGGCGTTGCAGATGATCACGTGTCCGGATTCACGGCATGATTCGCTGCGCAACAATGTGGACTGGATCCAGAAACATATCTTCCCGGGCTCGCTGTTGCTCTCCATTCACCGGGTCAACGAGGCGTTGCGCCAGACGGGCGACCTGTTTCTGTATGACTTGAAAGACCTCGGGCTTTCGTATGCGGAGACGTTGAAGCGCTGGCGGGTCACGTTTAATCAAAATGAAGCCGGTGTGCGCGCGCTGAAGTTTGATACGCGCTTCATCCGCAAATGGAATTACTACCTGAGCTACTGCGAGGCCGCGTTTGCGATGCGGAACATCAGCGTGGTGCAGGCGGTATATACGCGGCCCAACAACCAAACCCTGACCAATTTATGATCTGGCTGTTTCGCATTATTTTTGCCGGCGTCATCGTCACCATGTTGTCGGTGACGACGTGGGCGAGCCTGCAAATTCCGCTGTGGAAGACGCCGCACGAGGTGGTCATGCATCCGTGGTTCATCGCAACGTTGTTCGACACGTATTTTGCATTTCTGACGTTTTGGGCATGGCTAGCATACAAGGAAGCGTCGAATGTTGCCCGCGTGCTTTGGCTCGTAGCAATCTTGTTGCTGGGCAATATCGCGATGGCGAGTTACATGCTGACGGTGCTGTGCCGCCTGCCGGCCAACGCCACGATGGCACAGGTTTTATTGCGCAAACCTAAAACGAAGTGAATACCGCCGCACCCATCCCGGAAACGGACACGCCTGTCAAAGGTTTTTGGCGGCGGCGGGTCGGGGATACGATCGTCGGCCAGCTCAAGCAGGGCATCACGCCGCAAAAGATTTCCCTGACCATCGCACTAGGAGCAACGATTGCGCTGTTCCCGATCTTGGGTTCGACAACGCTGCTGTGCTTCATCGCGGGACTTTGCTTCAAGCTAAACCAGCCGATCATCCAAGTGGTGAACTATTTGATGTATCCGCTGCAGATCGTGTTGATCGTGGTTTTTGTGCGCATCGGCGAATGGATCACGCGGGCGCAGCCGGTCAGCTTTTCCATTCCGGAGATGCTGCGGAAATTTCATGAATCGCCGATGAAATTCATGCACGAGTTCGGGATGACCGGCTTGCACGGCATCATCGGGTGGGGGCTGACCGCGCCGTTCGCGGCGGCGGTGATTTATTTCACCTTTCTGCCGCTGATGAAGAAACTCGCGGGCAAACAAAATTTGAAACCGGCATGATTGCGCACTTTTTATATTTCGTATTGGCGACCTGGGCGTTTGCCGCGGTGGTGATGGCGGTGGTGTGGTTCATCAGCTATCGCATCAAGAATGCGGGGATCATTGATATCGCGTGGTCGCTGTTGTTCGCCCTGATCGCCCTGTCCTATGCGGTGTGTGCGCCAGGGTGGGAAACGAGGCGCTGGCTATTTGGCGCGATGGCGGCGATCTGGAGCCTGCGACTGGGGTTGCATGTGGCGGTGCGGGTGACCAAGCTGCATCCGCACGAAGATCCGCGCTATCTGGAATTTCGGGAGAAGTGGAAAAAGAACCTGCAATTAAAATTGTTCGTGTTTTTTCAAGTGCAGGCGCTTTCGGTGGTGGCGTTGAGCGCGCCGTTTTTGATCGCGGCGTTCAACGGGCAGGCCGGTTTGAGCCCGTGGGAATGGGCCGGTGCCGGGCTATGGCTCATCGCCGTGTGCGGGGAAAGTTTGGCGGATCATCAGTTGAAGGTTTTTAAGGCCAACCCGAAGAACAGGGGCGAGGTCTGCCAGGACGGATTGTGGCATTATTCGCGGCATCCGAATTACTTTTTTGAATGGCTGGCGTGGATCGCGTACTGGATTTTTGCGCTCGGGTCGCCGCTGGGTTGCGTGACGATCTATTGTCCGGCGTTGATGTTGTATTTTCTGTTGCGGGTGACGGGCATTCCGTTGACGGAACGGCAATCGCTCAAGAGCAAAGGGGAGAAGTTTCGCAGCTACCAAAAGACAACGAGCATGTTTGTGCCGTGGCCGAGAAAACACTGAATTCTTATGCAAGCTGAACAAACCATTGATCTCAAAGGCGCATTGCCGAAGACGCAGGCACAGACGCCGCGGACGAACATCTCGCTCGATGTGTTGCTGGAAAAGAACTGGCTGCCGGACTGGCTGATCCGCATCGGCATCCGCCGGCTGCTGGCGGAACGCTTGCGGGAGGAGAACAAGGGCGGGGTGGTGGAGCAGCGGGCGCATCTGCTCAAGCTGGTCGCGGAACTGAAGCAGAGCCCGATCGCCATCGAGACGGTGGCGGCAAACACGCAGCATTACGAGGTGCCGACGCGGTTTTACCAGCTCTCGCTCGGCAAGCGGTTGAAATATAGCGGCGCCTACTGGCCGGCCGATGTCAATACGCTGGACATCGCAGAACAGACGATGCTGCAGTTGACGTGCGCGCGCGCGAAATTGGCGGACGGGCAAGATATCCTGGAATTGGGATGCGGCTGGGGATCGCTGTCGTTGTGGATGGCGGAGCAGTATCCGAACGCGCGCATCACGGGCGTTTCCAATTCGGCGACGCAGAAATTGCACATCGACGCCGAAGCGCAGAAGCTCGGGTTGAAAAACTTGAGCATCATCACGTGCGATATGAACCGGTTTGATATCACGGACAGATTCGACCGCGTGGTGTCGGTGGAGATGTTTGAGCACATGAAGAATTTTGAGCTGTTGATGGGGAATGTTTCGCGCTGGTTGAAGCCGGAGGGGAAATTGTTCGTCCATATCTTCACGCACAAGGAGTATGCATATCATTTCGTAGCGCGGGATGCGTCGGACTGGATGGCGCGGTATTTTTTCGCGGGCGGCATCATGCCGAGCGATGATTTGCTGCTGTATTTTCAAAAAGACCTGAGCATTGAGAATCATTGGCGCGTGAACGGGACGCATTATCAGAAGACGGCCGAGGCGTGGTTACAAAACATGGATGCGAACGAGGCGGAGATCCGGCCACTGTTCGCGCAGACCTACGGCGCGGACAATGAGACGCGGTGGTGGGTGTATTGGCGCGTGTTTTACATGGCCTGCGCGGAATTGTGGGGCTATCGCGGCGGGGAGGAATGGATGGTGTCGCATTATCTGTTTAGCAACAAACGGGGGTGAGGACATGCGCACCGGGGCGAACATGGCGGCGAGAGACGGTACGAACCGGGGCAAGTTAGTTTTAACGCTCGCCCTCACCTGTTTCCTCTCCCCCGGGGAGAGGAGCATATATAGCTGCATCCCTTGGGTTCGTTTGTCGTGGTGGCAATTCCGTCGCGGATTTTCCAAAAATGTTTTTTATGAAATGGGAAAATGGCCCGGATTGTTGGTGCTGTTGTTTTTCGTGATGGCCGGGCGGGGGGAGAGTCTTTCATTCACCAATTCGATTGTTCAGGGAGACGTAGCGGAGAAACGGGGAGACGTGGCGGGGGCGCTGAAGGCTTATGTCGCGGCGGATGCGAAGGCGACCAGTTGTGGCGATCTGTGTGTGGTGACGCGGCGGTATTGTGATTTGATGCATGATGCAAGTTCGCCGGCGGTGCAGAAGGACCTGGCGGCAAAGGCGCTGGCGAGCGGGTTGCGGGCGGAGAAGGCGGATCCTAAAAGCGCGCTGGCGCATTTAAGCGTGGCGGTCTGTTATGCAAAAAATTTCCCTTACGCGGACAACGAGACGAAGGTGAAATGGTCGCGGGCGATGAAGACGGAATGCGAACAGGGCATCGCTTTGGATCCCAAACAGGACGTGGGGTATTACTTGCTGGGGCGCTGGTATTTTGGGACGGCCAACATGAATTTTTTTGCCAAGGGCGTGGTGAAGCTCATCTATGGCGGTTTGCCGCAGGCGAGCAATGAGGATGCGATCAAGAATTTCAAACAGGCCATCACACTGGCGCCGGACCGGATCATCCATCATTCAGAACTGGCGCGCGTGTATGAAGCGACCGGCGAGAAAAAGCTGGCGATCGCGGAGCTGGAGAAATGCGCGCGGTTGAAGCCGGTGGACCGGGATGATCAAGATGCCAAGGCGGATGCGGCGGGGCGGTTGAAGGCATTGAAATAAAAAGCGCCAAGCGTCCAACCTTCCACCTTCGCCAAGGCTTCGGCGTGACAGGCCAGAGAAACTTCAAATGCCAAGCGGCGAGACGGCGCTGGCCCATGGAATTTAGTCATTGGAATGCTGAAATGTAAATGCCCGGGACGGAGCTTTTTTCGGTGTCAGGTGCCATAAACCATTCCGTCTTCTTCGTTTTTGGCTTTCCAGCTTTCTTTCGGGACAAAACATCTGTGGTTTTTATTTGAGAGCCGCCATGCAAGCAGGTGCGCATGTTGAACCAAATAATCTGCCGCCTGATTTGTGCCCTGTGGCGACCCGATGTTTTGCACCTACGGCGCAGGGACGGGGTTGCTTGGAAAAATAAGTTTGGAAAGGCGGGTTGTCATTATGTGCAAGCAAGAGTAAAAGATGTCAGTGACTAATGAATTTCTCGTAGAGCATGGTCTGCCGATTTTATTTGGCATTGTTTTGCTGGAACAAATCGGCGCCCCGATTCCGGCGGCTCCCTGGTTGCTGGCGGCGGGGGCGCTGGCGGCGGCGGGGCATCTTAATTTGGTGGGAGGACTGCTTTTGACCGCGCTGGCGTGTCTGCTCGCGGATACGGCGTGGTTTTACATCGGCAAATTCCGGGGCGCGAAGGTGATGGGGCTGCTGTGCCGGTTTTCGTTGGAACCGGATTCCTGTGTGCGTCGCACGGTGACGGTCTTTGAACGGCATGGCTGGCGGGGCATTTTGGTCGCCAAGTTTGTTCCGGGTCTGGCCACCGTCACGCCGCCGCTCGCCGGCATGGCGGGGATCGGTTACCGGCGTTTTTTATTTTTAGATGGCTTGGGGGCGCTGCTGTATTGCGGGGCTTACCTGCTGCTCGGCTGGTTTTTTAGGGATCAGCTCGCCCAAGTGGGCGCGGTCTTTCAGCAGGTTGGCGGGAGCATTCTGCGGGTCGGTCTGGTGCTGATAGCCGCTTATATTAGCTGGAAATATTGGCAGCGGCAGCGAATGCTGCGCGAGTTGCGCATGGCCAAAATCACCGTGGAGGAGCTGCGGGCGCTGCTGGATGGCGAGCCCAAGCCTTGGATCGTTGATTTGCGGTCGTTGGCTCAAATAGAAAAAGATCCGGTGATGATCACCGGCGCCTTTCACCTGCGGCTCGACGAAGTGACGAAGCGGGAGAAGGAATTTCCGCGTGACCGTGAGATCATCACTTATTGCGATTGTCCCCATGAGATCACCAGCGCGACAACGGCATTGCGTCTCAAGAAGCGAGGGTTTACCCGCATCCGTCCCCTGGTTGGCGGGTTTGCCGCGTGGCGCAAGGCGAATCATCCGGTCAGTGAGTGGAGGGCAGTTGATAGTTGAGAGCGGGACAAGATGCTTGGTGAACGGCAAAGTCAGTTTTGATGCTTGCTCTCACATTTTTCCCCTTCCGGGAGCTTTTTTTTGCCCATAACTTTTGGACGTCAGATCAAATCGGTATTTCATGCTTTTGCCCAGGCGGCCGCTGTAAAATAAGACATCACGTCAGGGTTGGTGAACATTTAAGCGGCGTAAACGCCGCGCCCCGTCGCGAGAGTGCGATCCCGCTCTGCGATCTCGCCGCCATACCGACTACATCTGATTTCCGCCTTTTCTACAGGACATTTTGCGCATTTTGAGTCTGACTGATTGCTTCTTGGGACGGGGAGCATCATATTCCTGTGTATGGTTCCATCCAAAAGCCAACAGTTTGACGCGCTCTGTAATCATTTGATGGCCCGGCGGGAGGTGCTGTTGCTGGCATGGCGGAAGGCGATTGCCGCCGATCCGGTGCAGACGACGGCGCGGTCGCTTACCCGCAGCCAACTCCACGATCACATCCCCGAGGTGCTGGATGCTTTTGAACGCAAGCTGCGCTCGCGCCCCGGTGGCTTAGAGGCGCAGGCGGCCGAGCGGTTGAAAACGGAAGAGGAGATAAAGCATGGCCGGCATCGCTGGCAACAGGGATACCGGCTGCCGGAGGTATTGCATGAATGGGGACATCTTCAGCTTTGTCTGTTTGAGGAGATCGAGGCTTTTGCGGCGGGGCATGCGGATTTTGGTAAAGAGGCGCTGGCGGAGGCCAACCGGCAGACGATCCAGTTCGTCACCGAGGCAATCACTGAAAGTGCGATGCAATATGCGCACATGCAGCAGGCGGAGGCGGCGGGGCATGCGCGGGATCTGGACAAGGCTTTGACCGCTTTGCAAGAGGCGGAACGGCAGCGGACGACGCTCATCCATCAGGCGGTGCATGATCTGCGCGGGAATGTGCAATCGATCACGACGGCGGCGGATGTGCTCGGGGAAACGAATCTGGAAGAAACCGAACGGTTGGAGGTGACGGCGCAGATCCACAAAGGAGTGGAGTCGGTGACGACGATGCTGGGCGAACTGATCGAGCTGGCGCGGCTGGAAGCGGGGCAGGAGAGGGTGGAGATAACGACGTTTGACGCGGCGGTGTTGATCACGGAACTGGGCGAATTGAACCGTCCGATCGCCCGTGAACGGGGTCTGTTCTTGAACGTGGAGGGAGCGGCGCATTTTCCGGTAGGAAGCGATCCCGGCAAAGTGCGGAGGTTGTCGCAAAACCTGCTTTTGAACGCGCTAAAATATACGGTGCAGGGCGGGGTGACCCTGAGTTGGGGCGAGGAAAAGGAGAACTGGTGGTTGATGGTGAAGGACACGGGGCCGGGAATCTTGGCGGGTCCGAACGCGCCGATGTTGATCGGCATGAAGGAGGCGACGGCGAGCGCGAGGGAAACCGACGAGAAATCGGCGGCGAGCGAAGGCAAGGTTTCGCATGTGCTGACATCGGCGCCGGGCGTTCCCGTGGCGGCAACACCATTTCAACAGCAGGCCGGCGAAGGGATCGGGCTGTCAATCGTGAAGCGGCTGTGCGAGTTGCTGGATGCGAGTTTGGAGATGGCGAGTTCGGCGGAAACGGGAACGACGTTCCGGGTGGTGTTTCCACGGAACTATCAGGCAACGGGGAAAGGGTAAGGGATTTACGATTTGCGAATGACGAATTGCGGTGCTTGTGGAAATGCGAGAGCGGCAGACGTTATCACACCTCAAAGTACCCGCTGTGCGGGCAGACAACGTCGCAGCGCTACATTGTCCACCTTCCACGGTTTGCCATGCCCTTGGCGTGGTGAGCGAGTTTAAGATGACCATTTACTATGAGTGATCCCAGAAGTATGTCACTTTAACGCGACAAGCTGTGGTTTGGTTGTTTCGGGATTTTATTTATCGTGACGGGCTTTTGCTGGTAATGTCGCGGGCGTGTCCAGCGTGTCCATCCGGCTGAAAAAGCTTGAAGCGGTGCCCAAACGTTTTATCGCGCCGCTATGCATCTTCATCGTCACGCTGGTCGGGATCGTGGATTATCTGTCGGGGTACGAGACTTTCTTTTTTATCTTCTATCTGTTGTCGGTGATTTTGGCGGTGTGGTTTGTGAGCGTGCCATTCGGGGTGTTGATGTCCGCGTTGAGCGTGGTGGCGTGGATCTCTTCCAACATCGAGGCAGGGGCGCGCTATTCGAGCTATTTCGTGCCGGTGTGGAACGCGCTGATCATGTTCGTTTTTTACCTGATCGTGGTCTGGTTGCTGGCGGTGGTGCAGGGTTTCAACCGCGAGCTGGAGGAGCGGGTGCGGTTGCGGACAGAATCGCTGGCGAAGGAAGTGCGGGACCGGATGCGTTTGCAGAAGGAATTGATCGAGGCGGGAGAGCGCGAGCGGCGGCGGATCGGTCATGAATTGCATGACAGCCTGTGCCAGCATCTGACGGCGGCGGCGCTGAACGGGCATCTGGCCAGCCACAAACTGGCAGGAAAATCGCTGCCGGAATCGGCGGACGTGAACCGGGTGGTGGAGCTGATCGAAGAGGCGATCGAGATGACGCGGACGTTATCGCGCAGCCTGAGCCCGGTGGAATGGCAGCCGGGACGGATGGCGGTGAATTTTCAGGAACTGGCGGCAAATGCGAGCGCGATGTTCAATGTGCAGTGCCGGTTTGAATGTCATGAGGCGGGGCCGATGCCGGAGGTGGAGGTGGCATCGCACCTGTACCACATCGCCGAGGAGGCGATCGTGAATTCGGTCCGGCATGGCCGGGCGAAGAACATCGTGATCAGTTTTGACGCGACGGAGGAGGAGTGGTTTTTGAACATCACGGATGACGGGGTGGGGTTGCCGGAGGATTTTCGCAGGAGAAAGGGGATGGGGTTGCGCATCATGGCATACCGGGCCGACCTGATCGGCGGCGTGTTCAGCGTGGGCCGGGAAGCGGAACGTGGAACGCATGTCACCTGCATGCTGGTAAACCCGTCCAATGCACAGGAAAAAAATGGCGAATAAAATAAAAATTCTGCTGGTGGATGACCACGCACTGGTGCGCGAGGGGTTGGTGAACCTGATCAACCAGCACCCGGACCTGGAAATCTGCGGCCAGGCGGGCAACGAGCCGGAGGCGCTGCAACTGGTCAGCCAACTGCGCCCGGATGTCGTGGTGGTGGATATCTCGCTGGAGAACGGTTCGGGGATCGAGCTGCTAAAGAACATCAAGACGGGCCACCCGGGGGTGAAGTCATTGGTGCTTTCGATGCATGACGAGACGCTTTATGCGGAGCGCGCACTGCATGCGGGGGCGCGCGGATATATCATGAAACGCGAGGCGGCGCGGAAAGTGATCGCCGGAATTTTGGCGGTTCACGCGGGGCAATTGTTCGTGAGCGAAAAGATCGCGGCGCTGATGGCGGAGAAATTTGTCGGCGGCAAATCATCGGCGGACGCTTCACCGGTTGAGCAGTTGAGCGACCGGGAATTGCAGGTGTTCGAACTGCTGGGCCAGGGCCAGAGCACGCGCCAGATTTCTGAGAATCTGCACGTCGGTTTCAAAACGGTCCAGGCTTACCAGGCACGCATCAAAGAGAAGCTGCAACTTGCCAATGCCACGGAGCTGATGCGTGCGGCGATCCGTTGGAACGAATCCAAACAACCCCGCTGACCGACGAGGTAGTTAGGGAAACATTCAACACGTAACATTCAACTCCCAGCTCCCATATCAGCCTGAATGCAAGCCCTTGGGCGTTGGGGGTTGAGCGTTGGATGCGCTTTGTAGAAACCTTTCATTGCAAAAAAGATCAGGGCCGACACGGGTGCCTGAATGCGGATACGGTGGTTGCAGGCCACGCGCTGCGGCTGGTCCCTGTCTCCCCAACACAGCCGCCGCCCATTGATACGCCGGGTTTTA
>DASZCA010000474.1:0-11722 GCA_035943555.1 Verrucomicrobiia bacterium
CGAGGGATTATTCCGGAAGCTGATGGAGAACACGAAGCAGGCCACGGCATCGGCGCCGGCCACATTGGCGGCGGCGGTGGAGGTGTTGCAAGAATCGTGCGCGCCGGGAGTGAGGGCGGATCTGATCACGCAATCCCCGATCAAGATTTTGGTGGTGGATGATGATCTGCTGGCGCGCCGGGCGATCACGGGCGTTCTGCAGACGGCGTTCAAAAAGCCGGAGAGTGCAGAGAGCGGCGAGGCGGGGCTGGCGCTGGCGGCGGAAAAATCGTTCGATGTGATCTTCATGGATGTGGTGATGCCGGGCATGGACGGCTATGAGGCGTGCGCGAAGATCCGCAGCACGATCGTGAACGGGAAGACGCCGGTGGTGTTTGTGACGGGTCAGCAGGATGACGCGGCGCGGGAGCAGGTGAAGCGCGCGGGCGGCAATGATCTTCTGGAGAAGCCGTTTCTGACGGCGGAGGTGAATGTGAAGGCGCTGACGTATGCGTTGAAGGGAAGGTTGCAATGGGGCAGGGCGGGGAAGTGAAAGGTGACGGGTCGTTTTCAAAAACATTCAACGCCGAACATGCTTTGTAGAAACCTTTCACTCCAAAAAAGATTAGGGCCGACAGGAGTGCCTGAATACGGATAGGGTGGTTACAGGCCACGCGCTGCGGCTGGTCCCTGTCTCCCCAACACAGCCGCCGCCCATTGAAACACCGGGTTTTAGAAAGGTTTCTACAGAGCACGCCGAACATTCAACTTTCAACATCGAAGAAGGACGTGGGGCGAGCGCCTGTGGAAATTGAATATTGGACGTGCTTTGTAGAAACCTTGTTAATAAAGACGAGCCGGGAAATGGGTATGTTTTTGTGCAAGTCGAGGCAGGCAGAGCGGTTTTATAAAGGAAAGCACCACCTCTCCCCTGTCCATAGTCGCTGTCGCTGCTCCCCCATTTCATGGCGGAGAGGGAGCCAGAGACGCCAGGTTTTAGAAAGGTTTCTACAGAGCATATTGGACGTTGAACGTTTCCATCATTTTATTCGTAAATTTATCATGGGTTGGACAGCCTGTGTCCAACCGGGGGTGGCAGACTGGGGGCATGAACATCATATCAGAGAAGAAAATAGCGGCGAACCGGCGGAATTCCTTGAAATCGACGGGGCCGAGGACGGGGCGCGGAAAGGCGGTGGCCAGCCGAAATGCCATCAAATACGGCATCTTGGGGGATGCGGTACTCGTACGGGGACTGGCAGCCAAGGAATCGCCACGGGAATATACGCATTTGTACCAGGAATTTCAGGAAAACTTGAGGCCGGTGGGGTTGCTGGAGGAAATGTTGACGGGACAGATTGCGGCGACGGCGTGGCGTTTGCGCCGGGCCCGCAAGGCGGAGGCGGGCGAGATCGCGGTGAGTGTGGATGTGACGTGCAGGCACAAGATTGATGCCGATCCCATAACGCTGACGGCGCAATGGGAGTCATCAAGCGATCTGGTGTATGCGATGGAGAAATCCAAACTGGGCAACGAGGTGATCATCAAATGGTTGAAGGACGTGCGGGTGAAAGTGGAGCAAGCGGGGGAGCTGACAAAAAAGTCAGCGAAGATTCCCTGCGGTGACCGAAGAAATGCAGTCTCAGACCGGTTGCAAGAAATCCGGCTGGTGCTGGCGCGCCGTGAAGACGGCGTGGATGAGGCGACGCACCGGGAGCAGGTGAAGCGGCAGACGTTGATGTTCATCGACGACCTGATCCACAACTATGAGCTTAAAATGGAGGCGTGCGAAGCGCAGGAACAGATGGACGATGAATCACGGCGGGCGGCGGCGATGTTGCCGGGCGAAAAGACCTTGGGGAAAATATTGCGTTATGAATCGTCACTGGAACGGCAGTTGTTTCGCGCGATGAACCAACTGGAACGGTTGCAAGAACGGCGCCGGAAGAGTGAAGGGGAGGAGCCGTTGCCGGAAAAACATGAAATTGCGAAACGAAGCCAACTCGGAAATGAAACTATCTCCTGATTTTACAGGGGTGAAACGGGGTTTTTGACGGTTGGAAAACGAAGCCAAGAAAGCCACGGAAAGCCACTGGAGACCCAATTTGAAGCCACGAAGAAGCCAGTTGAGTGGATGAAAAGCCAAACGAAGCCATGAAGAAAATGACGAATGGCGGGGCCAGCGTCGTTACAAAACGATGGCTCTGGTTGCAGGCGAGAGCGGCGCTGAAGCGGGCGCGCTGCGGCTGGTTCTGCGAACACAGCCGCCGCCCATTGGAAACTTGCGGGCGGGCCGCCCGCGCCCCATTTAAAATGTCGGCGTGGAAATTATCCGGTGGCGAACGATGGCGGATGGGATTTGTAAAGGGGAGAACATTCAACAACCAACATTCAACGCCGAACATCCAAGGGGACGGATGGAAGCCTGGCGTGACGAAAAGGAGGAATTCAAGTCCGGAATGATTCCAGCCGATGGGGGAGGATTGCGAACAACGTGAAAAATTTCACAAACTTTTCTTGCGGACGGGTTTCGCAATTGCTAAATAATGCGCTCAACTTTGTGGTTGAAGTAACAATTTTCGGTTCATCGGTTTTTTAATCTTTTTGCAGCAGTGATTTTTCCGAAATGGACAAATAGTTTGCCTCTGGTTCTGCTTCTCGGAGCAGGGCTAGCGGCAGGTGCCGTGGCGGCAGGCGTGACGATCTACCTCACGCCCAAATACACGCGTGCGGGCTACCAACCGGTGCAACCGGTGCCGTTCTCCCACAATATCCACGCCGGGCAGCTCGGGCTGGATTGCCGGTACTGCCATAACGGCGTGGAGAAGTCCTGGTTCGCCAACTTGCCGGGCGCCTCGACCTGCATGAACTGCCATAGCCTGGTGCTGAAAGACGACCCGCGTCTGGCGATCGTGCGCAACAGCGCTTCGAACAATGTCCCGATCCCGTGGGTGCAGGTGCACAAGACGCCGGATTACGTTTATTTCAACCATTCCGTGCACGTTACGCGCGGCATCAGCTGTGTGGAGTGCCATGGCCGCGTCGACCAGATGGACGAGGTGCGCCATGATAAATCTTTCAGCATGAGTTTCTGCCTGGATTGCCACCGCGACCCCGCATCGCATATCCGCCCGACGGACAAGGTCACGAAGCTGGACTGGCAATGGAGCACGAATTCATACGAGGCTGACCGCTTGCAGCAGGAGAACGGAAAGAAATTCGTTCATGACTGGAAAGTGGAATCGCTGCAAAGCTGCTCGGCCTGTCACCGATGAAAACTGATTTGAATAATCCACCCGTCACTGGCCGCCAATATTGGCGCAGCCTGGATGAACTGGCTGACACGCCGGAGTTCAAGGACTGGCTGCATCGCGAATTTCCCTCAGGCGCAAGCGAGATGGAAGACGGCCAGAGCCGTCGCGGCTTCCTGAAGCTGATGTCGGCCTCGTTTGCCTTCGCGGGCATCGCGACGCTGGGTGCGGGCTGCCGTCGTCCCGAAGAAAAGCTGGAGCCGTTTGGCAAGCAACTGGAAAACTACACTTTTGGCGAAGCGCAATATTTTGCGACGGCCATGCCGACGCGCACGGGCGCGGTGCCGTTAACGGTCAAGTCTTACGAAGGCCGGCCGGTCAAGATCGAGGGCAATTCACTTTATCCGAACGGCAACGGCGGCACGGACCGTTATGCGCAGGCATCGATCCTTGATCTGTATGATCCGGATCGCGCCCGTCGGTTTACACATGAGGGCAAAGCGGTCACGCGTGAAGAGGCGTTGAGCTTCCTTGACAGCCTGGCGGCAAAATTTTCAGCGAATGGCGGTGCCGGTTTGGCGTTCTTGGCGGAGAGCAGCACATCGCCTTCGCGCGCGCGTTTGCAGAAGATCATCGCGCAGAAATATCCGAGCGCCCAGTGGTTCACGCATGACGCGATTGATTCCGGTATCCATCAGCGGGCGGCGACGCAGGCGTTTGGCCAATCCGTGCGGCCGGTGTTCAATTTTGACAAGGCGAAGGTGATCCTGTCGCTCGATTGTGACTTCATCGGCGGTGAAGATGATGCTCATAATCATATCCGGAAATTTGTCACAGCCCGCAAGGCGGGCGAGGCGATGAGCCGGTTGTACGCGGTGGAATCGCTGTTCACGCTCACGGGCGCGGCGGCGGATCATCGGTTGCGTTTTCCGGCGTCATCGGTCGGCAGCGTGGGGTTGGAAATTTTGTCGCAGATCGCAGGCGGTGCCGAATCGCTGAATCCGTGGGTGAGCGAATGCGCGAAGGATCTGGCGGCGAACCGCGGCAATGTGGTGGTGGTGGCCGGTCAACGGCAGCCGATCGAAGTGCATTTGCTGGCGCATGCCATCAACACCGCATTGGATAGCATCGGCAACACGGTGACGTTGCTGTCGGCGGTGGAAGGTGCGAACACTGATTTGAGCGGCCTGGATAACAGCGCGACCGATACGCTGGTGATTCTCGGTGGCAATCCGGTTTATACTCTTAATTGGGCGCCGAAGTCGAAAACCACCACGGTGGTTCGATTGGGCTACCATGAAGACGAGACGGCGCAAGTCAGCAATTGGAATTTTCCGGCGGCGCATTACTTGGAATCTTGGGGTGATGCGACGACGAGCGATGGTTCCTTGGTGCCGGTGCAGCCGTTGATCCAGCCGTTGTTCGGCGGGTTAAACGAACTGGAATTTTTGGCGCGGTTGGCGGGTGAAACGCAGACCGGCGCACATGAGATCGTCCAGACGACGTTTGGCGGATCGGACGCGGGCTGGAAGAAATTTTTGTACAACGGGTACACGACGGTGTCGGCACCGACAATCACCGGCGTAAGAATCGCGCAGTCGCTGGGTGAATTGAGCGGGCTGGTGAAGAAAAAATCTCCGCCGGCCGGGAATTCGCTGGAAGTCATTTTTTTCCGGGACGCGAAGGTGGATGACGGGCGCTACTCGAACAACGGCTGGATGCAAGAGCTGCCGGATCCGATCACGAAGATGACGTGGGACAACGCGGTGCTCATCAGCCGCAAGACCGCGCGTGATCTTGGCGTGGCCAATGGCGACATCGTAGAGATTTCGTTGGGCGGCAAGACGGTCACCGGACCGATCTGGACGCAGCCGGGCATGGCGGATAATTCGCTCGGCTTGGCGCTGGGCTATGGCCGTGAACATGCGGGGCGTGTCGGCACGGGCGTCGGCTTCAACGCTTACAAGATTTTCAACGGCGAATACATCGCAACGGGCGCGACGATCAAGAAGACCGGCGGCACTTACACGCTGGCCTGCACGCAGCATCATTGGTCGATGGAAGGCCGTCCGGCGGTGCGCGAATTCAACCTGGATGACGCGGTGGAAGCGGCGAACAAGAAAGAAAACGTCGCCGAAGAGAAATTTCATGGTGCGGAACCGCCGGTGGTGCAGTCGCTGTATCCGAACCCGTTGGATGAGGCCAAGAAGACGGCCTTGCACCAGTGGGGCATGTCGATCGATTTGAGCGCGTGCGTGGGTTGCGGCACCTGCGTGGTCGCGTGCCAGAGCGAGAACAACATTCCGATCGTGGGCAAGGACCAAGTCCTGCGCGGCCGCGAGATGCACTGGATGCGCATCGACCGTTATTTCACAAGCGATCCGAAGCGGAAACATAATCCGAGCCGGTTCGACCTGGGCGCGGACATGAACCAGACCGACGAGAACCAGCAGTTCGCGGAATGGATCGATGACGTGCAGGCGGTGAACCAGCCGATGCTTTGCCAGATGTGCGAGACGGCCCCGTGCGAAAACGTCTGCCCCGTGGCCGCGACGATTCACGACCAGGAAGGTTTGAACGTGATGGCGTACAACCGCTGCATCGGTACGCGTTATTGCTCGAACAACTGCCCGTACAAGGTCCGCCGTTTCAATTTCCTCGATTACAACAAGCGCCCGTTGACGGAACTCAAGGGGCCGTTCTATTCCACGACGCTCACGCACAAGACGGATGGCGTGTGGGATCTGAAGCGCTGGTGGAACGACCCGAACAGCGGGATGCGCACGGAAGACGAGTGGGATCTGATCAAGCTTTCGAAGAATCCGGACGCGACGGTGCGCATGCGCGGCGTCATGGAGAAGTGCACGTATTGCACGCAACGCATCGAGCACGCGAAGATCGGCCAGAAGGCGAAGGCCGGTGCGAGCGACAATGTGCGGCTCACGGAAGCGGCGGGAACGGTGCCGAAGACGGCGTGCCAGCAGGCGTGCCCGGCGGGTGCGATCGTGTTCGGCGACATCAGCGACGCCGGCAGCTCGGTCTCGAAATTGAAATTGTCCACGTTGAATTACTCGGTGCTCGGCGACCTGCTGACAAGACCGCGCACGACGTATCTGGCGCGCGTCCGCAACCCGAACATCGCGATGCCGGACTATAAAGATCATCATGATCCGTTCAGCACAGAAGAGTACGAGAGCCAAAGCCTCACGAAGAAAGGCCAGAGCTAATGTCTGACTCCGTGACCAACCTGGAAGAATTGAAGAAGCTGGCGCCGCCGGCGGAGCTGCAACGCGCACCCGTGGTGGAAGGCAACAAGGGCCTCGGCTGGCTGACGGACAAGCTGTCCGTGTTCGCAGAAGGCCAGACGCCGCTGTGGTGGAAATTTTTCTTCGCGATCGCCGCGTTTTGCGCGACGGTGATTTTCCCGATCTGTTTGTTTTATCAAGTGTTCACCGGCGTCGGTGTCTGGGGCAACAACCATCCGGTGATGTGGGGCTTGGACATCGTGAATTTCATCTGGTGGGTCGGCGTGGCGCATGCCGGCACGTTGATCTCGGCCCTGCTGTTTTTAACGAAACAGCATTGGCGCACGACCATCGGCCGCATGGCCGAGGCGATGACGGTTTTCTCGGTGATGATGGCAGGCCTGTATCCGGCAATCCACGTCGGCCGCGCCTGGTTTGACTGGTTCATGTTTCCGATCCCGAACTCGAACGGTCTCTGGCCGCAGTTCAAATCGCCGCTGATGTGGGACGTGTTCGCGGTGAACACCTACCTCGTCGTGTCCTCGGCGTTCTGGTTCATGGGCATGATCCCGGATTTTGCGATCTTCCGCGACCGGGCGACGACGCGCGTGCGCAAAGGCATCTTCAGTTTCCTGGCGATGGGCTGGACGGGTTCGGCGCGCCAGTGGCATCACTATGAAAAAGCATATGTCGTGCTGTGCGGTTTGTGCACGTTGCTGGTGTTCACGGTGAGCTCAATCGTCGGTCTCGATTTCTGCACCTCGCAGATCGCGGGCTGGCATGCGACGATTTTCCCGCTGTACTTCGTGATCGGCGCGGTGTTCTGCGGCTTCGGTATGATGCTGGTGCTGCTGGTGCCGCTGCGCAAATGGTGCGGTTTGGAAAACATCATCACGTTGAGCCACATGGACAAGGTTGCCAAGCTGGCGCTGGTCGCCGGTTTGATCATTGACTACATCTATGCGATGGAATTCTTCATCGCCTGGTACAGCGGTGACACCTATGAACGCTGGGTGTTCGGTCACCGGTTGTTTGGTCATACCTATCTTTACCTTGGCTGGATGCTGATCGGCATCAACGTGCTAGTGACGCAGCTGCTGTGGATCAAGAAGATCCGCTCGAGCATGTGGGCGCTGTTCATCATCGGCATTTTGATCAACATCGGCATGTGGTGCGAACGTTTCGTGATCGTGGTCGGCTCGCTGTATCAGGAATTCCTGCCGGCGAACTGGGGCAAGTATATGCCGACGATCTGGGACATCGGCCTGTACATCGGGACGCTGGGCGCGTTCTTCATGCTGTACCTGCTGTTCGTCAAATTTTTGCCGATGATCGCGATCCAAGAAGTGAAGGGTGTGATGCCGGAGGCCGATCCGCATCATCCGCTGGGCGGTTCCAAGAAAGGGGGCCAGTCATGAGCGCAAAGCCCTATGGTGTCATTGCGGAATTCAGCACGCCGGGCGACCTGTTGCGTGCTGCGCAAAAGGTGCGCGAGACCGGCTACAGCAAGTGGGATGTCTATTCGCCGTTCCCGATCCACGGAATCGACAAGCTGATGGGCTTGAAGAATTCTCTAGTGGGCTGGGTGGCGCTGGGTGGCGGGGCGTTCATGTTCTTGAACATCGTGTTCCTGATCTGGTTCTCGAATGATTTTGATTATCCGATGATCGTCGGCGGGAAGCCGATGTTCAGCGCGCCGATGACGTTTGTGCCGGCGTACATCATGTTGATCATGGGCGGCGCCCTGGGCGCGCTGATCGGCATGCTGGGGATCAACCAACTGCCGCGCTTGCATCATCCTTTGCTGGATCACAAGCGTTTTGCGCTCGCCTCGCGTGACAAGTTCATGCTGGTGATCGGCGCGCAGGATGAAAAATTTAACGTGACGACGACGACACAACTGCTGGAATCGCTCGGTGGCGCCAATGTTGAAATCGTGGAGGACAAAGAATGATCCGTCCCATCGTTTCATTTTTATTGATCGGCGCAGCCGTGGGTGTCGGCGCGTTCGCCACGCTCGGCTTGCAGGGCAAAATGTCGCGCAAACCGCCGATGGAACTGTTCCCGGACATGGACCGGCAGGCGAAGCTGCGGCCGATGGAACCGAATCATTTTTTTGCGAACGGCGTCAGCTCGCAATTGCCGCCCGCAGGAACGATCGCGCGCACGCAGCCGATCCAGACGGCGGACGGAGAAGTTTATCGCTTTGAAGATTCACCGGTGATCACCGGACGCGTGACCGGCACGACGAACTTTGTGCAGAACAATCCGCTGGCGATGAACCTGGCGTTGATCGAGCGCGGTCATGAACGGTTCGACATCTATTGTGCGCCGTGCCACGGGAAGCTGGGCGACGGCAACGGTATCACCAAAAAAATCGGGGTGATGCCGACGGTCGCAAACCTGCACGATCCGCGCATCGTGAAGATGACGGACGGCGAAATTTTTAACACGATCACTTACGGCAAGAGCACGATGGGTGCGTACGGCCCGCTGATCGCGACGGAAGACCGCTGGGCGGTGATCGCCTATCTGCGCGCGCTGCAATTGAGCAGCTTGGGCAGCGCGGATGATTTGACGCCGGAACAGGCATCCGCCTTGAAGAAATAATCATGAGTTCGCACAACGAAAAATCTAACTTGCCGCCGCTGGACCTGTCCGGTTGGCGCTGGTTGCCGACCTTCTTCATGGTGGTCGGCGGATTTCTGACGCTGATCGGGGCGCTGTTGAGCTGGAAGTACAACGATCTGAAGGAATTTGGAACGTCCTGGCTGCTGGCGTTCATGTTTTATTACAGCATCGCGCTGGGCGCGCTGTTCATGGTGATGATGCATCATCTGACGGACGCAGGCTGGTCGGTGGGCATCCGCCGTTTTTGCGAGCATATTGCGTCGCTATTGTTTCCGTGGCTCGCGATCCTTTTTCTGCCGGTGGCGTTGCTGGGCAAGCGCATCTATTTGTGGATGACGATCAGTCCGGCGCAGAACAACTTGGTGGCGGCGAAGCTGCCGATCTTTACGGTGCCGGGTTTTTGGATCTCATCGGCGGTTTTCTTCGCGGTGTGGTGGATTCTGTCATCGCAGTTGAGCCGCTGGTCGTTGAAGCAGGACGAGACCGGTGCGGCGGAATGTACGCGCAAGATGCGTTTCTATTCCGGTTGGGGGATCGTGGCGTTTTCCGCAGTGCTGACGCTCTCGGGCATCTTGTGGATGAAGTCGCTGCAGTATCAGTGGTTCTCGGCGATGCACGGCGTTTATTTCTTTTCCACCTGCGCGTGGGCGGGATTGGCAACGATCTATGTGATCGCGGCCGCGCTGTTGCGCCAAGGGACTTTGACGGCGGTGTTGCAGAAACATTATTTCTATTTCATCGGCGTGCTGATCTTGGGCTTCACGCTGTTGTCCGCATACACGGAATTTGCGCAATACTTTGTGGTGTGGAATGCGAACGTGCCGGAAGAAACCTTCTGGTACCTCATCCGTGAAAACGGCAACTGGTGGTGGCTGAGCATGCTGCTGATCGTGGGCAAATTCTTTGTGCCGTTTTTCATCCTGCTGCCGGTGGCGGTGAAGACGAATTTCAAGGTGCTCATCCCGACCTGCATCCTCATCTGGGCGATGCATGCGCTGGACCTGGCGTTCAACATTTTCCCGGCGTTGCATAACGACGGTTACCATTTCAAATGGATCTGGCTGCCGGCCGGTTGCCTGATGTTGATGGGCGGATTTTTGGCGAAGATTTTCCTGTGCAAATTTAATTCCAATCCGCCTTACCCGAAGCGCGATCCGCGTTTGCTGGAAGCGATGGGTGTGAGCCAGGACACGGTGCGTGACTTGGTGGCGGCGAATTCCGGAGGTGCCAAATGAAAGTGGAACAAATCAACCGCGCATCCGGTTCGGCGATCGCGTTCATCGCGGCCATCGTGTTTTTAGTGATCCTGAGTTTGACGGCGAAATCGCTGATCCAAGTGCCGGCGGTTGACGCCGACCGCAAAGAGGTCATCGGCAAGGCGCTGGCGGAAATGCACGCGACGGAAGACAAGGCTTTGAACAACGCGGTGCTGATCGACAAATCGCGCGGCACATACCAGTTGCCGATCGACACGGCGATCAAGGTCGCCGCAGAAAAATGGACGGACTCCGCCGCGGCGCGCGCCGACCTGGCCGCGCGCTTGACGAAGGCCACCGCACCCGTAAAAGCAGTTTCTTTTGAATGAACCCGGCTGACACCAACCAAGTTTGCACGGCGAAGATTGATGCTTCGTGCCGCGTGCCATTGCTCGCGCTGTTTCTCGGCGCATCGCTCTGGCTCGTCCTCGGACTGGCGTTCGCGGTCCTCGCGTCGCTGACATTTCATAATCCCGAGATAACCGCACATTGCTCCTGCTTGACCTACGGGCATGTGCAGGCGGTCGCGAATGATCTGCTGGTTTATGGTTTTGCGATCCCGGCAGCGCTGGGCGTGATGCTGTGGATTTTTGCGCGTCTGAGCCAGACGGAGCTTGAGTTGCCGATCGTGCCGTTCGCGGCGGCGCACCTGTGGCACTTGGGCGTATTTGTGGGGGTGGCGACGATCCTGGGCGGCGGCAGTTCCGGTTACACCTGGCTGGAATTTCCCCGGGCGAGCGCGGCGTTGCTGGGTGTTTCGTTTGTGCTGGTGGCGGTTTCGGCGGTGGCGACCTTTGCCCAGCGCAAGGAACGTGAGCTATATCCCTCACACTGGTTTTTCCTCGCAGCGTTGCTGTGGTTTCCGTGGATCTATTCGACGGCCAATGCTTTTATCGTGTCCGTTCATCCGGTGCGCGGTGTGGCGCAGGGTGTGATCAACTGGTGGTATGCGGACAACCTGATTTTTGTGTGGCTGGCGTTGGTGGGGCTGGGCACGTCGTTTTATTTGATCCCGAAGATTTCCGGCCAACCGCTGAAGAGCCGCTTCTATGCGATGTTTGCGTTCTGGACGTTGACGCTGTTCGGAACGTGGATCGGCATTCCGGCAGGTGCGCCGGTGCCGGCGTGGTTGCCGGCGATGAGCCAGTTCGCCTCGTACATGCTGATCGTCACGATCATCGCCGTGGCGGTGGTGCTGGTGAAGACGTTGTGCGGTGCGAAGGTCAATTCATTTGGCGGAACATTTTACTATACGCGATTTGGCAGCTTCATGTTTTTGGTGTCGGCGCTGATGCTCATCGCGCAGGCGTGTCCGGAACACGGCGGTGTTTTGGAATTCACGTGGTTCGGCCAGGCGCAG